>CAUZSN010000030.1:0-26588 GCA_963582345.1 Planctomycetota bacterium
GGAATAAGAGCAAAGGTTTTCCACATCGCCGCAACTAAGCTGACTGCGCAAAGAGTCCGGCCCCGTCCATGGTCGGGCTTTGTGCGTTTTGGACGCTCTACAATCTACTTAACCGAATCCATAACGGTGGCCCTATCAGTAACAGGCCGACGACGACAGCGGTACCGGCGAGCACAAGCACTGCCGCGGCCGCCACGTCTTTCGCGATTCTGGCCTGTTCGTGGAATTCTGGCGCAATTAGATCGACAATCGCTTCGATCGACGTGTTGCCGACTTCCGCTGCGATGATTGCGCCGATTGCCAGTACCAGGATGCTCCAGTCGCTGACTTCGAGCTTTAAGATAGCAGCGAGCAAGATGACCAGTACGGAGATCGCAAAGTGAATCTTCATGTTGCGTTCTGTGCGTAGAACGTACCATAATCCGACAAACGCACACTGGAAGCTATGCCATAGTGATCTTGTTCGCATCGGCTCGGCCCCTTTTCATCAGGGTGTCCTTGTCTTAATCTGTGGTGACGCAAGGCGACCATACAATAGGCCAACTGTCACGGCTACATCATTTCGAAGACGTGACGTCTGAACAATCCCAATGGGCTACCGCAACCTGAAAGAATGCCTCGATGACCTGGAACGCACCGGACAGTTGGTGCGGATTGAGGATGAGATTAATCCGAATCTGGAAGCCGCCGAGATCCAACGGCGCGTGTACGAAGCTCAGGGTCCTGCTGTCTACTATGCGCGGGTCAAAGGCTGTCGGTTTCCAATGGTAAGCAACGTGTTCGGGACGCTCGAGCGCACTCGGTTCCTGTTCCGCGATTCACTGGAAGCGGTTCGGCATTTAGTCGAGTTGAAAATCGATCCCGCTCGGTTCTGGAAGCAGCCTTTTCGATATCGCGACGTTCCCCGAACCCTGTGGCACATGCGGCCGCGAAAGGTATCAGGCGGACCGGTTCTGAAGAATCAGACCACCGTCGACCAGCTACCTCAGGTGAAGAACTGGCCAGAAGACGCTGGAGCGTTCATTACATTGCCTCAAGTTTACACCGAAGACGCGGACTGTCCCGGCTTACGGCATTCCAATCTGGGAATGTACCGCGTGCAGATGTCAGGAGGGCAATATGCACTGAACCAGCAGGTTGGGTTGCATTACCAAATTCATCGCGGCATCGGTATTCATCACGCATCACACATTCGGCAGGGAAAACCGTTTCGCGTCAGCATATTCGTAGGCGGTCCGCCAGCTATGACGTTGGCCGCTATCATGCCACTGCCGGAGGGATTGTCAGAGTTGATGTTTGGTGGCGCGTTGGGGCAACGGCCAGTTAGAACGATTTGTCTGCCGGATCAGCCGCGGATTTATTCGGACGCAGATTTCTGTATCACGGGCATTGTCGATTCCGATCGGCTATTGCCAGAAGGTCCATTCGGCGATCATCTGGGGTATTACAGCCTGGCACACGACTTCCCTGTGTTGAAAGTCGAACGCGTTTACCATCGGGATTGTGCGATTTGGCCATTTACGGTCGTCGGCCGTCCGCCGCAGGAAGACACGTCGTTCGGAAAGATCATCCATGAAATCACCGGGCCGATCATCCCAACAGTCGTCGCCGGAGTGCATGCAATACACGCTGTCGATGCGGCCGGAGTGCATCCGCTGTTATTGGCGATCGGAAGCGAGCGGTACGTGCCGTATGCAGAAGAGCGGAAGCCGCAGGAAATCCTCACGTGTGCGAACGCGTTATTGGGACAAGGACAGTTATCACTGGCCAAGTATTTGTTGATTGTTGCCAAGGAGGACAACCCGAATTTGGATGTCGAAAATATTCCAGATTTCTTCGCTCACTTGCTGACTCGAGTCAACTGGCGAAGCGACCTGCACTTTCAGACGTGTACGACGATCGATACGCTTGACTATTCCGGTCATGGTTTCAACAAGGGGTCGAAAGTCGTGATTGCAGCGACAGGTTTTCCACGGCGTGAATTGCTAAATGAAATTCCCAATGAGTTCAATTTGCCAGACGGCTTCAGGGACCCGCAAGTTTGTTTACCGGGAGTCTTGGCAGTTCAAGCACCAATGTACTCGCCATCCACAGATGGAAGAGATGTGGGGCCGGATTTGTTCTGCGATCAATTTGAGGGTCGACACTCAATCAACGCATTTCCGCTGATCGTCTTGGTCGACGACAGCGATTTCACAGCTCGGACGCTGAACAATTTCTTGTGGGTGACATTTACTCGATCCAATCCGGCCGTTGACATTTATGGGATTAATTCGTCTGTCAACTACAAACATTGGGGCTGCACAGGCTCGTTGGTCATTGATGCTCGTATCAAACCGCATCACGCGCCTCCGTTGGTCGAAGATTTGCAGACGTCCAAGCGTGTGGACGAGCTCGCCGCCAAGCATGGGCCATTGCACGGGATCATTTAAATCTTGAAAATGGGAGGAAAGTTCTCTATCTACACCTTCCAATTGTCGATTCACTATGGTTGTTCCATTTCTTAGTCGCGAAGAATATATCGAGCAGGCACATTTTTTTCGCGTCTACCGCGAACGGATGTGCGACAAATTTCCTGCACAGGAAATCCTCACGAGCATTCACGAGGAGATCCTGATTACCACCAAACTGCCAATGGCATTGGAATTTTTAGCCGGTGAGATCCTGCTGACCGGCCGTCTCAGTGATGGCATGGCTCACCTGTCGCACTACTTCACACCGTTTCAGGCTTTCATTATGGGGCAATCCGAAGACGACAAGTCGCGGTTCGATCAGTCGATCGCATTAGAGGTCTTGCAGCGGGAAGCCGAGTATCGATCCAACTCGCCAGCTCCTGCGGGGATGTTCATTTACCAGTTTGAATGTGTGGCCCGTAATCGTTTGGGATATGACCTGGGACTGGAAGCCATTGCCGAAGACCCACTTTACAACGAGCACTGGAGTGACTGGATCTTGAAAATTCGTCGGCAACTGGGCACCATCGACTTTGGCGACATGATTTATTACCGTTCGGAATTCGCGGTCGAAGAGAAGCGACAAAGCATCGGGGATGAAGACTACTTACCTTCGTATCCGATCCTGTTTGGCCATCAGGAGGGTCGCATTGCTAAAGCAAATCGCGGCAAAGAGCCGCTGTTGATGTTTGCGGCGTTACAACGACAACTCGGCTATCCGGCCGTACCTCGCTTAAAGCCAAGATTGGAGGACGGCCCGCTGACTCACCCAGCACTCGAGCAGCGACTGCAGCGGATCGAGCAAACCTTAAAGCTGATTCAATCCGAATTGAAAGGCGGAATCGACCTGAGCCAATTCTTCGTAAACCCACCGGGTTCCGACAACGGTTAGCCCAGTGCTCTAGGGAATGAGTACACGGACATTCGCAACAGGCTTTGCTAACGATCGACAGGACGAGGCACGTTGGACAGCCATTGAAACAACACGCGAGCGACCTGTACTAAGCTCGAGCCGGAACACGCAGACGGGGTGTCTCTTGTCGTATGCCAAAACGGGTAATCGAAGTCGATCAAATCACAGGTGGGAATGTGTGCGATCTTGTTCAACGGGATGTGATCATCATTCACGTCATACTTCGCTCGGCCGGGGACGAATGCACTTGCCTTCAGCCTCCGCGCAGTCGCCCAAATGCTGTGAGTCAACTTTGGAGCGAATTTCAGGCTGTTTTTTTCCTTATGGATGTTTAAGTGTTTGTCGGCAACCATATCAACCACTACGCCATAGACATATCGATGCGGCGGCGGACGGGTGCGGTATTGCTCCGCAAAATACTTGGAGCCGAGACAATACTGGTCGTTCTTCCCGTAAACCAGTTCTTCTCCATCAAAGAATACGAAGTCGACACCGTAGGTCGGCTTCAAGGATTGCATGTGATGGGCCAGTTCCATGAACAATGCGACGCCGCTGGCGCCGTCGTTGGCGCCGATGAAACGATCGCGACGCTTCAATAAATCGGGATCGCGATCGGGGAAAGGTCGCGTGTCGTAATGACATGCCAGTAACACGCGACGTTTCGAATTTGGATGCCACGAGACGATGGTGTTGTTCATCCGCACGGGACCGCCGGTTTGCGGGTGTGTTACGTCGAATGACTGGAATCGCACTTGCGCACCGAATTTTGGGAAGTGTTCGACGATCAAGTTCTGTTGCTCAACCATTCCTCTCGTTCCGCTGATGCGCGGGCCAATGCGACAAACCTTGATTAAGTAATTGTAGGCTCGATTGGCATCGAATTGTTTAGTCGGTGGCTCTTTAGCGAGGGCGACATTTCGGCCTGTCGCAAGTAATGCAAGACCAAACAAACTGGTTAGCAACCGCGCCGAACAGACGGCCTTTATGTAGCTATGTAGACTGTTGCACATATCCATTCCTATTTGTAGCTGCTTAGGGCCGCCTGACTTGCGCAAAATCGCGAAGTGAACACAGGCTGCTTCGATCGTTGTGTCTTCAGGTTCGGTCAACGGGTTATTAATCGCAAATCACCTAAGTCGCTTTCGTAACTCATCGTTTTCGGCCTTTATTTTTGTTGGAAGCTTGTCGCCGAATTCTGACAGGTATTGTTCGCGCTCTTCAACTTCCGAATTCCATTGTTCATGATCGACGGCCAGCAGTGCTTTGCCGGCTTCTTGCGAGATTCCCAAACCGGTTAAGTCCAGAGCTTCGGCTGTCGGCAGGTAGCCGATGGGCGTCTCAACCACCTCGCCCTCGCCACGAGTCCGAGCGGTGATCCATTTCAGAACACGCATGTTTTCTCCAAAACCCGGCCACAGCCAGTTACCGTCGACATCCTTACGAAACCAATTGACGTGGAATATTTTCGGCATCTGATCGCCACCTTTGCTGCCAATGTCGAGCCAGTGTTGCCAATAGTCGGCCATGTGGTAACCGCAAAACGGAAGCATGGCCATCGGGTCGTGACGCAATTCCCCCAAGCCGCCTATAGCCGCCGCGGTCTTTTCGCTGGTCATTGTGGCACCAACATACGTCCCGTGTTGCCAGTTGAATGACTGATAGATCAACGGTGTCGTTGTGGTCCGCCGACCGCCGAAAATGAATGCGCTGATCGGCACGCCCTCGGGTTTTTCCCAATCAGGCGAAATGCTAGGACACTGACTAGCCGGAGCAGTAAAACGGCTGTTGGGATGGGCGGCCGGGACCTCGGTTTCTGGCGACCAAGGGTCGCCCTTCCAGTTGATTGCCTCAAGCGGCGGGTCATTCATCCCTTCCCACCACACCGTTTTATCCGGCAACAGGGCGACATTCGTAAATAGGGTGTTCTGCCGACACGTGAACATGGCGTTTGGATTCGTTTCTATGCTGGTACCTGGCGCGACTCCGAAGAAACCGTATTCGGGATTGACTGCGTACAGGCGTCCATCAAGACCGAACCTTAGCCATGCGATGTCGTCACCAATTGTTTCCACTTTCCAACCGGCATCCAGGTCGGCCTGAGGCGGGACGAGCATTGCCAGGTTCGTCTTGCCGCATGCTGACGGAAATGCGGCTGACATGTATGTTTTATTTCCGGCAGGATCTGTGATGCCCAAAATTAACATGTGCTCAGCTAACCAGCCTTCCTTACGGGCCAGTACGCTAGCCAGTCGCAAGGCGAAACATTTCTTCCCTAGCAACGCGTTCCCACCGTAATTCGAGCTATAGCTCATGATCAGATTTTCTTCGGGAAAATGACTAATGTAGCGTTCTTCGGGATCAAGTCGGCCGATGCTGTGCAGGCACTTGACGAACCCACCGTCCTCCCCCAGTTCGTCCAAAGCCACTTGGCCCATTCGAGTCATAATTCGCATGTTGGCGACAACGTATGGGCTATCAGTGATTTCGATCCCGACTTTTGCCATCGGACTTCCCGGTGGTCCCATCAGATAGGGGATCACGTACATCGTTCGACCACGCATACAGGTCTTGAACAGCGGACTCAGGCGGCGGTGCATTTGGTCGGGAGCCATCCAGTTATTGGTTGGCCCGGCATCGGCCTCATCAAGGCTGCAAATGTATGTGCGATGTTCAACTCTCGCCACATCATTGACATTGCTTCGTGCGTAGAATGAACCCGGATGTTTTTCTTCATCAAGTCGAATCAATGTACCGTCAGCGACCATCAGGTCGTTCAGTCGAGTGATTTCGTCTACTGAACCATCACACCAATGGACGGCATCCGGTTCCGTTATACGAGCGATTTCAGCGACCCAAGCCTCTAACCCCTGATGTGCCATTTGAGTGTTCTTTCAATTATCACCGAGACAAGTTGAAGCTTCACGTCCAGACGATAAGTAAGGTGCAATAATTTCGCAAGTTTTATCCTGTGTCGCCATCACCGGGTATCAACGACCAGATCCATAGGGTGCTGTTTTTTAATAGTTTGTGGCGTTCGGGCTGATAGCGGTTCGCATTGACCAGTCACGCTAGTCGGAACTATACTTCCTCGCCGTAGTAGTCGCACCAATACGTCAAGGAAGACGGTGAATGAATGCCGTTCTGCAAAATGCGTCAATTCCATTTGCGCACTTCGAGCAGCTTCGCGAGGCCCGGTTGGTCATTCAGCAGGAAGCCGCTGCTCTGGCCAAGCTGGCCAGCCAATTGGATACTGATTTCTGCCGTGCGATCGACACACTAAATCAGTGTTCGGGAAGTGTTGTGATCACGGGAATCGGTAAAGCCGGCCTGGTCGGTCAAAAGATCGCTGCCACTTTGTCGTCGACCGGAACAAGAGCGCATTTTTTGCATCCGGTCGAGGCGGTCCATGGCGATTTGGGACGTCTTCACGAAAAAGACGTTGTGGTAGCACTTTCGAATAGTGGCGAAACTGAAGAAATTTGCCAACTGATTCCCATTGTGCGCCGATTGAACATCCCTGTGATCGCTATCACGGCAGATGACAACAGCACGTTGGGAAACCTGGCCGACGTCGTCGTCCGTCTGGGGCGACTCAAAGAAGCCGGATCGTATGGGCTTGCCCCGACAACCAGCACGACCGCCATGCTGGCTTTGGGCGACGCATTAGCTCTGGTCTTGACTCGACTTAAAGGGTTCACGCCACAACAATTTGCCGTCTTTCATCCTGCGGGAAGTTTGGGACGCAAGTTGATGACAGTTCGACAAATCATGCGGAAAGAAGATCAATTGCGGATCGCTCACCAAGAGGACACGATTCGCGACGTCTTCGTGACTATGGGGAAACCCGGGCGCCGGACCGGTGCGGTGATCTTGATCGACTCCGACGGACGTCTGGAGGGATTGTTTACCGATAGCGATTTGGCTCGGTTGCTGGAGCAACGTCGGGAGCACCAGTTCGACCGACCAATCTCACACGTAATGACATCAAACCCGCTAACAATCAGCGGCGATGCGACGCTTTGTGAAGCGGTCGACCTCCTTTCCGAAAACAAAGTCAGCGAGCTGCCCGTTGTTGACAGCGACAGAAAACCAATTGGGCTGATTGATATTACAGACATCATCGGACTGGTGCCTCGCGACGAGACAGATTGAATGTCGTGCAATTACACAGCTGATTTCACAATCGGGACTGCATCGTGTTAAGACGCATGCTCCTGACGCTTGCCACAGCCGCTTGCCTTTCCGCGATTTACGGGTTGTACGTACGAGTCGTCGGGTCGCAATTGCAATCAGAGGCGCCTGGTGAAGGTTCCGAGTACTTTTCCAAAATTTCCGTGTCAGGCACCCCACGGGAAAACGTCACCAAAGCCCAAGAATATTTGTTGTTGCGGGCACCCTGGGCCACTACCGCGCAGTACCAGTTGCGGACCGAGCAGACGTTCGTCTACGCCGAGCATTGTGAACCTCTAGAAGCCGACGGCGTCGTCCAATTAAAGCCGTTTGCCATGATTTGGTTTCAGGATGGTGATAGGCATGAGAGAGAGCCCATTACAATGGTCGCAGATTCGGCTGTTATTCAGTTTGCCTCGAAATTTGATGTCTCGAATATTGACTTGACCCAACAGATTCCGGATCGAATCGTCGGAGGCAAGCTGAATCGTGACGTGATCATAGCCGGTCCAGACGGACTATTGATTCAGGGTCGCAACTTTATTTTTGAAGAGTCTGCGATGCACATTCGCAGCGATAACGCCGTCCAATTCGCGCACGGGCCACATCGCGGAAGTGCCCACGGTGTGCAAATTGAACTGACTGAGGTGAAGAATTCAAACGGCGATAGTCCACTGGTGGTATCAGGTATCGACAGCATTCGGCTGTTTCGCAACGTGGAAATGAAAATGGCTCTCGGCGAGCCAGACAAACAAGGGTGTGCTGAGATTCATTGTGCGGGCAGTTTCGAGTATGTGCTGCAAACAAACATAGCAACATTCGAAGATGACGTTCGCGTGCTCTGGCTTACAGGACCAGCGGATTCGCTACAGTGTCAAATCCTGAAATTGTTTTTCAAACGAAATATTCACTCGGACACTGTGACAGGTGAAAAGGCTGCTTTCGTAAACGACCTTTCAAGTAACTCACAAACGGATCTGAACAATCGCGTGACAATTGCGAAGGTGAATACCAACAAGTCGTCATTGGGAGGCCCTGGGAATAACCTTACTTTCAGCCAATTGAAGGCTGAAGGAAGAACGGTGGTCTTGAATTCTTCTAGTAATAGCCTGACCGCGCACATGACCGAGCTTGAGTATGATGCCGTGAAGAAAGTTGCCGTCTTGCGTGGTGGAAACCGAGTTCACATGCGGTACGGCACCAGCGACCTGCACTGTCCAGAAATCACGTTGCTCCACGGAGAGAATGGAAAAATTGTCTCGGCGTGGTGTCGAGGCGCCGGCTGGTTGACTCATCGAGATCTCGAAACTCAGGACGTGATCCTTTCCGCGCAATGGCTGAAGCAGCTGCGCAAGTATCCCGATCCAAATTCCGGTCTGGACATCATTGAGTTGAAGGGACAGGCCATCATTCGTCAGCCGAATCCAACGCAAGGGATCAAAGCGGAATTCGTCAAAATTTGGATCGACGATCAGAAAAGAAATGTTCATGACGGTTCAATTGTTGAACGAACTGCACAATCGGAGCGGATCCGACCCCGGCATCTGTTGGCGTTGCAGGATGTTGTCGTCGTCAGTCCGGAATTGCAGGGGCGAACGAATCATTTACGAGTTTGGTTCGATGGTCAATCCGCACCGCATTCCGAGTCCACAGTGTCGCAAGGCCGAAAATTGCGAACCCACTTGCGGCCTGCTTTACGGCATATTTCGAAATCAGAAATATCCGAACCGCAGACTCCAGTTGAAAAGAAGCCGGTGATTCTAAACGCGGACTCGATTCAAGTTCGAGTGTTGAATGCTCATGACCGCGATGATGCTCAGTTGGCCGAGGTGTGGACCGAGGGGGACGTCCATGTTTGGCATGAATATAAGATGGGCCAGGGAACGTTTGATGTGACCGGCGACCGACTGCAACTTCAGAATGTAGGCGAGCTGACTGAAGTCTTGCGAGTTTCCGGAAATCCAGCCCGCGTCCGAGATGGTGCGGTTGATATTGAAGGACCGGAGATCTTCATGGAGCGCAACAACAACCTGACTTGGATTGAAGGCCCCGGTCAATTGCAATTGCCGGTCAAAACCGATTTGGAAGGCAAAGTGCTTCAACAGCCCTCCAATCTAAAAGTGTCGTGGCAAGAACGAATGCAGTTTGATGGCCAAGCAGGCGATTTTTTCGGAAACGTGTACGCCGACTTGAAAGACACATTGACGGATCATCGAATGCAGTGCCAGCAAATGCGGATCGAGTTAACGAATCGCATAGACTTCTCACAGCAGAATTTTGTCAAGAGCGAGGTGGAAATTCGAGATATCGTCTGCAAGGAAGGTGTCGTGTTCTTCAGCCACGAATACGCTGCCAACGGGCAAATTGGAATTCGACGAGCCAGGTTGTGGAAATTCTCGATCAATACTACGACCGGAAGAACCGAGGCCTATGGGCCCGGAGAGGTGACCTTTTGGCAGCGCGGGCGCGGCAAACGCGCTGCACTGTCACCGACTGCCGTTGCCCAGGCCAATCAACCACTCAGATTCGAATCACAGGATTGGGAATATACACGACTCGTATTTTCCGGTCAGACAACCGGCAATTTGAAACAGAGGCACACAAAGTTTCACGATCAGGTCCAGATCGTCTACGGACCGGTCAAACACCCATTTGACTGTATCGACTCCGACACGTTGCCGAAAGATGCGGTAGTCATGCGGTGCGACATATTACACTTCGCGCAACAACCGGAAACCCCAACGAGTCCCAGTCACATCGAATTGCGGGCAGATGGAAATGCGCGTCTGGAAGGCCGAAAGTTCTACGCACGGGCCGATATGATCAACTATGACGAATCCAAGGGACTGTACTCGCTGCGGTCAATCGGTACTCGTGAAGCAACAATTTGGCGCCAAAAGACTCTGGGTGGCAAGTACAGTCGTGCTAATGCACAAAGCATGAAGTTCATTCCGTCACGCAACTTCCTGGAGTTCGACCAAACCACACGGTTGCAAGATGTGCAATAGCTTCCCGTTATTTATCATCTATCGTTTCGGCGTGGAGTGCATCCAATCGGTCCGCGAGAAACATCAGCACACGTCCGGATAACGTGTTGAAGTAATTCCAGTTGTGACCGCCGGCTGTCGTCGTTAAGTCGGACTCGAATGGGATCCCAGACGCGAACAACTTGCTAGTCAGGCGCTGGACGCTTTCAAACCATTCATCATCGGCTGGGTCGCAAACCAAGAATTGATGCCGGGGCCAGTTTAACGACAGAATCAAAAGTGTAGCGGTTTGTTGTCGAGCTGCCTCTTGGCTGGCAAACATCTCGTCCAGCGGTAAACCTTGACCGTAGCAGTTTTGAAAATCAACGGAGGGAGATATGGCAGCAACCACGGGAAACTCTCGCGGAAATCGATAGGCCAACTGCAGCACTCCCTGCCCTCCCATACCGATTCCCATCAGTCCGATTCTCGGTGGCTCAACGTTCCAACGTTCGAAAATATAGGGAATGACACGCTGACGTATGAAGTTAATCGGAGAAATTTGTGGGTCGAACTCGCGACACACAGCGTCGGTCCACCACGATCGCTGTCCATGAGGGCAAATTGCTGTAAGCCCAAGTCGTTCTAAATGAAACGAGAAGGCGACGTTGTCAGACAGCGTCTGAAGGTCATGGTCGTGCAGAAACAAGACAACCGATCGGCGCGTGCCCAATTGCTTTGGTTCATAAACGTCAGCCGTCTTGTCGCCAATCTGAACCCGGCTCCAAATTCCTTCAATTTCGGTCATCGCACGTACCTAAGGTGATTAGTGCCCGACGGTCACAATCTTGAAAATTTAAGCAAGCTAACAAAGGATGCGTTGTCAGCGATTTACAGCATTGATTTTGGTTTTCTCTTCACGGCCTTTTCTCTACGATGGTTTAATGCTCGAAGGCAAATGGGCCATTTTGAGATTACGATGAATTGCGGTCGTTACCGAGGAGACACTCATTGAAACGTCTGATCAGCGAAAGCGACATTCAAATGGAAGTGGCCAAGCTGGGTCAACAGATTGCAGCAGACTTTTGCGATCGACCGTTTACGGTGCTGGGCATTCTAACCGGCAGCATCATTTTTATCTCCGACTTGATTCGCCAGATCAATATTCCGCTTCGGATTGGGTTAATCCAAGCATCCAGCTACCGTAGTCGAACTACGATTCCCGGAAATCTGGCGATTAATGCTGAGCTACTGCCGGATATTACCGGTCGTGATGTTCTGTTGGTCGATGATATTTTCGATACCGGAAACACTTTGGCTACGGTGAGTCAAACAGTGCAAAGGCATCAGCCAAACAGTGTTCGCTCAGCTGTCCTGCTGTCAAAACAAGGGCGCAGCACCGTAAAACTGAAGCCCGATTACGATTGTTTTTTAATTCCGGACGTATTTGTCGTCGGTTACGGTTTGGATTACAACGACGACTACCGTCACTTGCCTTATATTGCTGTTCTGGACGCGCAAGATCTGTAATTGCTTTGCTCTCTGATTTTTCACGACACGGCTTCATATTTTCCTGCAGAGATCCGCATTCCATGTTCCTTAAGAACATCGATTCGATCCTTTAGTCACGTTTGCCAAAGCGATCAATTGGTGAAGTGGCAATCTCGAGACTCAATCGCAATCAAAGACGTTGTATCAATCTGTCTAAATTTTCGATTATGTTCAAATTCCAACTGGACCAGTTTGGCTGGCCAATCTTAGAATCATTGCAAACATGCAGGTGGAACAGGAGCTTCTTTTATTACAGACTCAAGGATTTACAGGGGAGACAAAAAATGCAAGGAAGTCAAAAAGTTATTGATGTGCTCAACGACGGTTTGACCATCGAGTTAACTGCGATCAATCAATACTTTGTCCAGTCCAAGATGTGCCGTAATTGGGGATTAAATCGGCTAGCGGAAAAACATTACCACGAATCAATCGGTGAAATGAAGCACGCTGAAGCGCTGATCGATCGGATCATTTTCTTGGAAGGCATCCCCGAAATAGCGCGATACGACGTCATCCGCGTCGGAACCGAAGTCAAAGAGCAACTGGACAACGATTTGGTACTGGAAACGAAAGGAGTGAACGCGTACAACGACGGCATCCAGCTTTGTATCGCCGAGAACGATGGTGGCAGCCGAGAGTTGATGGAGAAAATCCTGGTCGAGTCGGAAGAACACGTCGATTGGCTTGAGGCACAACTTGACTTGATCGCCAAAATGGGCATCGAAAATTATTTAGTCACGCAGGTGGGTGAAGACGATGCCGAGGGGCATTGACCGGCAACCATGGCTTCAATGACTTGGTGACAAACAGTACAACCTGTCCCGGCTCCGGTCTGTTGCATAACGCAGCGCAAGGGATCCAATCTACCAATTGCCATGGCATTGTGAATATCCGACTCTCGCACACCCAGGCAGTGGCAAACAAGTCTGTCGTCGTTGCGGATCATCGTGGCCATTTGTTGGAATTTATCTTGCACGTTACCGGTGCTGAGTGCGTATGGCTTGAGACTGAGTCTCAATCACATCGAATTCTAGTCGAACGGTGATGCGTGTCAAGTAACCAGCGGTCGTGACGCGTCCAGATTTTGTCACATCGTTGATATTGATGTCCTTTTTCTTGTCACGATTTTAGCTTGTCGAAACCAATCTGTTTGATTTTTAACCGTCAGCGAGCAGCACGACACCCGGGAAAGTCGACTTGCTACTAAAATCGAATTCGTTACAACTCGACCTTATGTGTTGTTGATTCTATCGCGTAACACCCAATTCGCCGTTCGGTCGAACATAAGGGGTTGTGTCGAGAGAAATTCGGCTCCTGCCGGTACTAAATTGTTAAAACTGCTCATTGCACAATTTCTACTTCTTACCAATATAAAGATTGGATAGAACGATGAACTACAAACTCGCCAATGGGATTATCATTCTCGTTTGTGCTACAGGATTGTTGCTCGCTCGAAGTCCCGTATTGGCCGTAGAACCAGTTTCCGCGAATCGACTGCTACCTCCGGAGGTAGCATTCTATGTGACGATTCCGAATGTTTCAGATTTGAAGGAACGCTGGAAAAAGTCGCTATATGGCGAAATGTACTCAGACGAGGCTTTGGTCGACTTTTGGAAGGACGTCGGAAAACAACTTGGACAGTTTTCCGACAAGTTCAAAGAGCAGATTGGCGTAACGCTGGACGATTTATTGCAATTACCCAGCGACGAAGTTTCATTTGCTATCGTGAATCCTTCGAGCCAATCGATGGCTGCCATCACATTGCTCAATTTCGGAGAGAACAAAGTTACGATCGAAACCCTTCTGAAAAAAGCTACGACGGCACTGGATGAGAAAGGTGCCAAACGATCGACCGAGGAATTCGACGACACAAAGATAATCGTTTACACGTTTGAAAAAGACGCGGAGAATACCAGCGTTGGCAGCGACTGGAAGCTGGCGTATTTTATCAAGGATTCGACGATCGTCATCGCCAGTTCGGTTCCCGCGTTAGAAGCGATCCTGGCGCGATGGGACGGAAAGCATCCAAAGACATTTGCCGACGACGAGGTTTATCAGTACATCGTGCAGCGATGTCGTAGTGATGAATCGACACCGCTGTTGACCTGGTACGCAAATCCCATGGGGCTTCTGCACGGAATCATTGATGCCGCCGGACCGCAAGCCTTTCAGGCTCAAATGGTCAAAGGCCTTCTGCCCGCCTTGGGAATTTCTCAGTTAAGGGCGGTCGGAGGCTCGTTTGACATCGCAAGCGGCAATTACGAATCAATCAGCCGGGCACAAGCGTACATTCAATTTCCGACGACTGGAGTTTTGAACGTGTTTCAGTGTCCTGCCACTGTGCAATCGCCTCCAAAGTGGGTCACGGCCGACACGACGGCCTATTTTGGAATGAATTGGGATATCCAAGGCGCGTACTTGGCAATCAAGGCCCTAGTCGATCAGTTCAAAGGCCCTGGATCATTCACAAAAATGCTCGAAGGGCTAGCCATTGAGGAATCCGGCCAAAATCTCCATTTGAAAAAAGACGTGATCGACCAATTATCTGGCAAAGCTCACTTCATCACCATCACCCCGGAATCGGACGAATTGCACAATGAACGATTCCTGTTTGCGTTGGAAGTGACAAATATAGTCAAGATGAAACGCGTCTTGGCGGTCATGACTAAGACACCGGGTTTTCGCGGTAACGCTCGCGAATTTCGAGGCGAAACGATTTACGAAGTGCAATCTGCCATCGCGAATGCTGGCATCCAGACAATTGGAATAGCGGTCACGAACGGTCATCTGATGCTCGCCAGCGACGTCACGACCATTGAACAAATAGTGCGTGGAGATTCGGACCGGCAGTCTCTAGTAGATTCGGACGATTATCGAAAGATTACAAGGCACTTCCCTTCCAAGACGTCGGTTCTGGCTTACCAAAAGCAGCAATTGAAGATCAAACAAAACTACGAGCGACTTCGTTCGGTAGAAAACAATAAGTTGATTCCGGGCATCGACTTCACGAAGTTGCCACCTTTCGTAGTCGTCCAGAAATATCTGCAGTCTTCCGGCAGCTATATTATCCCGGATCGACGCGGTGTGTCGTTTGTAAGTTTCAGTTTGCGATAGGTTGTGCAAGGCTAGTTGGTCTGTCAGTTTTGCACCGGGCTCCAAACGGGACTGGTGATGGGCACTGCCCGTCCGACCTTGGTACCGCCAAGTCCATCGATTCGGTTGACGAGCAAATTTTACCGGAACACTTCTGCGCCTTCGGGGTTTATACTTGTATCGATTGGTACAGCGGGTCGGCCCGCTGGCACGAAGAAAACTCCACATTTTGAGGAATAATATGATGAAGCCCATTCACATAGTGTCGGTCGGAGTGCTGGGAATCCTAGGCATATTGGTTGTTCCGGCACTAACCCAGGATATTGATCTGAAACCAGAGGAACTTTTCAAGAAACTAGATAAGAACGGTGATGGCGCTCTAGTTCCCGACGAAATCACGAAGGAGCAAGGTCGGTTTTACGATCGACTCATTAGAGTCGGTGACAAGGACGATGACGGCATATTGACAACAGATGAGTTTGTGGACGCGTTGCAACAGGATAATCGTCCCGTCGATGGTGCCGGTTTCCTGCATGCTCGCGATGCTCGTCGTGGAGGTTTCGATCCTAAACGAATTTTCGAGCGTTTAGATCGCAACCAGGATGACAAACTGACTAAGGAAGAGATTCCTGAGAAATTGCGAATGCGACTTGAGCCGCTCTTCGAGCGCATGGGTAAGGATGATGTGGTTCCGAAAGAAGAGTTTCTGAAGCTTGCCATCCAGCGCGACTTCGGCCAACCACGCCGCAAAGGTGGCGGATCGGATCAGCGCGACTTCGGCCAACCACGCCGCAAAGGTGGTGGACCGGATCAGCGCGACTTCGGCCAACCACGCCGCAAAGGTGGCGGATCGGATCAGCGCGACTTCGGCCAACCACGCCGCAAAGGTGGCGGATCGGATCAGCGCGACTTCGGCCAATCACGCCGCAAAGGTGGCGGATCGGATCAGCGCGACTTCGGCCAATCACGCCGCAAAGGTGGCGGACCGGATCGCAATCCTAGTGAATTCCATGGTCCAATCTTCTTACGCAAGATTGACTCCAACAGTGACGGTCGGATCAGCAAGCAGGAATTGGCTCAAGCTGCCGAAAAGTTCAACGAGTTGGATGTCAACGGTGATGGTAGCCTGGATAGGCGTGAACTATTCGGTCCGCCGCCAGGTCATGGTCGTCGCGATGCACGCCGAACCGAGCAAAGTATGGAAATACGTCGACCAGTAGGAGAGAAACAAGATGGCCGACGTAAGCCCGGTCGTGGTCGAAGACGGCCTATTAGTACTGATCAGTTCTTCAATCAGTTCGACAAAAACAGCGACGGCAATATTACGAGTGACGAAGCACCGCCGAAATTGAAGGAAAACATGGTGCAGATCGATACGAATGGCGACGGCGTTGTCAATGCCGAGGAACTGAAACAGGCATTTTCCCAGCGTCGTGACCGTTCAAACAAAGGCCGTAAACCACGGAAGGAAAAAGAAGATTAGGCCGTCAACGCGAATCCGATTTGGCTTTTGCTAGACCCAGGCTCTTTCAGCGTCCTTTGTCGTTATTGCTTGAAGACTCTTGCGATGCATAATACCCCGGGTGTGCAGGAATACTTGGGTCAAGCTGGTGAGCTCGCTTGAAGTCAGCGTATGCCTTATCCAGTTCACCTTTCTTTCCGTAGGCGATGCCCCGGTTCGAATACGCTCCGGCAAGGTCGGGCTTGATCCGGATCGCTTCGTTGAAGTCGGCAATCGCTTTATCCAGTCGATTTTTCCGGATGTAGGCGATGCCGCGGTTCGAGTACGCTCCTGCGAGGTCGGGCCTGAGTCGGATGACTTCGCTGAAGTCTCCAATTGCATTATCCAGTCGTCCTTGTTTCACGTGGACGACACCCCGGTTGGAGTACGCCCCTACGTCGTCCGATTTGCGACGAATTGCTTCACTAAATCGGGCTACGGCAGAGTCATAGTCGGCTAGTTCGGAAGATGTTATTCCATGCTTTAGCCCGTGCTGGATGCCATTTTGGTTACTGCAGCCAATGTTGCAGAACCCGAGTATCGCGAGAAACATACGGCACAGCAGTTTTGTGTTCATTCTCACTGAGACAGGTTGTCGAATTGACCAAATAACAGGGTTTCACGTAAAAAAACGCGATAAGTCTCGTTCCTAATTTGTCTCGCGGTTATCATTGGCTGCACTCTGACTATTGGCGACCGGGTTGTCAAGTTTTCGGGTGGCCCCGGTTTTCGAACTACTTGCGGCAGGTATGGCACATTGCGGCCAGCCGAGTCGCGACTTGCACACGCAAGGATCCTTCGTTGCGAGAGTTTTCGACACCACCGTGCCCAATAAGACCAAGAAGAATTCGAAGGACCCAGAGCCGGAAGCCCAATCACGCTTCACGGGGCGAGGCCCCGCATCGGCCGAGCTGACAATGGTGATGGTCCTTGTCGCTATTGTGCTGGCGGTTTTGAATGTTGCCGGACCGAAGGTGTCCACGCCAAGACGCGTTTCGTCAGGAGTTCCAATTCCGGATTGCTCGCCATCTGTGCGGTTTGAGCGGCAGTTTGTCGCAAATCCGTCGAAGGCAATTCCTCGTGTAACGAACGTGCAAATCGTGGATATGGATGGCGACGGCGCGAATGACCTTTTGGTTTGTGACGGCTCGCGAAACGAGATCATTTGGTATCGCAACGATGATAATGCGGGCTGGGTAGAACACGTCCTGGCAAAAGACATTAAGGTTCCGGCCCATGCAACGTTGGTCGACATCGATTCCGACGGCGATCAGGACATCGTCGTCGCCGTGTTGGGCGACCTACTCCCTTCCGACAAAATGGTGGGGAAGATTGTCGTTCTCTTGAAACAGGAGACCGGTTACGAACAGCGCGTCTTGCTTGACGATTTGCGCCGTGTAGCGGATGTCCAAGTGGGAGACTTCGATGGCGACAACGATCCGGATTTAGCGGTGGCGGTGTTCGGCTACGCACGGGGCGAAGTCTTGTGGCTGGAAAACCGCGGCGAGCTTCGTTTCCGCGACCATTTCTTGCTGAGCCGGCCCGGCGGGATTCATATTCCTGTACACGACTTCGACAATGACGGCGACTTGGACATTATCACGATCATCACCCAGGAAGAGGAAGAAGTTTGGGGCTTTGAGAACGACGGAAGAGGCCATTTCAGGAAGCGTTTGCTGCATTTCACACATAACTTTGACATTGGCGGCGCTGGCCTTGTCGCATGCGATCTAGATCAAGACGGCGACGTAGATCTGTTGTTGCCGCAGGGCGACAACCTGGAACTCTCACACGGATGGCCGCAACCATATCACGGTTGCAAGTGGTTGGAGAACCAGGGTGGGTGGAAGTTTCAACTGCACCACATCGCGGCATTTGGTGGAACTTATGCGGCCAATTACGGGGACGTGGACGCCGACGGTGATTACGACGTTGTGCTCGTCAGTATGATCAACGATTTCAGCGATCCAACGCATCCCAGCGTTGTCTGGTTGGAAAACAACGGTCGCCAGAACTTCACAACCTGGACCGTCGACACATCGCCGCCGGAGTTAATTTGTGTTGCCTTGGGGGATCTTGACGGCGATGGTCGGGACGATATTGTCGCCGGCGGAATGGACATGCCGTTTTCGGGAGTGCCCGGCACACGTCGTCTCACGCTTTGGAAGAGTAAGGCGTTCGGGAAAAGCCGGGATGTCTCACGATGACCCCTCTTCGCATCGTGCTGTTGATCGTGATTCTAGGCGAAGCCGCTTGGATGTGGTTTGATCACAATCGATTGGCATCGGTCGGGTTACCGATTGTTAACCTGGACGTTCTCGAAAAGATCGAAGCCGAGGAACTGATTCCGGTTCTCAGTCAGGTCGACGCCAGTGATCCGCAGCAACTGATCGACCTGGCAGAAGTCTACCGGACTCTGGGCTTCTTCCCGGCAGCGGATTATTGTTTCATGCAGGCGGCGCGGTGTTCGCCAGGGAGTTCGGAATACTTGCATTTCTGGGGCGTCACGTTGAGTCGCATGGGTCGACTTAAGGAAGCTCGTGAAAAGTTCAGTGCTGCTATCGCCGCCGGCGCGCCACACGGCCCATATAGCTGGACGGCGATCGGCGAATGCTGGCTACGCGAAGTGAAACCGCGAAAGGCGGAAGCCGCTTTACGACAGGCTCAGCAGGTTCCTTGGGCGCAGTTGCTTCTATGCCGTCTTTTGATTCGCCTGGGACGTGCGTCCGAAGCTGTTTCGATCAGCGATCGGCTCCTCTCCGACTACCCCAAGGCGACGAGAACCCAGCAGATGAGATCGCAGATCGAAGAAGCACTTGGCAATCATGAGGAAGCCCTGCGCTACGAAGAACTTGCGCGACACTCTATGCAAATGATTCCGCGAGGTACCCCTGCCTCGCGGAACGATGAACTCAGGATGGCACGCTTTGGCAGCCGGGGACAGTATGAAGAAGCAAACCGATTGCTGGAAGCCGGCGATTTCGAGAACGCATCCCTGGTCGCTCAGCGTGTGGCGGAATCTTCTTCATGGTCCGAACCAGCTTCAATGTTATGGGTTTCATGCGAGCTGAAGGCGGGTCGTCATCAAATTGCTCTTGGAATTCTTAAGGATTTGATGGACCGGATCGGTGTATCAGCCAATGTGTCGGAGCTCAAAGGCGACGTCCAACTAGAATTGGGAGATGAGAGCGCCGCCAGAAAGACGTGGAAGCTGGGAACTGAGTTTGAAGTTTCGCAGTCGCTCCACGAGAAACTTGCAAGCCTGTGTCGCCGCATGGAAGACATCGACAGTGTCCGACATCATGAGGGAATGGCGGAATACGCGGCGGGTAAGGCGGCGTGGTTCAAAGACGATCTGGGCGCCGCCCGCGACGCATTCTCCAAGGCTACGGAGAAGGTGCCAGACTATGCTCACGCGTGGTATTATCTTGGCGAGACACGCCGCGCCCTCGGTGACGTTACAGAATCCGCTGCGGCCCACCGCCGTTGCGTCGAGATCAATCCGAATCATGGTCGCGCACTAAAGGTACTCGAGCGTCTTGAGGACGCCTCGAGGAATTGAGTGTTCTTACCGTCCTCACGCTTCCAGGTTTCAACTGTTGAAGTTCGAGCTCGTGATAGTGAAAATGGCGTCGAGCTGTATAAGGTTTTGGCGCAAGTAAGATATTGTCTCAAAGGTCGATGTCCAGCTCCTCGATCTTCCGGTACAGGCTGGAAAGGCCTAGTTTCAGTCGTTTGGCCGCCTCGCGTTTGTCTGGCCATTTACGCAAAATACGGCTGATGTGTAGGCGTTCGTAGTGTCGCAGTGCAGATCTCAGTTCGTTCGTATCAGGTAGTGGTTGGCCGATTCCCAACAGGTCCGGCGGAAGATCGGTGACATCAATGGTCGTGCTATCGCACATCATCATGGCGCGTTCGATAGAATTGTCCAATTGGCGCACGTTGCCTTTCCACTGGGCCGACATTAACAGCCGGATTGTCTCGCTGGTCGCTCCCGTGACCCGTTTGCCCATCGCTTGGGAATACTTGGCGATGAAGAACTCGACCAATTCCGGAATGTCGTCCAGACGCTCGCACAGCGGCGGGATGTGAATCTTGACGCCGTCCAGACGGTAAAATAAATCCTCCCGGAACCGCTTTTCGGCGACCTCGTGCATCAGGTCGCGGGTCGTCGATGCGATCAAGCGAGCATTGACGTGGGTTGGCTCTGAGCTGCCGAGCGGCATGATTTCCTGGTATTCGACGGCCCGCAACAACTTCGCCTGCGTGCCGATCGGTAGTTGAGCGATTTCGTCTAGAAAAACAGTACCCGTGCCCGCAGTCTTCAATATGCCGGATTGATCAGCAAGGGCAGTGTGGCCGGAATGATCGCCGGGTATTGCGCCAGCTTTCGAGCCGAAGAGGTGACTTTCCAGTAGTTCAACTGGAAGGGTGCCACAGTTGACGGCCAGAAACTTTTCTTTGCTGTTAGGACCTGCAGCGTGGACAGCTCGCGCGAACAACTCCTTGCCGGTGCCCGTTTCACCGACTAACAGCACGTTCGAGTTGGTGAGGGCGACTTTTCGGATCGTGTGCTGCACGTCAGCGACCACTTTACTCGAACCAACGATCTGCCCGAGATCGTCACTCCTCGAGAGTTCTCGGCGCAGCGACTGGTTCTCAAGACACAAGGCGCGAAACTTGAACAAGCGATCAAGTTTATTGAACAGATCTTCGAAGATCACCGGCTTGACGAGATAGTCGAACGCGCCTGCCTTGAACGCTTCGACCACGTTCTCGACGGTCGAGTACGCGGTGATCATCAACGCCGACGTGTCCGGATTCAGTTGTTGCAGGCGTCTTAGTAAGTCGATTCCATCGCCGTCAGGAAGTTGAATGTCACAGATGGCGACTTGGAAATCGTGGATCCGAGCCAATACTAGCGACTCACTGACCGTGCCGGCTTCGGCCACGTCATATCCTTCGCCGGAAAGAAATTCTTGCAGCGAAGTGCGGATGACTTCTTCGTCTTCGACGAGCAGAATGGATCGTTGTTGCTCGTGTTTCACGATGCTTGAATTTCTTCGGAGGACACTAAGGTTGTGTGAGATACGTCAGGATGGGCCTTCACGTTTTCACATGTCAGCAAGACGGCAAACGTCGTTCCTTGGCTAGTGGAGCGCACCAATTGAACACGTACGCCATCCATTTGTTCCGCAATGTTCTTGCAAACAAACAGACCCAGACCCGTTCCAGTTTCTTTTGTCGTGAAGTACGGTCGAAAAATCATTTCTTGATGTTCTTTGGCGATTCCGTGACCGTTGTCACGAATCAAAACGTGAATCCAACCCGTTTCTAAGAACGTGGCGATTTCGATCGTGCCGCCTTCGTCTGTCGCGTCCATCGCATTCAGAATCAGGTTCAGAAAGACCTGCACCAATTGATCGCGCACAATCCTCAACTTGGGGAATCCTTCGGAAAAACGCGTGACAATCCGCTTTCCTTTCTTCCGCTTGTAGTATTTGGCGATATTCAGCGATGCGAGTATCACAGTGTGTACATCACACAGGCTTTCTGCGGTCGACGTTGGTCGACCGAAATCGACTAGCTCGCGGAGTGTGCGTTGTATGCGACGCAGTTGATCGTCCACCATCTGCAATCGATCACGTGTGTATTCATCGTAGTCGCGTCGGTTCAACAACTGCACCAGCGAGCTAATTGCGGCCAGCGGATTACCAACTTCGTGCGCGATCCCGGCGGCAAGCAAACCGAACGCTGCCTGTTTTTCCTGCTGGAGCAGCAGCGCCTGCGACTGCTGCAGCTCTCGTGTCCGCTTGTCGATTCTTTGTTCTAGCAATTCCTGATTCTGCTGTAGCTGGTCATTGAGTCGTAACAGTCCTCGGCTGGCCGCCTTCACCAGACCGGCCAATGCAGTGCTGGCCCAAGTGACCCACCCCATGATCACCAGCATTAACAGTAGTGTTGACAAATGATTCGGTTGTTCGATTCGTCCGCTAAAGGCCAACGTTCCAAAACTCACGGCGTGCAGTGCGAATGTCGAATAAGTGATCCAAGGCATATATCGGATGGCGCAGACCAGCAGCGACAGAAAATAGTAGAGGCGAAATGGGCTCTCCAACCCGTAGTCGAAATAACACAACAGGCCGATGAAAACGGCCTCCATCAATGAAATGAATAGCGGCCATTGGCTTAGAAAGACCTTTCCGCGCAGTCTCCATAATGTATCGATCAACGCGTAGATAGCGCCCAAGGTCAGGATGCCGTTCAATACTTGCTGATTCGTCAAAACAGATTCGCCAAATTTCACAGCCGGTTGTGCCGTGTCTCGCCCAATGAAATTCACCAGCACATAGCCCACAGCCAGTCCGAACCAGCGAATCTGGACAGTGATGGATTCAGCGGCCAATTCAAAACGATATTCGTCACCAGCGAGCTCGTTAGATTTCACGGCGATGCCCAAGTGCTCTCTCGGTTTCTGTGGTGAATGGAGCCGCAGCGTCTTTACGCACAAACGTACATAGTAGATTATATTGAGGTGTATCCAACCGTGTAGAGTACCGAGCAACTAGCGCCAAATTTGCGGCAGTTGCCACTGTAGTCCTGCGTTTCGGATCGAATGAGTACTGAAGAGATGTTTTTCTGAGGACTACAAGAATCTGCCTGATGTATCCCGGAGTCGCTGTGTTTACTGTGATATGATCTAGCAAGAATTGGCGACACACAGCCGAATCGTTTTGGATACCGACGACTTTGTCGGATTATGTCCCTATGCCAGCCGATTCCCCTTCGAAACCCGGATTCTGCCCAAGCGACATTCCAGCCACTTCGAAAATATCTTCCATCATGACGTTGAAGAAATGGGGATGGTACTGAAGGCGATTCTGGGTAAACTAGAGGCCGCGCTTAATGACCCACCGTACAACTATATTATTCACACGGCCCCATTCGATTCGAACGAGTTGGCTCACTATCATTGGCACCTCGAAATTTTCCCGCGACTCAGCCGCGTCGCGGGATTCGAATGGGGGAGCGGCGTTTACATCAATCCAGTGTTGCCTGAACAAGCGGCAGAATTCTTGCGCGAGGTGGAAGTGGATTCGAACTACGGGAAAGAATAGTAGGTGCCGGTTGAACAGATCCATCAAATCGCGTTTGTAACAGGGAATGCAAATTGAAAACTGCGAATCTCCAAACTCAACTCACCAGTGAGTTCGAGCATCGGCAGTCTGCAATTCTCTCCCATTGCGAGAAAGGATTCTTCCGATGAGCTATCGCGTTCGGCTTGTATTGGCCATCCATATTCACCAGCCCGTCGATAATTTCCAAGACGTTTTCGAACACGTATACAAGGACAGTTACGAGCCTTTTCTTGGAATTCTGAAGGACTTTCCAGAGATATCTATTTCGCTGCATATTTCGGGCAGCTTACTCGAATGGATCGTCCAGGCGCATCCCGAGTACATTGATCAAGTGCGGGAATTGGTCAAACGTAATCAGGTCGAGATCATTGGTGGAGCTTTCTACGAGCCGATTTTGTCCTGCGTGCCTCGACGCGATCGCATCGGTCAAATCACGGCATTTTCAGGATATTTAGAAGAGGTATTCGGCTGTCAGGTCCGTGGCATGTGGATTCCCGAGCGTGTTTGGGAGCAATCGTTTGCCAGCGACATCGCTCAGTCTGGCATCGAATACACTCTTCTCGATGATTTCCACTTCCACAGTGCTGGATTGCGCGATGACGATCTAGTCGGCTATTACCTGACCGAAGACGACGGACATTTGTTAAAGGTTTTTCCCGGCAGCGAGCAGTTGCGATACAATATTCCCTATGGCGAACCGAGCAAGACGATCGATTACTTGCTGCAAATCGCCGAGAAGCGGCCGAATGCGGTCGTGGCGTTCGGCGACGATGGTGAGAAGTTCGGATCTTGGCCGGGCACCAGCAAGCACGTCTATGCCGACGGTTGGTTGCGGCGATTTCTCGAAACATTGTGTAAAAATAGCGATTGGCTGAAAGTCGCAACAATGGCAGAAGTCGTCGATCAGGTCCCACCCATCGGCAAGTGCTACCTTCCTGATGCCAGTTACCGCGAGATGGCAGAGTGGGCATTGCCGACACAGCGGCTGATTGAATATGGCGCATTGACAAAAAGAGGTCACGAGACTGCCGATTGGGGAGAACTTCAACCATTTATGCGAGGCGGTTTTTGGCGCAACTTTCGGATGAAGTACCCCGAAAGCAACGAAATGTACTCGCGCATGATTCAGGTCAGCGGCCGCTTGGACCGGTTGGCGCACGGCATGGCTACCAGTGAAAATGATGATCGTCTAAACAAAGCTCGAACCGAGTTATACCGCGCGCAGTGCAATTGTTCATACTGGCATGGTGTGTTCGGTGGTCTGTACTTGCCGCATCTGAGAAATGGCGTTTACAGTCATTTGATTGCTGCCGACTCGATTCTAGATTCAGTTGCCGGTCGCAGCGGTCGTTGGGTACAAATCGACGCCGACGATTATGACTTAGACGCCCGTAAGGAAATCCGGATGATGGGCAATCGCCTTGTTGCTTTTCTAGCTCCCAGCCGCGGCGGTCATTTATATGAGTTGGACATTCGCAGCATCCGTCACAATCTTGTGGCTACACTAGACCGTCGACCGGAGGCCTACCACGAGCAGGTCCGTCGTGGCGGTAGGCACGGCCACGGTGATCAGGACGGCGCAGCAGCCAGCATTCACGAGTTGGTTCAATTCAAAGAACCAGATCTCGATAAAAAACTGCTGTATGACAGTTGGCCGCGAAAGTGTCTGGTCGACCATTTTCTGCAGCCAGACTTAAGTTTCGAGGATTTCCAGGCGGGCGACGGCGAGATTGGTGACTTCGCCAGCGGTGTTTTTGAAAGTGTGTTGCGCCGTTCGGACGACCGGGTCGAAGCGAGAATGTCTCGTGAAGGACGGTTGGGTTCCCGTGACGTCACGCTAAGCAAAACTGTAGTGCTGGACGCTGCAAACGGGTCGTCTTTGTCTATCAATTACGAGCTGCAGAATCTGCCGCCCGGTGTGCCGATCCATTTTGGAGTCGAATTCAATTTTTCCGGACTGGCGGCCGGCGCTTCCGACCGTTACTTCTATGATGTCAGCGGCAGACAGCTTGGACAACTAGAAAGCATTCAGTCACTAACGGACGCCGAGCGAATCGGATTAATGGATGAGTGGTTGGGATTGGACGTGTCTCTCGAACTCTCGCACCCGGCCAGTATCTGGACGTTTCCTATTCAGACAATCAGCCAATCCGAGGACGGTTTTGAACTGGTCCACCAAAGCTGCGCTGTTGTGCCGCATTGGCAGTTCACGTCACCGCGTGACGGTCGCTGGAATGCGCAGTTGACGCTGTCTATAGACACATCAGCCGCCCAAGCTCGACAACTCCGTGATGTCAACACGACATCTGTTCAAGGACCATCGCTTGTATCGTCGCCGTAACGTTGTGCATCCCACTAGCCAAAGACAGCCATTCAGTCGCGCACGCTGACTCTGGCAGCCAATCGATTGGTATGCCGACCGACGAGCGCCGATTATATAAGTGTATGTAGTAGACGACACAGACGAATAGAGTTGAAATGCAATGGAAGAATTTCTGGAACACTTCATAAATGGACTGCCATGGGACAGTATGACGTACGTGGCATGGTTCGCGTTGTTCGGCCTCATTGTGACCAGCTTGGCCGTTCTCGGCAAAGGTGCCGATTGGCTGGTCAAAGAAGCAGTCGTACTTTCCGAGCTTTCAGGACTCTCAAAGGTTGTCATCGGTGCCACGATCGTTAGCCTCGGCACTACAACGCCCGAAGCGGTAGTTTCGGTGCTGGCAGCGCTGCGCGGCAGTTCCGACCTGGCATTGGGAAATGCGGTTGGTTCGATCATTTGCGATACAGGATTGGTCTTGG
>CAUZSN010000031.1:0-25648 GCA_963582345.1 Planctomycetota bacterium
ACAGCAACAGAACGAGCAAACCTGACAACCCCCGATTCGAAAACGCTTTCGGATCAACTGTCGCAGATGGTTCAACAAGGGACAGAGCATGCGGCCATTGAAATCTCCAGCCATGCTCTGGACCAAGACCGTACTGCCGGAACATTGCTGGACGTAGCGGTCGTCACCAACGTGACTCAAGATCACTTCGACTATCACCACAACTACAAGGCTTACCTGGCAGCTAAATCCCGCATTCTAGTTCATCGCAAACCAGGGGCACTAACCGTGCTGAATGCGGATGATCGTGGCAGCATTTCCTTGCGAGACCAATTGTCCGCCCACGCAAACGTGTTGACGATCGGCCTAAATCAGCCGGCCGATGTGACGGCCAGAATACTGGATCAATCGCTCTCTGGAAGTCGTTTCGTGCTGTCATATGGCTTGGACGCCGACCAGGTCGAAGTGTCAACATGGTTGGTTGGACGTCATAACGTTTTAAACTGCCTGGCCGCCGCTGCCGTGGCTCGACACTTCGATGTTTCGCTAGCAGACATTGCTATGGGAATTGAATCGCTAAATGCCGTGCCGGGACGGATGGAGCGTGTAGACTGTGGACAGCCCTACGACGTTTTCATCGATTACGCGCATACAGACGATGCACTCCGCCGCGCCATCGATCAATTACGGAGTCTGACCGACGGTCGTGTCCTTTGTGTTTTCGGGGCAGGGGGCGACCGAGATCGTTCCAAGCGCGTGCTGTTAGCTAAAGCGGCAGCCGGCGCGGATCTGCCTATTGTGACTAGCGATAATCCCCGCACAGAAGATCCTCGAAAGATTATCGGCGATATTCTGGTTGGCTTCGATTCGATGGCTAAACCACCTTACATCGAAATCGATCGTGCGCAAGCAATCCGTTGGGCGCTGGACCATGCCCAACCAGCCGATAGCGTGCTAGTGGCTGGCAAGGGGCACGAATGTGAACAAATCATTGGTACGCAATATTTCCCCTTCGATGATCGCGAAGTAATTCGTGAAGCACTTGCACAACAGGCGCTGCAATTGATGCAGCGTGAACGACAGCATGCGGAGGCAACAGCGATTCGATCATGAAACAAGTCTGCCTGCGTGACTTATTGGCCGCGACAGCCGGAAAAGCGATTGGAATCGACAACGACAATGTCGATTTTGACTGCATTAAGACCGACTCGCGGCAGGTCTATCCCGGCGATGTGTTCTGGCCTCTTCAGGGCGAACGACACGACGGTCACGATTTTGTTACCGAGTCACTACGTCGCGGAGCCTTGGCGTGCGTCGTTGAGCAACAGAAGACACCTTCCATCTCCGGACGATTCGTTATCGTCGACGACTCGTTGAAAGCATTGTGGAATTTTTCCCGCTGGTATCGTGGCATCCAAGATGCACTCGTCATCGGCGTAACGGGCAGTTTTGGGAAAACAACGACACGCGAAATGATTCATGTCACGCTGGCTCGCCAACGGAAGGGAACTCGCAGTCCACACAACTACAACAATCGCTTTGGGGTGCCGTTAAGTTTGCTGCAGATCGAGCCGGAACACGAATTCGCTGTCTTGGAGCTGGCAGCATCACAATGCGGCGAAATTCGCCAATTGACAAACATCGCCATGCCGAAGGTGGGCGTGGTGACGGGTATCGGGCCAGCTCATTTGGATGGCTTCGGCAGCGTTGACCAGATCGTTCGAGAAAAGAGCGACCTGCTGGAAATCTTGCCCGAAGACGGTTTTGCCGTTCTGGCTGGAGATGATGCTAGCGTACGGGACATGGCACCGCGAGCACGTTGCCGCGTCATCTTCGTCGGTTGCAGTGTCGACAATGACCTTCGCGCTATGGACATCAACACGCAAAGAAACCGGCTGTCGTTCCGAGTCGAGTCCCAACAGTACAAAATGAACATTGCCGGTCGACATCATGTGACCAGCGCTCTAGCAGCCATCGCAATTGCGCGTGAAGTGGGTATGGACAAAGGACAAATCGCTGCTGGATTGCAAGAATTCCAACCGGCATCCGGTCGCTGCCAGATCCGGAAAATCGGCCCGTGGACCGTAATCGATGATTCGTATAACGCCAATCCCAAATCTGTCCTATCCGCTTGTGACGTTCTCGCTGATTGGAAAGGGGCAAACCAGAAGTTGCTGGCCATCGGCGACATGCTGGAATTGGGCGACGAAAGTTGTCGTTACCACTACGAAGTCGGCCGGCAAGTGGCTGTCGCAGGAATTGATCACCTGACGGCCTACGGCTCACAAGCGAAACACATTATTCGCGGAGCACGCGACGCCGGAATGGACGGCGATTGTCTGGACGCGTGCAAGGTCTTCAACGATTTGCTGGAAAGTCTGAAGCGTCGGTTACAGCCTGATGACGTCGTGTTAGTCAAAGGGTCGAGAACTATGCACATGGAACGCGTCGTCCAATGGCTCAATCATCAATCCAAAGAACTAATTAACTCACATCACCCGTACAAACAGGTGGGTATGCGTATAGCGAATGGTTCTGCTGTCTGCGAAGGATTTGCGGGGATCCAAGCATCGTTCAATCGTTGAACGAGAGCATTCAAGGTAATTGGAACAAGTGATTACTGGGTCAATCACTCCAAAAGCCGCTCGACAGCAGGACTAATTTTGACCGGGCGCCGAGGTTGTTCCTCGGCGCCCGGAGAAACACTTCTCCACTGACCCATTTGATCTCCAGGTAATCATTCTTGCTCATATGTTCATTTGGCTATTACACAGCTTCGCTCCGCTGCTCAAGCAACTGGAGTTGTATTCATCAGGCGATTCGCATGTCTTCTTGACGGCGAGGATCGCACTGGCCAGCGTCTCGTCATTCACGATGGCAATTCTACTTGGACCAATTGCGATCCTATGGTTAAAAAAACGGTTTCGCGAACGCGTCAACAGCGACTCGGAACGTCTGAA
Source organism: Planctomycetota bacterium (assembly GCA_963582345.1). Classification (GTDB taxonomy): domain Bacteria; phylum Planctomycetota; class Planctomycetia; order Planctomycetales; family Planctomycetaceae; genus CAUZSN01. Next base: position 2,940 of record CAUZSN010000031.1, read on the forward strand.
TCAGATTCAAGCTGGAAAAAAAGCGACGCCGACAATGGGAGGGATCTTTGTCATCGGTGCAGTCGTTCTCGGCGTGCTTTTATGGGGTGATTTAAACAACCCGTACGTGCAATATGGCCTCGCCATCACCATTGGGTTTGCCGTCCTGGGCGCAGTCGACGACTGGATAAAACTCAGTACCAAGCGGAATGGTATGGCGATCAAGTCGAAGCTAATCGTCCAGGTGATCTTGGCAATTGCAATTGGCTGGGGCTTGTATCTGGAACATCAAGACACTCGTCATGGGCTGGATTTGATGTGGCCCATCGGTAGCGCCTCGGTCTGCCTGGGTGGCTGGTTTGTAATCTGGAGCATACTCGTGCTAGTCGGCAGTTCCAACGCCGTGAATCTGACCGATGGATTGGATGGTTTGGCCAGTGGCTGCATGATATTTGCCGGCTCGGCGTTCACGGCTCTGACGTATCTGGCCGGGCACAGGATCATGGCCGATTACTTGAGCATTCCGTACATGCCCGGCAGTGGAGAATTGAGCATCGTCATGGGTGCGCTGGTCGGTGCAATGCTGGGCTTCTTGTGGTTCAATTGCTACCCGGCCCAAGTGTTCATGGGCGATACGGGATCGCTACCGATCGGAGGACTGTTGGGGTTGGCGGCGCTGGCAACTCGACAGGAGTTCCTGCTGGTCCTCGTCGGCGGCGTTTTCGTCCTCGAAACTTTGAGCGTCATTCTGCAGGTGGGTTGGTTCCGAGTGACTGGAAATCGGCTGATCGCCTGCAGTCCGCTGCACAATCATTTCTTGTTCAAAGGACAGCATGAACTGAAAATCGTAGTGCGGTTCTGGATTGGGTCGGCCCTATTGGCACTGATCGCCGTGGCCAGCCTGAAAATCCGCTAATGCATATTCAGGCAACGTTAGGGAGAGAGGGAACCGGAAGCCGGTTTGGCTGGTGTACTTCTTCAAAACCGAATGGTTATGGAGAACCGTCAGTCGGACCGGCTTCCACCCTTTTGGGAACAATCGGAATTTAATTACTTGTGCCGTTGAAGTTCAAGTGATCTGTCTCAAGCACTGCCAATGAACAGCCAATGCCATTCCATGGAACAATGAATCACCGAGCAGATTGACCTTGGCCGTCCGAAAATACCGTGAAAACCGAGCAGAACCTGTTCGTGTCTCTTGCATGCGTCTTGTTGGGCTTTGGTATCTTGATGGTCCACAGCGCCAACATTACGTCATGGCCAACTGAATTCGAACGTGTGTATCTTTATGCGACACGTAACATTTCTAGTGGTGGGAATCACAGCTGCCAGAGCAGTACAACCACAGCAAGTGGAGTTTGCACGCTGTTTGCGGTTTAACTGTGGTTAAGCGACCAAAGATCCGACACAGAAAGCGTTTGCTATAACTAGCCTACACGCTTTGGAACAATCGCGGCTTATCGATCCGAGGGCATCGAAGTCACCTTTTCCTCGTCTCTCGAATCCGCGATACTCTCCGGCTTTGAAGTATGTGTGATGGAGTAGCTACTGTGCGAAATGCAGCGACGTACATTCTTGCAGGGGGTGGGACAGGAGGTCATCTGTTTCCCGGGATCGCGGTTGCCGAGAAGATTCTCGCACACGACGACAGCGCAAGGATTGTGTTTGTTGGATCAGAACGAGAAATCGATCATCACATCAGCCAGAACCATGGATTTGAACACCACGTCTTGCCAGCCGTGTCGACTAAGGTGGCCCGAAGGAATCCTATCCGATTCGTTTGGCGAAACTGGAGAGCCATACGACTTGCCAAGTTGATGCTTCAGCAAATAACCCCATCCGCAGTGATCGGTCTAGGCGGCTTTGCCAGCGTGCCCGTCGTCCTGGCTGCCAAGCACTTAAAGATCCCAACACTGTTGTTAGAGCAAAACGTCCTGCCCGGCCGAGCGAACCGCTGGCTGTGCCGAAGGGCGTCAATGATCTGCCTATCATTTGAACAGTCCGCCGACTATCTATCAAAGTGTGGTCCATTCTGCGTGACCGGCAACCCGGTCCGGCAACAGATTGCGGCAATGCATTGTCAATCCGCACAATTCGTCGAAAAAGCCACGCCAACTCTGTTAATACTGGGCGGGAGCCAAGGAGCAGTGGCGTTAAACGAAGCAATGTTGCCAACCATACAAGCACTCCGGAAGGCACTTAACGGCTGGAAGGTCGTTCATCAAACTGGCCGACAACAAGTCGAATTGGTTCGCAATCGATATTCCGCCATTAGCATTGACAGTGTCGTAGAGCCGTTCTTTGCCGATGTGAGTCAATGGTATCGACGAGCAAACATTGTCGTTTCCCGTGGCGGCGCAACAACGCTGGCTGAATTGGCCTGCGCTGGTGTTCCAGCCATTTTGGTACCGTTTCCACATGCCGCCGAAAACCATCAATGGCTCAACGCTCGCGTCTTCTCCGAATCGGGAGCGGCTCGAATAGTTGAACAGACGCCGAATCGAATCTCGTTGTCCGATCGTTTGATCAGCGCATTGACTGACTTACAATCCGACCAGGCACTGTATCAACGAATGCAACGGGCAATGAAATCGCTGGCGTGCCCGAACGCAGCCCAAGCTGTCACCGAACAACTATTCGCCCTGGCAAAGGTTGATGCTCAATTGAAATATGAACCTCGCGTCCACTTGCGAACCAGCTAAAATTCTGGAAAATGAGGCTGTTCGCATTCGATTTGCAAAAGGTTGGTGTCCTACAATTTGAGTTAGCTGTGACAGAACAAAACGAGTTTGTGCAGCAGATTTCTTACGCCCTTATCAGGGCTACTCGATCTTATGACTCTTCCAACCCAGGGCTCCCCCTCACTGGTATGCACAAATGGTAACGCCCTTAAGCACTTCGAAGCGGGAGAATGAAGCGTAACGACCGTAGCCTAAATCTCCTGACTTTAGCGCAACCACAAAAATGCCAACATTCTGGAGAATTCGGCTACAAAATCTTTATCGGAGTTGTCGTACGGGGAAAAACTGGTTGACCCAAAGGGTCAGAACCCGAACGCCTAGACCAACAGACCTGAGAATTGGAACATACCATGACCTGATCAAGCCCCAATAGGACAATACCCACTTGTTATTACAACGAGCTAGCACAGCTAGTGTTTCATAAATTTCAATTAGCGTCAGGAATTCAGCCTTGGAAATCGATAAAAATGACTTTCTGTTAATGACCGGAGCAACGGGATTAGTGGGCAGTCAAGTCGCCCAGCACGCTCGCCAACAAGGTGTCCGCACACGAGCACTCATCCGCGCCAGCAGCAAACGTGGTTTTTTGGACCAGTGCGGTGTTGAAATTGTCACCGGAGACATGACTGATTCCGAATCACTGAAGCACGCTGTCGATGGAATCACGTTAATTGTGCACTGCGCCGCCAAAGTCGGTGACTGGGGACCGGTTGACGAATATCGGACGGTCAACGTCCGCGGGTTAGAGAACTTATTGAAACAAACTGAGGCGACTGGACGATTGAAACGCTTCGTCCACATCAGTTCGCTCGGAGTCTACGAAGCACGCGATCATTACGGAACTGATGAATCGGAAACAACCAGCACTCAAGGAATCGACGGCTACACACTGACAAAAGTCGAGTCCGAAAATCTGGTTCTGGATCATATCAAAGACAATAAACTGCCGGCGACAATTCTGCGGCCTGGATTCGTTTACGGGCCGCGCGATCGCACCGTATTGCCGCGGATTCTGAACCGATTGAAATCAAAGAAGTTCAAGTTCCTTGGGTCCGGCCAGCAGTTACTCAACAACACCTATGTCGGAAATCTGGCCGACGCGGTGTTTGCCGCCATAGAACGTGACAAATGCGTCGGTCAGGTGTTTAATATCACCGACGGAAAGCTCGTCACAAAACGCGAATTCATCACGACGATTGCATCGTTGGCCGGTTACAATGTGCCTGCAAAGTCAGTTCCATTGCCGGTGGCCAGGATATTGGCTGGGCTGATGGAAGGCACCTGGAAATTACTCGGAAAAAAGCACGCGCCTCTACTTTCCAGCGCGACTATCAAGTTTCTCGGATTGAATCTTGACTACTGCATTGATAAAGCGCGTCGAGAACTCGGTTACCAACCTCGCGTTGATTTCGCTGACGGAATGAAAAAAACCATCGATTGGTGCCGCGAACAAGGATTTGTTTGATTTTGAGCTAATATACATTTGGATGGCCCAATGGTATCAATCACCCTGCCGATTCGATCGAGCACCGATTTGACCACTGCCAGAAAACCATTGTAAGCTCAAAGAATGTCACTTACGGCACGAATGGGAACTCGCATTCTCCGCTGGATCACTCGCAGCCTTTTGAAGCTGACGATTATCCTGGTGTTGTACGTCCTGTCAATCGGCCCAATGTTCTGGTACTGGTACGAGGCAATGTACGTTGGAGGCTCGATCTTTGTTTTGGCCTTTTACCAACCGCTTCTCTTCGCCTGTCAAAAGAACAAGTTCGTCCACGCATTCGTCAACGACTACATTGATTTGTGGATCCTATAGAATGGATGAACACCACTCCAGATTTCGCCAGACAATCGACAGCAGTTTGTCAAAGAACTAAAAGAAATTGCATACCTATTCAACGACTGCAAACAAAGCGACGCACAGAAACCAATGTGCTCAGAGTGAATGATGCTGGTGAGCAATGCACATAACAAGGTGTTCGCGTAAGTTGCTGATATGCTACCAATTCATGGAGAAACTTTCAGGATGCGGCACGTACAGCAAAGGGGTTTATCGGTCTAAACTCATACTGTTCCCAATACGAAACGATTGTCTTACAGTCGTGTTCGAATGATCCTGACCACCTTACCACAAATATCAAGACGATTCGGCTCCAGTCGCTCGACTAAGACTAGCCAAGTGATATCGAAATGAAATCGAATTGGCTGAAATTGTGGTTTCGATGTACTGTCGTACTTGGTTGTATTGCGATTGCGCTTTTCAGCATCCTTTTGATCGATTGCGAACCAATTCGACTTGTTGTCGGCAAGCTCATTCTCCGCTACGAAAGCGATCGAATACAGTTTTCTTACCCTCAATCGATGTGTGTTACGAGGCCTGTTAAACTGGGTACGGTTGTCTTCGCTGTTGAGGGCATCAACTCTCGGTGTACGGTACGGGTGATGAAATTGCCATTGGGGGATAACGCTCACATCCAGAAAGCATGTCGCGACGCGATTGAGCGTGTTCGCCACGAGTGGGCGATGGTTGGCAGTGTCACGTCGAAAGGAACCGCTCAGAGATTCATCGCTAACTAGTCGCGAACTGGAACCACAATCGAACTCTGGCTCGAAGACTTTCAGCAGCTCTACGAAGTTTATGGTTTCCAAATTAATCGAGTGCCACTCATTTTAGCATTCCTATACTCGAAGGATGACGAAGATCTGGCGACGCCGATATTTAATACACTCACGACTCAGTGAATTTTCGTGCTGCTACACCTTGTTACGTCAGACACAGCGACGAAGGAGCGGCAGAAACGATCGGGGTTATCCAGTGTAAAATTTGTTCTAGAACAAATTCTCGAAAGTCAGACCACACGACTTCGGTGAATCCCACAACTTGCTGTATCCGCATCGACCACCGAGGCGACGGAAACCGATAACGGAAAAAGTGTGGTTGCCGGTGTTGACGACATTTCATACAACTCGGTGCAAACGATTGAGACAGAACAGCCATCGAATCCGACATTCGATGGCAACTAAAAAAATCCTGACACGGCAAGGGTTTACGAGCAATTGCAACGCATCGAATGTAGATGAGCCAAGGGTGAGTAACCGGATTCGAACCGGCGACCTCCAGAACCACAATCTGGCGCTCTAACCAACTGAGCTATACCCACCATCCGAACTCGCTCCGGCTACCATAGCGGACACCTGTGACACTTGCAAGATTTTAGACTCGTTGCATGTCAGATAACCAACATGGTTTTTTCGGGAGTGGACATCGCTCCGTTGACACTTCACTGGGTCCTGATGTATTCCAATTTCCAGACCTATCGGCCTTATTCTTGTTTACATCTCAGTTGTGGCAGGGTCTCCTAAACTGCCACTTTCCGCGACCAAAGGTCTCCAAGTCAAAGAGTTATATGACATTGATCGCCAACCGGAAACCTTCGGTCAGCACCGTGGCCTAATCGTAAGACTTAAGTCACAACCTTGACCGCAGCGAAATCGGGTCCGACGGTCAGTTGTACAAATTCGCACGAATTTAAGTCTCTAGGAGCGTGTCCTCAAATTTATCTCTTTAACGAAAACTAGGATGGCGAAATTCCAGCTAAGCCGGAATTTCGGCGGCTTGACAAATCCTCGCCCTCCCTAGTTAAGAACTCCGGGACACCTGCTCTAAGTAAGCGGCAGCTGTCGCTGAGTGAGCTAGGATCTCGCTCGCACGTCAATGTGACACCGCAGCAGCTGCTTTTTCTCCTACAAGATCGTCTTCGTAGAATCGGCTCAGACGAAACGGCTTCAACACGTCGGGCGTCTGACCCGTATTAATAAGCTGAGCCATCAAATGACCTGAAGCCGGGCCCGCTTTGAACCCATACGTTCCCCATCCCACGGTCAGGAAGAAGCCTCGAATGTCGGGCACCTCGCCCATGATCGGCGAAAAGTCCGGAGTCATGTCGCACAAACCTGCCCACTGGCGCAGCATGCGAATATTCCCAAGAAAGGGAAACAATTCCAGCAAATGAGTTGCAGCGCTTTCAGAAAACTGCAATGTACTTCGCAGTGAATAACTACTGTAATCTTCCACCTCACCTCCTACGACTACTTCGCCTCGGTCTGTTTGCGAAACATAGAGGTGCAATGTCGCCGAGACAACTACAGTGTTCAACCACGGCTTCAGCGGCTCGGTAACAAACGCCTGCAACTGATGCGTTTCGACTGGAATCATCAAATCAACCATGTCACAAACCGTGCTGGCGTAGCCCGCTGTGGCGTTCACAACCGCCCCAGTCTTGATTCGGCCTCGATTTGTAACAACCGCCTGAACCGAGCCGTTTACCAACTCGATCTCTCGAACTTCTGTCAATTGGTGGATGTGGGCACCTCCCTGGTCCGCTCCACGAGCAAACGCCCAAACCACTGCATCGTGTCGAATAATCCCACCCGGCGGATGGTATAGTGCCGCCATGATAGGATAACGTTGCGGACCGAAAACGTTTAATTCTGGGACAATCTGATGAATCTCGCCCGGCTCGATCAGACGCGAATTGACTCCCAAAAACTGATTTGTGTTCGCCCGCTCTCGCAAACCGTTGACAGCTCGTTCCGTATGTGCGAGCGTCATGTGGCCGTGTTGGGAAAACATGATGTTGAAATCCAGCTCGTCCGCCAATTGCTCATAGAGCTTCAACGAAAGATCGTAGAAGGCTACTCCTTCCGCGGTGCGATAATTGGAGCGAATAATTGCGGTGTTTCGCCCAGATGCGCCGAAGCCGATGTACTTCGCCTCAACGACCGCAATATTTTGAACGCCCAACTTCGTCAGATAGTACGCGGTCGCCAGGCCGTGTACACCGCCGCCGATGATGATGACATCGTAACTGTCGCGCAATTCATGCTCGCGCCACATTTTTCGTGCGGCCACTTCAAAAACTCCGTAGACTCAGAAAATTCCAAGTTTTGCCAGTATCGACGAGAGGCACATTTTTCTTTGTCCGGCCAAAACCATGAAGACGTCACGAAAGAACCAGTTGAATCGGACATTTAAAAATGGCCGTGCGATAAAAGGGATTGAAACGTTCTATGCCAGAAAGTCAATGGTCCGGATACACTTTGGACAGGCGAACAGCACGACACAGTCGTCGGATCGAGCAAACGAGGGAACACATTTTCTATCGCATGGTATGACCAGAAGCATGATCATTTGACGTTCGAGGAGTTTAATGCCTGAAACAGCCTTCGAGGAGCCCAAGTATAGTCTCAACTGACTGGCATCAAATGACTTGAGCGATCAATCCTCTTTGAGTCTTCTCAATTCTGAGCGTCTCGAGAAGCGAGTCTGCTCAATCAATGATCAATCCATCAATTGACGCGGATTAGGTTCTGAGCTATTTTCGGTATATACCTTAACGATTAATAATAGAATAACTTGCGTTTGCGGAACGTCTGGCCCAGGTGCCAGCGTCTACAAAGGAGACGTCATTGCAGAAAATGGCAGAGAGATCCGTGGTTCGCTTCCAGGATCTCGGCTTAAGCGATCGCACACTGAAGGCGTTAACGAAAGTTGAATACCGGACACCTAGCCCCATTCAGGCTGCATTTCTTCCTGTCGCCCTTCAAGGTATCGACTGTCTCGGACAAGCCCATACCGGTACTGGCAAAACGGCCGCTTTCATCATTCCCATTCTTGAACGCATCGACCTGAACAACTCCTGCCCGCAAGCGTTGGTGCTCACTCCAACGCGTGAATTGAGCGAACAGGTGGCTCAAGAAGCGCGCCGGCTTTCGTATGCCAGCTCGGCTAGAACGGTGTGCATTGTGGGTGGGCGGCCGATTCGCCGTCAATTGGACGACCTGAAAAGAGGGGCTCAAATAATAATCGGGACGCCCGGCCGAGTTATCGATTTGATGAATCGTCGAGCGCTGAATCTGAACGAGTTGAAGGTCATGGTACTCGACGAAGCAGACCGCATGCTGGACATCGGCTTTCGGCCAGATATCGAAAAGATTCTGCGTCGCTGTCCCCAACATCGGCAGTCGCTGTTGCTTTCCGCGACGATGCCACCGCCAGTTGAACGATTAGCCCAACGCTATATGCGCAATCCACAACGGATTGATCTTTCGAGCGATGGTATTGTTGTCGACTCGATACGGCAGTACTACATCACGGTCGACCCGGACCGAAAATTCGGATTGCTGGTTCAGCTATTATTGAAGGAGCGTCCGAAACAATCGTTGGTTTTCACGCGCACAAAGAGGGGTGCAGATGCGCTGCACCGTAAATTTGTGAACAAGCTTCCCAAGGTCGCTCACCTACACGGCGACCTTCCGCAAGTCAAACGTGACCGAGTGATGAAAAGTTTCCGCGAAGGAAAGGTTCGACTACTGATCGCGACAGACGTTGTAGGGCGTGGGATCGATGTCAATGGGATCTCGCACATCATCAACTATGACATCCCCGAGTATTGCGATGATTACGTACATCGTATCGGCCGCACCGGCCGCATGACGTCAGACGATATGGGCTGCGCCGTCACGTTTGTGACGCGAGAACAAGGAAACCAGTTGACACGCATTGAAATGCGAATCAACCAACAGTTGACTCTCTACCAGATTGAAGGATTTGAAGCATTTCGTCCTGGTCCACCACCCAAGCACGTCGATACGGAAACGCAATCTAAGAGCTACTACGTCGCGTAGTGCTAGGCGACGCTGTCATATCAACTCTGTTGGCTCACAAGTCTCAATCGGATGCGCTGCCAAAAACTCTCTCACTCGCGGAATGATCCGCTCGTGCGCGTCTTCAAATACATAATGACCGGAGTCTGGAATACGAAACGATTCCGCTCGTGGAAAACGACGTTCAAATTCCTGCAGGAATTCAGTCGTAAAACACCAGTCGCGCTCCCCCCAAATTAACAAAATGGGTTCTTGCTTGAATTGCGGGAGTCGCTGTTCGATTTCGGTCAACGCGGAACAACTTGGATGGCTCGTGTTTAAAGGGATGTCCTGCACAAACCGTAGGATGGCAATTCGATTTCGCCAGCAATCGTAAGGCGCCAAATAGCCCGATCTGACGGCCGCGGTGATACGTTTGCGTTTCGCGACTGCCATCCAAAGTGCCGCGCGTGAAAAGACGTTGAGACCGCGAATGGCCATTGCACCGAACACTGGGATCCGGCATAGCGCTATGCGAAGCGGAAGGCTACGAGACCGGAACACGGCCGTATTAAACAGAACGAACCGTGAGAATCGGTTTGGAAGATTTCCAGCAACTCCCATACCAATTGGCCCGCCCCAGTCGTGTGAGAACAAGGTGATACGAGTCAATTTGAGTGATTCAATAAACAGGTAAAGATTCTTGACGTGTTGACGTAAATGGTATGGGTAATCCACAGGTTTGTCTGAAAAGCCGCAACCAATATGATCGACGGCCAAAACTCTGTAATCGTGCGACAAGTCCTTAATAAGGTTCCTCCATGCAAAACTCCACGTTGGATTCCCATGCACCATCAACAGTGTCTCGCCATGCCCTTCGTCGACGTAATGGTATTTCAGCCCGCCGAGATCAAAAAAATGCGATTCGAACGGGTATTCTTCTGCAAACCCATGCCGAGGATTGGTCAACACAAACTCCGTAAACGGATGAGCTATTCAGCTTTGATGAGATGGAGATTAGCGATGGTGATTCCCGACAGCATTGCCCCGATGATGCCCAAAAACCCCTGATCCGTTCCACACAGAAATAGATTGTTCAGGTATGTGCGACCGTTGCGTATTTTTTCAGGCGATCCATAGACGCACCCCTTGACGTGGCCGGTATACTTCTTGATTGTTCGCGGCGTAAACATGTCGGTGTCGACCACATAGGGTCTAAAATCAGGCACATAGCGCAAAGCAGACTCGACAATTTTCTTGCACCAGTACTCCTTTTCGGCCACATAATCGTCTTGCGGTAGCTTCATCCAATAATCCGGGTTGGCCAGCGCTGTCACGCGGATAGTTCCGTCGACTAGCGGCGTGTCGTACTGGAAATTGTTCGGCGAGCAAATGATGCCGCTGCGCACATCGACCGGGTGCTCGGGATTTTCGTAGTAAAACTTTGACGAATCGTTGTAGAAGATAATCGTTTCATTGTGCCCGATCTGTGACGGATGGCGATCAAGAGAAAAAATTGTTTCGACGAATGAAATTTCTCCGGGTTGATACTGGTTGATTTGAACGTCACTACCCTGGCAGAGCCGCAATGTTTCCACCGAACCGACGGTCGACAGGAAATGCCTCGCCTCCAAAATACGTCCGTCGTCCAGTACGACGCCGGTGGCGCAACCGTTTTTCGTCAGGATCGATCGCACGCCTGCGTGCAATTTCAGCTCGCCACCGAGTGATTTAAATTTGCGAACCAACTTACGCAGAATACGGCGCACCCCTTCCAACGGCCGACCGAAACCTTGGTAGTAGATACTTTTGAACATTATCACGAACTGGCTGAAATCCATATCGTACGGTGTAGGGCTGCCGTAGAACATCAACGGACAGAGCAGCATGTCGATCAACAGCGGATCGCTGATTTCGCCTTCCAGCACCTCGCGAGCCGACAATAACTTGATGCTCAAATTCAACTCATCGTGCTCGTCAATCCGTCGCAGTAACCTTCGAAAGTTGTCTGCCTGTTGTGGAAACTGATCAACGACCTGATTCAACAAGACTTCAAACTCGTTAGTAAACGTCAGGGTCTGACCGGGAAAGATAGTTTTCGAATAATTCTGTGGATGAAGGCTAAAATCTTCCCACGTCAGCCGCAATTGCCGTAGCAGTTTGCTTAACGGTCCGGTCGTTGTGCCCGGAATCGCGTAGTTCGTGACCGCGTGCAAGCCAACGTCGTGGTTGCGATTCCGTAAGCGATAAAAGGAATTCAGCCCACCGATCGTCGTGTGCCGCTCTAGCACACACACCGACTTTTCGAAGTAAGCCAGCCGGATTCCGGCAGCGAGTCCAGACATCCCGGCGCCGATAATGATCGTGTGATAACTCACGAGAATTGCCGGACCTGCAAATTGCGACGTGCAGAAGTCTCTTTGAGCCAATCAGGAGTCCGCAAGTTGGGTCCACCTGAAGCTGGCTCACACAGAACTTTCAACGTCTTTAAGCAGCGGTGTCAAATAAGCCACCGTACTGTTCATTGACGTCAAGTGATCGTAGTCGTCCTCGGGAATCTGGATCCGATAGTGCTTGCGCAGTTCCATAACGATATCGAGGAAGTCCATGCTGTCTAAATCCATTTGCTCCCTGAACGCAACCGCATCCTGAATGTTTGAAACATCTTCATCCGGGGCAATTCGCGTCAGAATATCATGGATGACCTGTCTGATTTGTTCCGGGGCCATACACTTCACTCCAGCAGTCGATCTTCAACAGACAAATTAGGTCAGCTCATCCGAAACGCTAATTCACAGGGAACAAAACTTCTTCACAATGACGGACGAATTGATTCCCAACATGCCAAAGGAGTTGTTCAAGATATAGTTCACATTTTTTTTCTGGCGAGGCTTATTGGCAACGATGTTTTTCAAACCGCACCTAGGATCCTGATGATCGAGATTAATTGTAGCGTGTACAATGCTGTCGTCAAAGGCAGGCAAATTGCCCATCAGTTCCAGAGCGCCGGCCGCACCCATAGCATGCCCGATAAAGCTCTTGGTGTTGTTGATCGCTACGCCGGGATCGTCACCAAAGACGTCCCGCAGAGCCGTCGCTTCTTCGATATCGCCTTGCTCGGTCGCGGTGGCGTGCGTACTAATAATGTCAATTTGCTTCGGTTCTAGGCCAGCTCGCGACAAAGACAGCCGAATGCATTCCGCCTGGCGTCCGGCATGCGGCAACACGAAATCAGTGGCGTCGGAATTCATGGCGTAGCCCACAATTTCACCGTAAATCTTGGCCCCGCGACGTATCGCGTCGGGCAATCTTTCGATAACACACAGTCCACCCCCTTCGGACACGACAATGCCGGTGCGATCTACGTCAAAAGGACGACAGGCCTTGGCAGGGTCCTGGTGAGTAGCCAATGCACTCTGGCTTTGAAAGCTAGCGAAGATACCGAACGTATGAATACTCTCCGAGACCCCACCGGCAATCACAAGGTCGACTTCGTTAAGACGTAACATCTGAGAAGCATGTATGAATCCAGCGTTTCCTGCTGCACAGGCCGCTCCTAACGTCAAATGCGGGCCGGTGATCTTAAGGCTTAAGGTGACCTCGCCCGCCGGATTGTTCGCCACCGTTCGCGGATTGTGGTGATGGGACCAGACGCTGGTGTCATACTCGAATTGAGATATTTCGTGGACTTCGTTCTCGGTTTCAACGTTGCCGTGCTCGGTGATCCCGATAAACACCCCGACGCGATCTTTGTGGACTAATTCCCAATCTAGTCCCGCATCTCGAACCGCCTCGTTGGCGCAGTAGACGGAGATCGAGCCGGCTCGCGTGCCGCGACGGACGTCCTTCCGCTTTTGGTACCGCAGAGTATCGAAGTTGCAAACACCAGCTAGAACCGGGCCCATGTAGCGAGTTTTGTATTGGACGACGCCGGACTTTCCGGACAAAATATTCGAGCGGAAGTCCTGTAGATTGTTTCCAAGCGGCGCGGTCAGACCGACACCCGTGATGACGATTCTCTCGCGGTCATTCTGAGGATCGTGCATCAAATGCTACCGTCTCCAGGACCTCGAATTCCACGTCGGTAAATATTTCCCATTCCGTCCCAAGCGCCGATGTCACGTTTATTGCTGGAAAGCGTTGTAAGAATGCGAGCCATATTGCGAACATTCAAACAACTTTACCATCAGTCGTCCACCAACAACACGAAAATGCCACCTGAACGCGGTGACTGGTGCACGAACCGATCAACATCATGGAATGTCGCATCTCGGCATCAACTGTTTGAAATTTTCTTTACCCGCCCTGGTGATCTTGTCATTGCCCCGAACGTCCAGATATTGCAGATTGGTCAACCCCTTTAGATGCACCAGTCCAGCGTCACTGATATGAGTGTGGTAAAGGTCCAGGTACTTCAGCTTCGTCAATCCCTTCAGGTGCACCAGCCCGACGTCGGTGATCTGTGTGTCGCTGAGGTGTAGCCGTTGAAGTTCGGTCAATCCTCTTAGATGCACCAGACCAGCATCGCTGACCAGTCGGTGGTGGAGCGTGAGCTCTTGCAGCTTGCTCAATCCAGTCAAATGCACCAACCCGACATCGGTGACCTGGGTGCCGCTGAGGTCCAACGTTTGAAGATTGATCAATGCCGCCAGATGAGCCAGTCCGGCATTGGTGACCTGGGAGTAGTTCAGATCCAGTGTTTGGAGTTTGGTCAGTCCTTGCAGACTTACCAATTCGGCACCGGTGACATGAGTGCCGGTGAGGATCAGCGTTCGGAGCTTCGTCATTCCCTTTAGGTGCACCAGGCCAACGTCTGTAACTTCGGTGTAGCCGAGGTCTAGCATTCGAAGCTTGGTCAATATCGCCAGATGCGTCAGCCCGGCGTCGCTAACTAGGGTGCCGCTGAGATCCAACGTTTGGAGTTTAGTCAATCGCGTGAGATGCTCCAGCCCAGCGTCGCTAACTAGGGTGCCGTAGAGATCCAGAATTTTGAGATTGCTTAATCCCTTCAAGTGTGCCAAGCCGGCGTCAGTGATCTTGGTGCCGCGATAGTCCACTTCGACAACCGGCTTATCTGGACTCTTTTCATCAACCTTGATTATTCCACTCAATTTCTGAATCTCGGCGATAGCCCGATCCTGTGTTAGGCCCGGTTCGGTGGTCAGTTCTTTTTCTGCTCCATGGACGACATCTGCAGCGTTCGTTGCAGCCATGTCACTGGAACCCCATACGCCAATTGCAGCGACCATCGACAGACCGGTTACAACAAACGACCGGAAAATACAACTCGCAGTTTCCATGTGAGTAGACTCCGAATTCAGGAAGTGATTCTGCACCGATTCTCACAGAACTTCGTGACGTATTGTAATCCGCTCGTCAACCGAACTCCAGAAGCTGAATATGGGCGATTCGACCACCTTGGACATTCGACTACGAAGACCAGAACTGGCAACTCTTGTACAACCAAGCTGCGCTATTGAATTGGGTTGACGGGAAGACTGCGATGTTCATCTTAGGCTTAAGAATCCATTTGTGGTATTTTCCAGAAAAGCAAACATCACAGCCAAAAAACGCCTCACTTTACCCGCCTGCTTCTTGAATATGGAAGAAACTCGCTCTTTATACAAAAAAGGCGATGTGGATGGCGCCATGTTGGTCTACAGAACACAAAATGTGCGTGAACGTCAAAATCCGTAGAAATTCCGAGTTTGCAATCTGTCTGATCTTAACAAGTTAGGACTGGCGGCTGTCTGAGAGAAACGCCTGGCGGGTCGAGCGTGCTCTGATTGAAATGCCGCACCGACACTTCCATATATCGAATCAGAGGTGCCGGTTTTGGCACGACCGCTACTTGGCTTACAAAAAAGCGGTATCCGTATCGTAAACCTTTGTACTATCACCATCGGAGCTACTGGACGCCAGGTTACCCGAAGAATTGATGGCTATCTTCTCTCGAACGTTCTCATCAACTGGCCCTCAGCAAGAATGTATCCCCGCATGGCTACCAGCACGGAATTCTTGCTAGCGTCGCCCACGAAAACTCATATTGTGAAATCCTGCCCGTCATGAACAATGACAGTCGACTGCTTGGCATCATCCGACCGGAAGACTTGCACCGAGTTCTCGACAACGACGTCCCACCGCAATTACTGAAGAGCTTTTTGTTGGTTTTTCCTCACTGCCAATCGCTGCAATAAAACTCCCAACAACAAGGCTCACAAGCGTCCATGAACGCTCTTCGGTCTAAATTTCCGCCTGAATCAATTCCATCGCACTACCCGCTGTTGCATTTCTCACACGATAACATGAGGGATATGTTGTGCCTGCTGGGGATCTGTTTTCGGAAAGTCGCTGCGAAAATGCACTCCACGACTTTCGGTACGGGTGGCCGCGGAAGCAATCATCAATCGAGACACTAACAGTAAGTTCTGGAATTCCCAGCCGCGTGGCTCGAAAAACTCACGTGTCGACACATATCGATCCCAAAAGTCGACCCGTTCGGCGGCGTCTTTCAATCCATCGGCATTGCGCTGAATCCCCACGTTTCGCCACATTAGGCTGTTAAGCGAATTGCCCAAATCGACCAGATTCAGTTCCTCGTCATCACCTTCAGGCTCAGACCAGTCCGAAACCAACGGTACCACGTTGAAGTCATCCGATTGATCCATTGCTAACCGCGACGCCTCCTGTCCAGCTCGCAACCCAAAAACGAGTCCCTCCAACAAGCTATTAGACCCCAAGCGGTTCGCACCATGCAATCCGCTAGCCGAGACCTCGCCAACAGCCCACAGTCCAGCCAATGTAGTACGGCCACAATCATCGATCGACAGCCCGCCGATGATGTAGTGCGCGCCCGGACGAACAGGAATCAGATCGCAGGTAATATCTATTCCGAATTCGGCGCAAACCTTACCAACATGGGGAAATCGGTCCAGAATCAATTGCCGGTCAAGATGCTTCAGATCTAGGTAGACACAGGGATGCCGAGTCTTAGTCATTTGGTCGTTGATCGCTCGGCTGACGACATCTCGAGGTGCTAATTCAAAAGCGAGGTCATATTCATCCATAAAACGATCCCCATGACAATTGCGCAAGTATGCGCCTTCGCCTCGCACGGCTTCGGAAATTAAGTGACGAGCACTGCCGGCGATGTACAGTACGGTAGGATGGAACTGCATGAATTCCATGTCACGTAATTCAGCACCAGCCCGGAACCCGATGGCGTGACCGTCGGCGGTCGCGATTTCTGGATTTGTCGATTCGCGGTAAATCCGTCCGGCTCCGCCGGTGGCCAGGATCGTCTGTTTAGCCCAAATAAAGGTCTTTCCGAATTGCTGGCTCCAAACGAGAGCTCCGCGACATGCATCATGCTGAGTCAACAAGTCAATAGTGAAGGTTGTTTCCCAGATTTGGATGGAATGCACATCCCGAATGCGCTTAATCATGGCCCGCATTAATTCTTTTCCAGTCGCATCACCCAACGCGTGGGCCACTCGACGATGGCTGTGTCCACCTTCCCGAGTCAGTGCGATTTCACCGTTAAGTTTGTCGAATTGCGTGCCGAATTGAATCAGTTCGTGAATTCGTTCGGGGGCCTCGCGGACGACCATCTCGACAATCGCGCGGTCACACATACCTTTTCCTGCGGCGATGGTATCAGCAGCGTGACTGGCAACATTGTCCAACGGATCTAGTACGCCGGCGATACCGCCTTGGGCATACGCGCTATTCGATTGTGATAGAACATCTTTAGTCACAACAATGACGTGCAGTCCGGGATCGACTGCCAACGCCGCGCGAATTCCCGCGATTCCGCCACCAATAATCAGTACGTCGGCAAATGTGTGCGGTACACGCTTCGGATCGAAGCGGGATAGATAACGACGCTTTGGAGTAACTTGAAAACGTTTCAAAGGACTAAATCACTTGAACAGGCAGAGGAATTGTGAACTGTATGCAAGATTATGCGCTTATTTATGGTAGCAATAAATGTAAAATTAGGCTTTGTACTGAGGGCATTTTAGTTTGTCCGACCGTTTGTGCACACTTCGTCGCAAATTCCGCAAATGATTTCCGTTTTGCGGTGAGAAATTCCCCCCTTGGGCTGGCCAAATCGGACAAAATTTCGATACGCTTGCCAGAAGTGCTCTCGCAAATTGCGAACCTAGTGAATGTTGGTGGCCCGACGCCCGAATGCATACCACTTCATTCGATTCACATTTTGGACTATCGATACTCGAAACTCCACAATGTCGCATAGGTTGCGCACAGAGGTGAGGATTTATCCGTGACGCTATCCGAATTCTTGGAGTGTGATTTTCGCGGAGACATTCGCTTCCGAGGTGCTGCTTATCTGCAAACGGAGCGAGTCGCTATCACCCGCGTAACGAGCGAGCGAGTCGACGCTGTGGTGCGCGACGGCACCGATTATCAAACACAGTTACTTCGCCAGAACGACCAGTTACGCATGTCCTGCACGTGTTCCAAGGGCAAACGCCCGGACACCAACTGTAAACATCTTTGGGCAACCATTCTGGCGGTCGACGAGGGTAGCATTCTGGCTGGATCTCCTAAACCAGGCTATATTCCTCCATTCACTGTCGATTCAAAATCAATTGACTTCGCCGATGATATTTTCGCTGAAGATTTTCCTGGTGATTTATTTCAACTATCAGAGTCACCTCGACGAAAACGTTCGAACTCTTCTATCGCGCTGCCACGGAGGGAATGGGAGGTTAGTCTGGACCAGTTGCGGAAAAAACTGGAAGGGACCGATTCTGAATCAACAGCAGCAGTCCGTTGCCGAGAAATCGATTACGTGATCGACCTTGAACAAAGCCAGCATGATCGCCAACTCGTAATTGACGTATTGCAACGGCAGCGACGCAACGACGGTCAATGGGGCAAGAAAAAACCGCTCAAGCTACGTCCGAGCCAACTGAACGAAGTAGACCACGAAGCCGACCGTCATATTCTTGCTTGCCTATTCGGCGGCACGGCAGTCAGCACAAACTGGCACGCTCAACAAGCTGACCTTCAAACTGCGGTCCACCGGTTTCAAGTGCCTCACGAATTGTGCGATCTTCTGTTGCCCATGATGTGTGCGACAGGGCGTGTCCGATTCCCTGAAATGGACGAGTCGAGCCAGGAATCTTTGGTATGGGACGATGGCCCGGCATGGGAATTCCGCATGAAGTTGGTTGTCGATGACACACAACAGTTATGGCGACTGGAAGGCTTACTTCGACGCGAACCTGATATTTTGTCATTGGAACACGCACGACTTGTCGTCCCTGGTGGTTTGGTGTTGACCAACACACATATCAGTCGACTCGAAGATTGTGGTGCATTCGAATGGGTCGACTTGCTGCGGCACAATCAATCATTCACCGTTCCGGCGGGTGAGGAGAACGACTTCGTGGACCAGCTAATGTATATGCCGGCGCTGCCGCCACTAGAACTCCCTGCAGAACTTCGATTGCAAGAATTGCGCCCGACACCAATTCCCCATTTAGTCATCCAGTCACCGCCGGGCTCGCAGTGGCATCACGAACGATTGCAGGGGGATGTTTACTTCGAGTACCTCGGGACATTGATTCGCGGCTCCAGCCGGCAGGGAACAATTGTCCAGCGTGATCAGGGCCGATGCCTCTTGCGAGACCGACCATATGAAGATCAAGCATGGTCGCAATTGGAGGCTCACGGATTTCGACGAGTTTTGAATCGGCGAGCAAACGGTCACGACATTGAAATTCGCGGCCGCGACCTGGGAGCTGCTGTGCGTTCCATCATCGGACTTGACTGGAAGATTCGCGCTGAAGGACAGCAAGTCCGACAACCTGCGGAATTGCGATTTCGGGTCAAATCCGGGATTGACTGGTTCGAATTGCACGCCGACATTGACTTCGAGGGACGAACGCTGCCGTTCCCGGAACTACTTTCGGCACTGACGCGAGGAGACAGCACGGTACGACTTGACGACGGCTCGATCGGGATCATCCCCGAAGACTGGTTCCGCGAGTACGGGCTGTTAGGGAGCTTGGGTGTCGCCGACGACGAGCACGTGCGCTTTGCTACCAGCCAAGTGGGACTGCTGGACGCCCTGCTGGCCAGTCAGAAGTCCGTTGATTACGACTCGAAATTCAATGATATCCGTGAGAAACTGCAAACGTTTGGCGGAATCTCCACAGTCAGCGAACCTGATGGATTTGACGGCGAACTACGCCGGTACCAACGCGAAGGACTCGGTTGGTTGAACTTTCTTCGAGAGTTCAGCTTCGGCGGCTGCCTGGCGGACGACATGGGGCTGGGAAAAACAGTGCAAATGTTGGCCGCGCTCCAGATTCGTCATCAGAAAAGAAATGATAAACGAAGACCCTCGCTGATTATCGTTCCCAAATCGCTGCTGTTTAATTGGCAGCAGGAATGCACTCGATTCACACCGTCGTTGAAGGTGCTGCAATATATCGGTATGGATCGCGGCCGACTGAGAGCTGATTTCTTCGAATACGACATCGTCCTGACAACGTATGGAACGTTGCGGCGAGACGTGCTCGAGCTAAAGGATATTGCTTTTGACTACGTCATTCTTGACGAAGCACAGACGATCAAGAATGCAGGTTCACAAACCGCGAAGGCTTCGCGATTGTTGCAAGCGCAACATCGCGTGGCACTGAGCGGCACACCAATAGAAAATCACTTAAGCGATTTATGGTCGATTTTTGAGTTCCTCAATCCGGGTATGCTAGGACACAGCTCAATCTTCAAACTATTCGCGACCGAATCTATCGATGGGCCGTCGCGCAAAATTTTGGCACAAGGACTATGCCCATTCATTCTGCGACGCACCAAAGCTCAGGTCGCCAGCGAACTGCCTGAAAAGGTCGAGCAAACGATTTACTGCGAGATGGGAGACAAACAACACCGCCTTTACCAGCAGATGCGTGATCATTACCATCATTCATTGATGGGACTCATTGAGCATCAGGGCTTGAAAAAATCAAAAATTCACGTGCTTGAGGCTTTGTTGCGGCTCAGACAGATAGCCTGCCATCCAGCGCTTTTGGACAAAACGTCTCAGCACGAAACGTCGGCGAAGCTTGACGTTCTTTGTCCGCATCTTGAAGAGTTGTTTGCGGAAGGACACAAGTCACTTGTGTTTTCCCAATTCACTAGCATGTTAGCAATCGTCAAACAACACCTCGATTTGCGAAAAATCACGTACGAATACCTGGACGGCAAAACTCGCAATCGTCAAGCCGTGATTGAACGTTTCCAGACTGATTCCGATTGCGGGGTGTTTCTAATCAGCCTCAAAGCGGGTGGCTTGGGCTTAAACTTGACCGCGGCTGATTACGTGTTCTTATTGGACCCGTGGTGGAATCCTGCCGTCGAGGCACAGGCGATTGACCGTGCTCATCGAGTCGGTCAAACTCGTCAAGTCTTCGCCTATCGGCTGATTTGCCGCGACACGGTCGAGGAAAAGATCGCGAAACTGCAACACAAAAAGCGTGACCTCGCCGATGCAATTCTCCAGGAAAACAACCGCATGTTGAACGACCTTTCGGTTGAAGATCTGAATTTGCTGCTGTCGTGAATCCTCAGGCTTCGAATCGAGAAATGTTGTCAACGTCGCTGAGTAATTGACTGACGAGTTGAGTCATGACACACGGTGGCCAAGCTGTTTGAAACAACAGATCAGTTCAGCGGCGAGGTAACCGTTACAATTATGGAACGTCCTGGGCGACGACATGTCTCTGGTCGGACCACGACCAGAGCGCCCCGAATTCATCGAACAATTGTCGTACGAGATCCCCAACTATTTAGAGCGATTAGGACTCCGGCCGGGACTGACCGGTTTGGCTCAGGTTATCAATAGCTATGACACCAGCCTTGCCAGCACCCATCGCAAAGTCGCTTCAGACTTGCTTTACCTTCAAAATTGCTGTTTTCGCAACGACACGAAGGTTCTCTTCCGCACGATCAGTGTCATCTTGACCGGCAAAAGAGCGTTGCAACTCCTTTGGAAAAATGGAACCTATTGTTGTGGCGGGTCGGCCGGGTTCCGCCGGCGCGGGGCAGGTAGGTAGTGATAGCCGGTGTTAGCGTTGTTCTTGTCAAAAACAAAAGCGTCGTGATTGTCCAAAAAGTGCTTCAAATAGGCCACGGGTATGGCAAAACCCAGTCCTTCAGCAAACATCAATTTCATGTTAGTCACACCTACAACTTCGCCGCGAGAATTGAACAACGGGCCACCGCTATTACCCGGATTGATTTGCGCGGTCGTTTGGATATAAACCAGCCCGCCACGGTTGCGATTCCTGGTGCTCACGATGCCCCGTGACAACGAACGTTCCAGCCCTAATGGATTCCCAATTGCGAAGACTTCGTCACCCTCCTGTCGATCGTCATCGCTGGCCAAAACAACAGGGCGGAATTCAATTTCCTTCTGCACAGGGATCTGCAACAAAGCGAGGTCGAAGAAAGGATTCAATGCGAGGATTTTGACGTCGTCGATGCGCCGACGAGTAAATTCAGAATTCTTGTTCCTCTGAAAAAGCGTTGCTGCGATCCGAGTTTCCCGCTCGATCACGTGGTAGTTCGTCACACAATGGCCGCGACGGTTCAGAATGAATCCCGAACCTAGGCCGCTAGGCGTTTGAATTAGAACGACACCGGCCCCAAATTTCTCGGCCAGCTCTTTGATGCTGCGAACCGGCAGCTTGGCAGTACTGTAGATTTCGTCTTCGCGCACACCGGTCGAAGTGGCCTTCTTCCCAGATGTTTTGACTCGCAATTTGATCTGATTCAACGGAATACGAACCACGTCGACTCCGATGTCAACAAATAAGTCGTCCGAGCCCTCTTTCAGCACGGGCCCTTCGATTTTTTGTCCCGTAACAAGTTCAATGACATCGGCACAAACCGCATCCGCAAAATAGAATACGACCAGGAAAAGAATTGACGTATGAATGCGTATCATCATCTTTGATCGAGCCATTTGTGTATCAATTGCGAAATTCGCTGTGACAACCCGTACATGACTGTGACATACGGTTCAGTCCTTCATCAAAAGCTGCATAGTTCTGTTCCTCAACTGCCATGATCATCTTCCGGCATGCCTCGATCAACGGAACGGCATAGCCTAGAAAATTTTCATCCTCGGAATATCCATATCCTTCAGTTGTCGTGACCTTTGCCAGCGCAGCGATGATGTTGGCCTCGTGGATAACTGTTTCGCCATTCAAATTGAAGCCGTCTTCGCTCCGAACATTTGCTTGCATCCACCGTTCAGCCCTATCCAACCTCTTCATCAATGTATTCATTTCAGCCACATCCGCG
>CAUZSN010000032.1:0-25598 GCA_963582345.1 Planctomycetota bacterium
TGAATGCGGACATATCATCATCCAGATGGATAGCGGCCGCCATTGTGAGACTGGCCAATCTGGCACGTTGGAAGCGTATGCTAGCGCAACCGCCTTGATTTCTCGATGCCGTGACGCCCTAAACGCAGGACGTGAATCACTGCTGAAGCAGAACATGTCTGCCAACGAACAATTGACTCCTTTGTTGATCGCCGAAGCTGCAGAAGCCGGCGATAAACTAGCCGACGAGTTAATCATGGAAACAGCACGTTGTATGGGAATCGGAACGACGACTGTAATGCACACAATCAACCCTAACATTGTCTTTTTTGGCGGTTCGATGACGTTCGGTCGAAACGACACTCAACTTGGCCGAAGGTTCTTGCAGCGCATAAAGGACGAAGTTGAAACTCGCACATTTCCAGTGCTATTTGAAAAAACTGTAATCGACTATGCGACGTTGGGTGGAAGTGCAGGTTACATCGGCGCGGCCGGATGCGCAAGGCTGAAATTCGGTAGAGACTTACGATGACCAATGCCCAAAACGACAACTGTTTCACGTCATCCGAAAAAAACGCCGGCCTTTCAATTCAAATCGCGGCAGACTGCCTGGAGCAACAGCGACGACTTCTGCCTGGAAGTTCAAACGGTCTTTGATCGTTCGTGCAACCGACTGAACCAAGTCCTTGATATTTTCTGCTCGGCAACCCGCATCCGGTTCAACTTCGATCTTCATATGCTGCATCGATCGCACGGTGTGCAGCTCGATACGGAATTCGGATACGAAATCGAACCCACGCAGGATAGCTTCCAGGCTGGAAGGGAAGACGTTGTTTCCGCGAATTGTAACCATGTCGTCCGATCGACCAAGGATTCCGCCTTTCGCCCGAAGCAACTGGCGACCACACGGGCACGGTTCCGAATCGATTTGGACCAAGTCACCGGTTCGGTAACGGATAAGTGGCGATCCGGCTCGACCCAGATTGGTCACGACCAATTCTCCTTGTTGATCGGGCTGATCTAGCCCAATGGCTTCGCCCGTGCGAGGATCGACAATTTCCGCAATGCATTCGGTTTCCAAGATGTGGAGGCTGGCAGGGTTCTCTACGCATTCTACGGCCAATGATCCAATCTCTGTCATGCCCCAGTGATCGAAGACACGGGCGCCCCAAGCGGCTTCAATGCGATCTCGTACGGACGGGATGCCTCCACCCGGTTCGCCGGCGACCACCAACGCCCGAATCGGACCGTTGGCTAGATCCATTTTCTCTTCGGAGGCAACTTCGGCCAACCGTAACGCATAGGTCGGCGTACAACATACGATTGTCGCTTCATTGTCATAGATCAATTCTAAACGAGCCAGACTGGTCATTCCGCCACCGGGCAGACAGAGATTCCCCAATCGGTTCGCTCCTTCAAAAGCCGCCCAAAAACCGACAAAGGGACCGAACGAAAATGGAAAACAGATGCGATCTTCGCGCCGCAGACCGACAATCCGGAAAATCTGCGCCCAGCATTGCATAAACCAATCCCAACTGGCTGGCGTATCCAGCCAGCGCATCGGACCACCGGTAGTGCCCGATGTCTGATGCAGGCGGGAGTATTCGACAAACTCGTACGTCAAGTTTGTTCCGTATGGCGGATGGAACAATTGATCTTCTACGAGTTCCGACTTTGTGGTCAGAGGCAGTCGTTGCAAATCCTCGAACGTTTGAATCGACGCCGTGTCAATTCCCTGTAACCGCAGTTTCTCTGTCCAAAATTGATTCTTAGGAACAATTTCGGCCAGAAGAGTTCGTAATCGCTCGAGTTGCCGAATTTCTATGTCATTGCGACTTAATCGTTCAGGTTGCGACGACGGCATGTCGTTTGACCAATAGTCTTCTTACACAGAGTTCGCTGTCTGAACGAAACGCGATAACAGCGCAACTGGCTGATCACTCAACAACTTACGACTTTATGACATGTTCGCAAGTCTAGCAATAGCCGAAATCGGCTCACTGACGGCTGATCCAGATCTCAAGTCTATGTATCTGATTCGTCGATCATTCATTACGTCCGCCGCCAGACCGCTCGGCGTGCGCCTTAACACGAAACGGCATCGAAAGATGGATTCGAATGGCAGACAACGTATTTCAAGACGTCAAATCAACTGAGTCAAGTCAGCTTCGCCTGGGTTTCTTGACAGCCATCCACGTCGATCGGCGAGGGTACGTTGCCGGACTGCTGGTAACGAATCGCTACGGTCGGCCGCTGGAATTTCAGTGCACAACACCGGTCAAACCAAACCGCACTCAAGAACTGCTTTATGGGCCGACGCTGGTGCCATTTATTTTGGGAGAGTTAATTGGACACACGCTGGTCGACAAGATCGGTGTGAAACCGCATTTGATTTTAACCGATCGTAATGAGATGCTTGAGTTGCGCAATCACATTTCGATTCCCGTTGCTTGTTTGAATGCAACGCGAGCCACACCCCATACCGAGCAGCCGTCCTGCAACCCGTCGACCCCTCCCATTGATTTACAAAATGAATCACTTAGCACAACCGAAGTTTCACTGGGACGTCGGGTCTTTCGAATTCACTCCGCTCACGCGACGGATCTCGGTGTTCTGCGGCACAACGCCGCTGCCATCTCCCCGGATGCCGATTTGCAGGAACCACTACAGCGTGTAGTCAATGCTCTAAACGAAACCATGAGCGTCAAGCTTGGAGCCGTGTGATGAACGACACTGTAATGGTAACTGCACCAGGACTACAAATTGCTCGGCCACCGTGTCGATCGATACCTATCAAACTGACGACAGCTACGTTTGCGTCCGGTATGAACGGTTCACTGCAACGGATCAGTAGCTTCGATTGTCGTCGCACAAAATTACTGGAACAAGCAGCCTGCGTCCCTAGTTGGAAGCCGCACTATCCGAAGGTGCAAACGTTTGGGCTGACGTTCCCTGATGGAGTGGAATTTCTTCCTGAGAATAGTGACGATAAGGAATGTTCTGACTTGCCACGTTCAATGAATGGACCTCAAGCGTCTGCCAGTGGAGCTCGATCAAAAAGATGTTTCGACCAACCGCCACAGAAAAAATTTACCCGATTGAAACCACCGGATGATGCTTTGTCCTTGCAAGACCTGCTATTTTACGTCCTACAGCCGCCATTGGAATCGCTGTTGTCGGGACAAGAACTGGTTATGCCCTTCGAGCCGTTTGGTTTTCAATACGAGGGAATTGGCTGGTTGTTCTCCCGAAAGTCGGCACTCTTGGCCGACGAGATGGGCTTAGGCAAGACGATGCAAGCCATTACGGCGTTACGGCTTCTATTGCGCAGTGGCCAGGTACAGAAAACGCTGTTGGTGTGTCCCAAACCACTGATTCCTAACTGGCAGCGTGAGCTGAAATTGTGGGCCGAGGAACTGCCGTGCGTCACAATCGAAGGCGATGCAGCACGCAGGCGTATGCTGTGGACGATGCCTACCGCTGCGATTTTGATCGCGAACTACGAATTGATGGTCCGCGACTTCGAGTCCTTTGACGCGGACGACCTACCGACGTTCGATCTAGTGATCTTAGACGAAGCCCAACGAATTAAGAACCGCGAGTCGTTGACGGCCCAGACTTGCCGCTCTATTCCTCGAAAGCGAAGTTGGATGCTGACCGGAACACCTATCGAAAACCGGCCCGAGGAAATAGCCTCTCTGTTCGAGTTTATAGAAATTGTTCCACCTCGCGGCACACCGGATTTGCAACAATTAAAGCGGCTGTCGAATACGCACGTCCTACGGAGAACAAAAGACCTGGTGTTGACCGACTTGCCGCCACGGTTGGACCGCGACGAGTATTTGGATCTCGCGCCCGCTCAGATCTACGCATATCAGGTCGCTGAGAAACAAGGCATCATCCATTTGAACGAAATGGGTGATTCGATCACGATTCAGCATGTTTTCGAATTGGTGCTTCGTCTGAAGCAGATCGCCAATTTTGATCCGCTGACCGGCGAAAGCGCCAAATTTGATCGACTGAGAACCGACCTGGAAGAGATTGTCGCCAGCGGAAGCAAAGCCATTCTGTTCAGCCAGTGGACGCGTTGTCTGGACTGGCTGAACGAGCGATTGAAACCATTTAGACCGCTGGTTTACCACGGCAGAGTGCCGACTAAGAAGCGCGAATTAATTCTGAAGCGATTTCAAGAGGACCCCGGCAGCCACCTGTTGTTAATGAGTTACGGCGTCGGCGCTGTTGGCTTGAATTTACAATGTGCCGGCTACGTGTTTTTGTTCGACCGTTGGTGGAATCCGGCTGTCGAGGATCAAGCGATTAACCGAGCCCACCGGATCGGACAAAAGAACCCGGTAATCGTCACGAAGTTCATCTCCAAAAACACAATTGAAGAGCGCATTGATGACATCCTGAGAGAGAAACGTGACCTGTTTGCTAAAGTGTTAGGCGATGGACTGCATTCAAACGCGTCGCTCGGTCTAAACGCATCGGAAAGCTTCGGCTTATTTGATCTGAAAGCGCAGCAGGCCACGGAAACAAGAAATGTCGGCCCGGACCAAAGTGTCGTGCAGAATGTTGACACAATTGACTGAAAACTGTGCATGCTCGGCGAGATCATGTGGCGAAACGGTCGGTGTGATTGTGAAGAACGCAACGCCACCAGCTTGATATTACTCTCCCAGCATGGACTTCCGTCTTAAAATCTTGTGATAATTCTGTGCAAACCGGTGTGATTCGTCTCGCACGTACTGTAACAGTCGCAAAGCGTAGGAGTGCTTGCTCAAACGGCGCGGTTCCGGTTCGCCAGGGACGTAAACCTCTTCTTTCCGCTTGGCCAGAGATATTGTAAACGGCGGCGTGACTTCGATCGCTTTCATCGCTTCTAGCGCAGCACTAAGCTGCCCCTTGCCGCCATCGATCAGCAATAGGTCAGGCAATGATTCTCCCGCTTGCTGCAGCCGCCGAAACCGCCGGCTGACGACTTCACGGATTGATTCAAAATCGTCAACGCCTCGAACCGTCCGAATCTTATATCGCTTGTAACCGTGCTTGAACGGCAGCCCATCGATAAACTGCACTAGGCTGGCAACCGTTTGGCCACCCTGTAAATGGGCGATATCGACGCCCTCAATACGTCGCGGTAACTCGGACAACTTGAAGATCTTCTTCAGTCCTGCCATGCCTTTTTTTGGGTCGATATAAAAGATCTCGGGCTGAGCGTGCGCTTCCAGATCGCCACGCAAGTTTAGGTTTTCCAGTGCCTGAAGTTTATCACGAATACGAGCAGCCGCTTCGAATTTTTTTTCTTTCGATGCTCGCTGCATTTCGGTCTGTAGTTCCTTCAACAGCTTGTCTTTATTGCCGTCCACAAACATCCGCAGCCGGTTGATGTCCTTGCGGTATTCGTCCTTGTCAATTCGCAAATTGCACGGAGCTGTACACTGGTTGATACTGTGTAGCAAACACGGTCGAAACCATCGCCAACGTTCATCTCCATGCTGAATGTCCAGCGAGCAAGTGCGGAAACGAAATATCTTCTGCAGAACGGCGATTGTTCCACGTAGCTTCTTTGCGTTGGTAAAGGGACCATACAACTTTGTCCCACACGTTTGTGGTTTTCTAGTAAACTCAACGCGTGGAAAATCTTCTCGGATGAAGATCTCTAGATATGGAAACGTTTTGTCGTCCTTCAATTCCTGATTGAACCGCGGCTGAATGTCTTTGATCAGACGTGCTTCCAACAGTAGCGCGTCGACCTCGCTGTCCGTTTCGATGTATTCCAGATCCATCACTTCTTGAATCAAGTCCCCTGTGCGAACGTCGACAGTGGCAGCCGACGAGAAGTAACTGGTCACTCGACTGCGTAGATTCACCGCTTTTCCAACGTAGATCACCCGGCCCCTATCGTCCTTCATCAGGTAGACGCCGGGCGTCGTCGGCAACTCACGAGCCTTCTTGCCAAGATCATGAATCGCATCATTGACCACCCTATCGTCCGTCATCGCTCTCGAAACCCGTGGCACTTGTCCAAATCCAAATTAACATTTCCATGATGAGTGACCATAAAGGCAGCTTGAGAAAAATTTAAAAAGTCAATGTGGTGCATTCGTAATATATTCACACCGTTGACTTTCGATTCCAACACCAATCAGTTACTCCTTTTAAGTTCTGAATACACTCGGCAGGCCAGCCGCCGTTGTAAAGCTCAACGAGTGTGTTGGCGACCATCGCGAACATGTCGTGTTGTGATTGAATGTCCAAGCCGGCAATGTGGCTGCTCATAAGAACGTTGTCCAGTTGCAAGAGCGGGCTATCCGACGGCAACGGCTCAACCTCGAAGACGTCCAAGCCGGCGGCCCGCAAATGGCCTGACTGAAGTGATTCGCACAGTGCACGCTCGTCAACTAGGCCTCCGCGAGCCGTGTTGATCAGCACCGATCCCTGTTTCATTCGGCCAAACGCTGCGGTATTCATGACATGTCGATTCTGCTCAGACATGGGTAGATGTAGGGAGACAAAATCGGATTGTTGCAGCAAATCAACAAGACTAACCAATTCAATATTCCACTGCTCGACGAACTCGTTGTTTGGATCCCATTCATGCGCGAGGACCTTCATACCTAGCCCGACTGCCCTCGTCGCAACCGCTTGCCCGATGCGTCCCAGCCCCACGACACCCAACGTGCTGCCCATGACCCGTGGTCTGGCGCATCGATTCCAATGGCCCTTGCGAACCCGGCGATCCAGATCCGGAAAACCACGAGCGATGCCCATCAGCAACGCAATTGTATGCTCCGCGACCGCGTGGTGATTCACTCCAGGCGTCGTAGTCACCACTACGCCGGCTTTGTTGCATGCCTCGAGGTCAACCCTATCAAAGCCAACTCCACTACGAGTGATCGCTCGCAGATTGGGAAGTGCCTGGATCACCTTCCGTGAGTACGGTTCGGAACCAGCAATCGAGGCTTCGCTATCGGCCAACACCGAGATCACATTGTCCTCATCAAAAAGACTGATATCTCTTGGCGCAACGTCAACTTCGAAGCCATTCGACCGAAGGATATCGAAGTGCGGCCCTTGATCGCCAATCAAAGACAGAGTTGTTACCTTGGACACGTGGTCTCCATCCGAGTTGTGAGATCCGTTTGCTGATGAAGGCCTAACGAGATTCAGTCAAATTCGGTCGCAATTGGTCAAACGCTCGACCAAGCGAGCAATATCAAGTTTCGCTTCTACGTCTCGAACGGATACCTGTCAATCGCCGAATCATCGTGGCATGTCGACGAATCTTGTCAAGGGCTTCGACAAATTGATGCATGTCCGACTCATCACCCAGCAAGATAGGATGGTGCAAAGTTAACACACGTTGGTCGGCATCAGTCGCATTCGATAGATCTCCTGTCTTGTGGAATCGCTGCCGACTGTGAATCACATGCAACGATCGAAAGCCAGGAGCCAGAGCAATGCCCTCGGCACGCATCGCTTCGGAAAAACTGACACGCGATAAACCGTGGAAGGCCCTGGCATCGTACTGACATCCAAACTTGAAATATCCTGGTTTCGTAATCCGTTTAGTTTGAGGATTTCGGAATGGGACGACGCCGTTGCTTACCTCCAGCAGCTCGCACAAGCGAGTCGCGTTGTCCGACCGATGGCGATTCGCATCATCTAATTGCTCCAATTGTGGAATCAGGACGGCAGCCTGCAGTTCTGAAAGTGGATACGATTCATTTCCGCGATGCGAGAAGAGCCGCGCCCGTTGGACGATCTCTGCGTTATTGGTGAACAATGTACCGCCTCGCCCAGCAGTTAACAGTTTACTGCCGCCGAAGCTCAGAATGCCGACATCACCCCAAGTTCCTGCCTTTTGGCCGTCAACGGTTGCTCCGGGTATCTGGCAAGCGTCTTCGATCACCGATAACCCGTGCAACTGCGCCACTTCGATAACTTCTGCCATCGGGACGACGCCGCCGTGCAAATGTGAAACGACAATCGCCTTTGTCCGGTCCGTGATTGCGTCGCTCAACTGGTTCGCATCCATATTCCAGTTATCAGGATCGACATCGATCAGAACCGGCGTCGCGCCAACCGTCAGCACGTTCTGAAAGTTGCCCTTGAAGTCATATGCGGCTAGGATGACTTCATCGCCTTCTCCGACCTTTAGACCGCGCAATGCCAACTCGATGGCCGCTGTCCCGCTGGAACACAATACAATGTGTTCGCAATCGTGATACTCAGCTAATCGCTCGGCAAACTGTTTGCAGTTCGGCCCATGATACTTCCCCCACGAACGATCTGCGAGACACCGCTGCAACGCTTCGGAGACGGCCAGATTTTCTAATGGCCAATCGGGTGATCCTTTTGGGCGAACTGGGCAACCACCGAGAATGGCTGGTTGAGTGCTAGGCTGACTTGCCGACATGGAGATCATTCCCGCCAAAAAGCCTTGTGGCTGATGGGTCGCCGACAGATGTTGCGGCAACAGCCCACTTTCGATATGCCTCTTCGGCGAAATGTAGGATTGGCTACATGCCTTTCTGCTTCGGTCTATCCGGATTATGCTACGATGCCATTGAAATCACGGCACTCCGCAGTTGTCGCATGTTCCACGACTTAAGGCAAGTAATCCAATGACACACAAAATTCGATACCTCATGGTGGGTGGATTTCTTGGTGCGGGGAAGACAACAACACTGATACGGCTAGCTCGGCACTATATGGACCGGGGACTGCGAGTTGGAATCATCACTAACGATCAGGCGAGCGACTTGGTTGACACGCACACGTTCCGTTCACAAGGTTTCAATGTCGGTGAAGTTGCCGGCGCATGTTTCTGTTGCCACTTCGACGAATTGATCAGCACCATCAAGACGTTGGAAACTGATCAAACGCCCGACATTATTCTGTCTGAACCGGTTGGCAGTTGCACCGACCTGGTCGCGACGGTCATCCGACCGATCGAGCAATTGTTTGGTGCTCAATTCAGCGTCGCCCCATACGCAGTCATCCTGAAACCCAGCCATGGCCAGCGCATTCTACGTGGAGAACGTCACTCCGGCTTTTCACCTAAAGCAGCGTACATTCTGACGAAGCAGTTGGAAGAAGCTGATGCGATCCTGATTAATCGCATCGACGAATTGACCCCGCAACAGGTCGATGAGTTGGCGGAGCTGATTCGGGAACATCACCCAGACGTTCCTGTGTTGCGGATTTCCGCGCGCACAGGTAACGGTTTCGATGAATTGATCGAGCTCCTGGATCAACAAGGTGAATTCGGCCGGCGAGTGCTTGATATCGATTACGACACTTATGCCGAGGGTGAAGCGGAACTCGGTTGGCTGAACAGCAGAATGCGGATAACGGCGTCCACAAAATTTTCGCTCGACGAGCTATTGCTTGAAGTCGTGACCCGTCTGCGTGATGCATTGAATAACGCCGAGGCGGAAACAGCTCACCTGAAGACAATCGGTCTGTGGGAGGGCTTTTTCGGCGTCGCCAATTTGATCAGTAGTAAGGACGAGCCCGAACTGTCGTTGCCCGCTCACTGCAACGTTCAGACAATCGATCTGATCGTCAACGCCCGCGTAGCCTGTAACCCGATCTTGTTAGAGCAATACGTCAGTGCCGTCATCGAAGAAGCATGCGAAGCACGAGACGCAACGGTGGAATCCCGTCAGACTCAAAGCTTTTGTCCGGGACGGCCCGTTCCGACTTATCGTTTCGGCGCATCAACAGTGTAGCCATACTTCGCCATTCACATCATAAACGCAACACGCAATCTGAGCACTTCGGCGCTAGCGAGCTTATTTTCAGATTGGCGGTTTGAAAATCGGATTTCTTTCGGACTCCGAAATGCAAAATTTGCGGTGACGACTTGCTTAGTCATCCAGTTCGTCGTGATCATCTAATTCCTCGGCATCTTCACTCGAACCGACTCGCGGTTTGTTTGTCTTTGAACGTCGAAACACGGCAACGACATCTTCGATCGGGACGACATACAGCAGGTTATCCGGCTCGAAGCCCACAGGGATCGCGTTCTTCGGATGGAACAGAACTTTGTCGTACTTCAAGACGGGGCAATCGTCATCGTTGTCGACCTGGACGCTGATTTCCACGACGCGACCAGTTATAGTCGGGATTTCCGCTTGATCGGGCAATACGATTCCGCCGCGCGTAGTATGCCGGCTTTCATCTTTGCGGATCAAAAGCCGCATTCCCAATGGCTCAACGAATTCAGTCAATACTCTAACCTCCGGATCCAGGTCGACTTACAAAACCCGCCACAATGACCTTGGGCTCTTATATTACCGAGTTTCAGAATTTTGGAAAAGAGCTGGCCTTGAAGATGTGGAATTGAAAATGACACGAAATAACAAAAACCCCCCCACCGAACAACGGTGAGGGCACAGGAAAAGAGAAGGCCGACAAAATTTCAGCGTGAGGTCAACACTGTGAACAGGTCTTCGTCAACCAATGATCTGTTTCGAGTAAGTGGCGAGTCATCCTGGCGAAGTTGCTCTTCGCAAAATCAAACTCGCGAATGAATCAAACGACCGATCTAGCCTGTACAATTCAATTTTTGGAGTGAGGATCACGGGTATGCAGACGGCCCTTTTTCTTGTACTCCGGAGGACTGTATGTCAAATTGGCTATCGCAATCGTCAAAAACATCGCCGAACGAACTGCCGGGTACGTGCGCCTTGCTAGTACATGAGCCTTTGGTATTGGCAAAACTGACTGATGGCCCCGCAAGCCAAGCCAACGTCTTCCAACTTTCTGATTAACCGCATGGGATACTTCAGTAAGCCCGACAACCAATCTCAGTACTGCGATGGTAACAACAATGACCATTTCGGTCGAAATGATAACACCAGCTTCCTCGTTCAACAGTTCGTGAAATTAATTCGTCATGGAATAGGTTCTTCTGTTTGTTGTTGGAGCAGTTAGAGTTTTGGGTCATCTTGCGTCGCGACATTCATTTTGTCTTGCTTCCAAGCAGGACACTTCTCCATTCCGGCTCCCTTGTTTTCTTGACGCGAGCCACGTGAATCGCCCTGAATGCCAATTCGACGAAAGCGTTAAATTTTCTTGACAAACTGTTAGTCGTCGTTTGCATAAGCGCGGAAGCCTTAACGCTTTGATCAATTCGTAAAACTATGCGTCTTTAGATGCTTGTCTGGCACCATCCCGTATTTGAATACTGACTGAAATCAACAGTTGCAACGACTTTCAACCTGATATCAAGAAGTAAGTGATGTGCAACAAAACAGTTAGAAATTCATGCCTTAGTGACGCTACGCGTGCATTTCTGCAACGTTAGTCGCTGCGGCCGACGCGATGCTGGCGAAGTCTCGCCCGGGCAATTCGTGCTACGGACCTCATTCCGTGACGTTTGACATGCAAAATTGATATTCCTCCAACCGTGGATTTCTGCTACCAACCCGCGCGGTACGTCGTCGTCAATGTGAAAGGTGGCAGGATCACTCCGTGAGCCGTCGGCGAACGAAGAGTGCGTGCTGATTTAAATTGTCTCACACAACTGTAGCGTATCACGTTGATGACTGGATGAAGTTAGCCCTCTGGTTCGCCACGAAGACCTGTATGGTAAGAGTTGTTGTAGCAATTCTATCGCTGTCCGTCAGTATTGGCGTGGTTGGTTGTCAAGTGGGCCGTATGGCAACGTCGATCAATAACGACTCGCATGTGCCATCACTACAGTTTCAAATGGTCCCCAAGCAGTGGGAGCCGAGATTGGACGCTAAAGCCGTCGAAGTGTCCGCTGAATCTGAAGAAGTTGATATCACGGCCGGCAAGCAAACGACTGAAAAGATGCGTAAAGTACAATAGCCACAAAATGGCGTCTGTTCTGTAAATGCATCAACCAGTCAAATACTTGAAATAATCCACTGTTCGTGAAGAGCTGCGTGTCGAGACAGACCAAACGCGATCTAACACCAATTCGAAACAGCCGCCGTTTATTCTTCGAGTATCCGCTCTGATACTTGTGTGCGCCACCGTTACAGGCTGCCAGATCGCCAAATCGATGCATCCATTCGCAGATCGACGTTTTTCTAGTGTGCCTGTGTAAGGAAATAGAAAATCGGCAAGAACTTGGGATGATGCATCAAACCCGAACTGCTGCGGATAGTTTCGGCGTGGAGCTGAAAAATTCCGATCGCTCCACGCGATCTCGATGGGAAAATTGGCTTAATCAATTCAGCAAGACAAAACGTATACCACTAATACAAAAAGATTTACAACAAATCGAGGACGTTGGTGTAGCTGTCGGCCACGCCGACGACTAGAATGAGTTTTAGGACCACTCGTTCCGGAACAGCCGCTTGGTGCGTCCACCTGATTGCCCAATAACGGATCGTCCTTTGTCGCTGGTATTGCTAATGATCGATGGCTAGAATGGCCTCGCCCAGACAGCAAATTAATAGGTTCTTCATAATTGCACTTCGCGACCCGACTGCTACGAGCTCATCAAAGCGGCGGAAAGCTGAATTTGTTACGCTGCCATTCGATTGACGGTTTTTCGGCTGGCACTACAATCTTCTTGTGGCAAACAGCAATTGTCCGTTCTCGTGATTTGTTCAGCCGAGGAGGTTCCTTCGTGCAGGTTGCCATCACGAGTCGGCATGGGAATGTTTCGGACCACACGCGTGAATATATAATTACAAAGTCGGAAAAACTCCTCACGTATTTCGAACGCGTCACTGCCATTCAGGTGACTGTGGATTACGAAGGTGACCACGTGAAAATTGAAATCCTGGTTAACGCGGAGCACAAGCATAATTTTGTGGCGCACGACATCGGCGATGACGTACCGTCAACCTATGACCGAACAATGCACAAGATGGAACAGCAAATCCGAAAGTACAAAGATAAAATTCAGGACCACCGTCGCGTCTTGTCGATTAACAAAATCGCCGAACGTGAGTCGTCAAAAGCTGAATCAGAAGAGCCCGCTACTTGACTCGTTAGTTCATCGATTGCGGTGAATCTGTCCAGCAATGACATCTATATTTTTAACGTACTGTAACAACCAATACAGAACATCGAGGTGCCTCTAGCTGCATCCCGATTCCATCCGGCAAAGGAGCGTTTCATGAAGTTGTTGGACTTCGTGGTCCCCGAAGCAATCATCGCCGATTTAGACGTCGAGACAAAAGAGCAAGCGATTCGCGCTCTCGTCGGCAGTATGAAGAATGCGGGATGCGTCCAACAGGACGACCAAGATGGCATCGTAACTGCCATCCTTAAACGAGAAGAACTGGGCTCGACCGGAATTGGGAACGGTGTCGCCGTTCCGCATACTAAACACCCGTCGGTCGACCGGCTAGTCGCTACGATTG
The DNA here is from genome assembly GCA_963582345.1 of Planctomycetota bacterium. Classification (GTDB taxonomy): domain Bacteria; phylum Planctomycetota; class Planctomycetia; order Planctomycetales; family Planctomycetaceae; genus CAUZSN01. The sequence continues at coordinate 13,338 of CAUZSN010000032.1, forward strand.
CTCTTTCGAAAAAGGGAGTTGACTTTGCAAGTTTGGACGGCGAAGCTGTTTATGTTCTGTTCTTGTTGATCTCGCCACCCGATCAGCCCGGTGATCATCTCCGCTGTCTGGAAAACATCTCCAGGCATCTGCGGAATCAAAACTTCTGCAATTTTATGAGACAGGTGCGGTCCAAGGAAGAAGTCCTTGAGTTGTTGAAAGAGGCGGATAACAACCAGTTGGGTTAACGTTCTGCGACGGTGGTTGCCGGCTCGGTCATTCAACCGGTCTGCGTCCGCACGACGCTGGCGTTCTGAACGAGGCAAGTAGGCCGCCCAGCAAACGTTTCATGAAACAAGAATTCACAAATCGCCGTGTGTCGCCAAACCGTCAGTGTGAATCTGAAGCAAGGATTGCATTTAGTGCCGTGCTCGCGCATTGCGCAGGCTGCGTCCAATTTTTCCTGTGATGTACGAATCATACGAGAACACGTCACCGTTGACGCCAAGAACATCTTCGATGTGATGTCGTTAAGCGCTGAGTACGGCACAACACTCGCCCTGCAGGCCTTTGGTGAAGGTGCTTCGGAAGCGATTCAAGAACTCGTGAAGTTATTCGAATCGAACTTCAACTGTGAAGAATCGGTCGATACATAGGCGAGGGCTTCGTCTTTGAAGTCCGAATTTCGATGTCCGAAACAAATCTCTGGAACGAATCCGTTCGGAATCATGTTTGTTAAACGTGGAATCGCCGTTTCGCCAAGAGTCGTCACCGGCTCTGCCATGCTCCTGGGGACAGAGGGGTTCCGAATCCCTCAGCACTTCGTCAGTGTGGATGCGGTCGAGACTGAGATCGCTCGGTTTCATGTCGCCTTGGACACTGTGTACACCGAAATTTCCAAGAATGCTGAACTAGCTCGCGATCAATTGGGCAAGCAATACGGAGCCATTTTCGAAGCTCACCTTCAGATGGCATGCGATCCAAAATTGATTCAAGAGATTGACAGTTTGATCAGCGAACACTGCTATTCTCCCGAATTTGCAACCAGCCGAGTGTTGCGCCGCTATGCAAAAATTTTCCAGAATCTGGACAATCACTATCTGGCTGAGCGTGCTGTTGATATCTTCGACCTCGAAAAACGAATTCTCAGGCACCTGCTAGGTGAACGGCGTGAGGAGTTGGCTCATCTGACTGCACCGGTGCTAGTTTTGGCTCACAATCTGACTCCCAGTGAAACCGCCAGCCTGAATAAGAAGTTCGTACTAGGTTTCGCGACAGAGGTCGGTGGCCAAACTAGCCATACGGCCATCCTGGCGGGCGCCTTGGAAATCCCAGCGGTCGTTGGCATCGGTAATTTTCTTTCCGATGTTTCCGGCGGTGACACAGTAATTATCGACGGCAACCACGGCGAAGTCATCATCGATCCTGACCAGGACACTCTGGACAAGTATAGGGATCTTGAGCAGCAGTTTAATTCGTTCACCCAACATCTGCAGTCGCTCCGGCCTCTACGTTCCGAGACTCTTGACAACATCCGAATTCATTTGATGGGAAACATTGAATTTCCCGAGGAAGTCGAACACTGCACGCAACGTGGGGCTGACGGCATCGGACTGTACCGGACTGAGTTTCTATACCTCAAAAACGACCGCGAACCGACGGAAGAGGACCACTACGAGGCATACTGTCGCGTGATCAGCGCCTTCAAACAAATGCCAGTCGTGATCCGCACGCTTGACCTCGGCGCCGATAAGATTCCCGGCACCTACAGCCAGTTCCAAACGGATGGAATGAATCCAGCAATGGGGCTGCGCAGCATCCGGCTGAGTCTGCAGAATCTACCATTGTTCAAAACGCAGCTTCGCGCTATCCTGCGTGCCGCTGTATTGGGAGATGCGCGCATTATGTTTCCCCTAATCACCTCGCTGCTGGAACTGCGGCAAGCGAAAATGATTCTCGGCGACGTAGTAGAAGACCTTGAAGAACAAAAAATTACATTTAAACGCGACGTTCCTATTGGCATGATGGTCGAAGTCCCTGCCGCCGCCATGCTCGCCGACAAATTCGCGCTGGAGGTGGATTTCTTTTCCATCGGAACCAACGATCTGATCCAATACACGTTGGCAGTCGACCGTTCCGATCAGAATGTCGCCAACTTGTACAAGTCAGGCGATCCATCTATCCTGAGACTGATTCAGTCGGTCGTCCAGGCTGGCGCAAAGCATGACGTACCGGTTACGGTGTGTGGACAAATGAGTTCGGATCCGACGTTCATTCCGTTATTGGTCGGAATGGGTATTCGAAACATTAGCGTCACGCCGCATGCCATCCCGGAGCTGAAAGAAATTATTCGTAACATGAGTATCCAGCAGGCCAAGGAAATTTCCGACCATTCGCTGACTTTGGAGACAGCCCGCGACGTAGACAATTACTTGCGGGGAGAATTGAATCGAATCTGTCCCGATTTGGTGATGTAGACAATGTCGGAATACACACCCCTCAAGGAAGGGTGTCAGATGAAAAAAGAAATGCTGATCAATGTACTGCAACCTGAAGAAAGCCGGATCGCAATCCTGGAGGACGGCTTGCTGGAGGAATTGTATGTTGAACGAAGCAGCTTAGAAAATTACGTCGGAAACATTTATAAAGGACGAATTGTCAACATTGAGGCGAGCATTCAAGCGGCCTTTGTTGACTTTGGAGTCGGCCGGAACGGTTTTCTGCACATCAGTGATGTTGAATATCAATATTACGAACATCTGGTCGACGGTCCGCAACACCGACGCTCACACCACAACGAACGTAGTGTTCGCAACAAGCCCCCCATTCAGGAGGTATTCAAGCGGGGCAGTGAAGTCCTAGTTCAGGTCATCAAAGAAGGCATCGGCACGAAAGGCCCGACGCTTTCAACGTACATTAGCATCCCTGGGCGCTATTTGGTCTTAATGCCCGGCTTGCAGCGTGTCGGTGTCAGCCGAAAAATCAACGACGAGAACGACCGTCGAAAATTGCGTGCTAGCATGAGTGAGTTGAACCCTCCACCGGGACTTGGCTTCATCATTCGCACCGCTGGCCTGGACCGCACAAAGAAAGACTTGCAGCGTGATCTGAACTACCTAGTCCGATTGTGGCGGGTCATTGTACGGCGGATCAAGAATCTGCCAACTCCCGTTGACATTTACGAAGACAGCGACATGATCATCCGCACAATTCGCGACATCTTCACCAGCGAAATTGACGCAGTCTGGATTGACGAGCTAGTCACATACGAACGGGCCCGGGAATTCATGAAGGTCGTCCTGCCCCGAAATGTGAATCGCATCAAACTGTACGAAGGGAAAGAACCCATTTTCCACAAGTACAACATCGAAAACGAAATCGCGAAGATTCAAACTCGGAATGTCCCATTGAAAGGCGGCGGCTCACTTGTCATCGATCAAACCGAAGCACTGGTAGCAATCGACGTGAACAGCGGCAGTTTTCGAGCGGACGACAATGCCGAGGAAACTGCCTATCAGATGAATCTGCGGGCCGCTGGAGAGATTTGCCGTCAGATTCGTCTTCGCGATCTAGGTGGCGTGATTGTCAACGACTTCATCGACATGCGTGAGGAACGGCACCGGCGAGGCGTGGAACGGGAATTGCGCGAGAATATCAAACGCGACCGCGCCCGTTCAAAGATTCTGCGGATCAGCCCCTTTGGGTTGATCGAAATGACTCGCCAACGAATCCGTCCCTCATTGCGACGCAGAGTTTTTGAAGACTGTCCCTGCTGTAATGGCACTGGTCTGGTAAAAACCCCGGAAAGCGTCGCCATTGAAGTGATCCGGATGCTGATGACGTCAGCCAACCGGGACGACGTCAGTCACATTGTTGTCGAAGTTCATGATCAAGTAGGCAGCTACCTGAACAACCGGAAGCGCCGTGATATCAATGATATCGAAGAAATGTGCGAGGTGAAAATCTCTATCAATACACGGCCCAACGTCAGCCCCAACCATTTGAGTCTTGAATGCACAACTTCGACCAGAAATCTCGTCAAGATTCCGAACTCCGGCGACTCGAAATCTAAATAACGAGTGAGTAGAATTACCCTTTCGATGACCTTGGAAAGTTTGGGGTGCGACGGTATCAAGCTGCCCTTCTATTTTACCCGAAAGCACACTGTCGTTAGACCTCAGCAAATGCCACCCACGTCCAAGTTTTCAATCGGATAACACAACGAAAGTCACAACGATGTTTGCAGTGTTCGAGGATGGAAGTCACCAGTATCGTGTTCAGCCGGGTGCCACGTTGACGGTCGATTATCGCGCCGATGCAAAGAACGGCGATTCGATCGCCTTTGACCGCGTTCTTCTGGCAAACGCTGGTGGAGCCAGTTCCATCGGCCAGCCGACGATCGATGGAGCTGCGGTGGTAGGAGAAGTGATTAGTTCACTGGTAAAGGGGCAAAAGCTGGAAATTCAAAAATTTCGACGACGCAAGAATTCGCGACGTCACACCGGACATCGGCAAAAGTTTACCTCGATCCTGATTACGAAAATCAACGTGCCCGGGCTAGAAGTGGTAGAGCCGCACGAACTACAAGCCTCTACTGGCTCCGAAGAACCCAAGATCGCCACAACAGAAGACGACGTGTCGGATGATATCGAATATTCTTCGACCGACCAGAATTCTCAAAAGGAAGATTAACGCGTTCACGCTACACGTTACTTGGGCCGCACATCGGATTTTTTTGACTGAAGTAGTTTCGCTCAAAAGTTAGCGGCTTCGGACGGTTCTTCGTAGCACTGGACGTGTTGCCTGAGACCCTGGATATTTTCCTCGTCCACGTAGCTCACTTCCACTGGCAACAGACCGATTTGGTAAAAGACATAGCCCAAGAAAACGTTAAACATTGACGATCGGACTTCGATTGTTGAACTGCAACTTGGTTCGACGCTAACACATTGGCGGCCGCACACGATTGCAATTCATCCAGGTCGACAACAGTCCCGTCAGTCATCGTTACTCTTGCTCACCTGGCTTGGATTTCTTTTTTTGTCTGGTTGTCTACTTGACGCCGGCTTCATTTTAGGAAAATATTCCAAGAACCCAGTAACTGGAACGACAGCCGTCTGAACAATTTCCTTCGTCGCGTCGTTTTGGACGAAGGCTACCAGGTGCAAGTGTTTTAATTCGAGCGGCTTCGCGGAAAACCTGATGCCCTGTCCCTCTTCGAATTTATCCAAATAATCGAGCAGCCGCTGCTTAAGATCAGCGAGTGCAATCGACTTGGTATAACTCATTCGCTCATTGCCCAGTACAATTCCATCCGGACCACTGATCATTCTACGGACGACCATCTCATGGAGCCGGATTCCATTGCGCGCGACAAACGAAACATGATCTTCTGCGAAAATCAATCGTAGACGATGCTGGTCGGACGGCTTGGACAATCCGCTGACTACTGCTGAAATTTTGAATGTGCCGCTTTCGGCATGGGCACTCAGCTTGAACCTAATATTGCTTTTTTCAACCAGCATCAACTCAACGGCTTCGCACAGTCGCTGATAGACCGCCTCGGCATTGAACAGGTGGCCACCGACGTTGTCCGTCACCATTTTTCCGTTTAGACAAACTGTCGGTGTTCCTCGACCGCCGTAGTACAGTAGGCGACGTTCCGAGTCGATGTTCGCCAACGGGTCAGCCTTCGGAATATGCTGGTGATATCTCAGGACGATCACGTCCGATTTGGGATAAGTCGTTGCCAGCCCCACCGTTGCCACATCAGCGGCCACACACGGCGGACATTGAGCTCCCGTGAACAATTCGCATAGGACAACACGGTGACCCGCATCGAGTGGACGCGACTCGATTTGTTTCTTGGCAAACGGTGTAATTTTCTTTAAATAAACTTCGTCGAGATACTGATCCAGCCCATTCACAACGCCATGCTTTTGTTTCCATAGTCGAGCAACGCTTTCCCTGGGAAGCCGATGATTGACGTTTTGATTAGACCATTGCCTCGACAGTAAACGTTCCATATCAGGCACCACCGTTAGTTCAGCATAAAGTTTGAGGGCCTCATCCGTTTTTTCCTTCTTCTCAGCGTACTGGGCCAATGCGAACGTAATTCTAGGATTGAAAGAGTCCTCTTCACGGACTGACCGAAGAATGCCCGCGCCAGCTTCTTGATTGGCATCATCGTCGGTTAAAATTAACGCCAGTCCCTTGCTGGTGTCGATGAACGATTTCCAAGCGACGGCTTGCTTCTTCGACAGACTGCTTTCGATTTCCTTAATGTATTTCAATGCCGAGTCGAGCAAATACGCGTTGCGTACTAGCTGGTTTACGACTCTCCGTTGAGATGTCAATTCCATTCTCGACCCCCATTTCCGGGAGAGGCCGACATAGGCGGCGAACAATTCATCGAAGGCCTTGGCGTCCAATTGTTTGTCTATACCAATCGCAACTAGCTCGTCGAAAGCTGTGAAAACCAAAGCGCTGCGTGGATGTTCTTCAATAAAATTCTGCAACGACTTAAATTTCGCTTCTTGAGCAACCGCCTCGCTAAAAGCGTTTTTTTTAGGATCGTCTTGAGCCCCCTGAAATTGGTCGAGGCTGTTGAGATCAGTTGCGATCATCCGAGCAATGAGAATCGTGCCATTGTCAAACGCCGCATTCCCCAACACGGTCCCGTCCGAAAAAATTCCTTCAAAATTTGTGCTCTGGTCGCCCAGTTTCAGTGTTAGATTGATCGAATTGTTCTTGATGCGAAATGCGCCAACTTCTGAATTGGGAAAAAAGGACGCCTGTAAATTAACTTTGAACGATAGATCCTCCTCTTGAGTTACTTCCAATAGAAAGGCATAAATCTGGCTGGGTCCTCTACTCAAAGTAAGTATCCATTTTCCGACAAGCGAGTTCCGGACCGACACATCAACTGTCTGTGTGACACCATGATCCTTTTTCGCGACAAATGGTGAGTTTTCTTTGTTGATGCGATCGTCCGCAGTGCGCGAAATTACACTTGGTGTTGGCGCATCGTCTGAGCACGCAGTGCATATTGCAGCAACGACAAGTGTCAATGAGTGTCGGAATAAACGAGACATACCATACCTCTTGAATTCGCGTTGATCAGAAGAGACTTTGAATTGTAATGTGTTTGCACGTGTCACGAAGAAATAATGGTTTGGATTTACTATATTCATCTCAATTCAACGTGCGCCGGCCACTTTTGTCGGTGACCCGACGCATGTCCTCATCGTAATCGGATCATCAATTCCTAAAATACTGACGTTGTTGGAAACTTTATCTGTGCTGACGGCGACTTGTATTCCTAAAAACTCTGATCTATGCGATTCCTATTTGGGCTCGAAAAAAATAATCCAAATTGCTACGATTTTCCCATCTGCCTAATTTGGCATGACCAAAGCCGTTTATCATTTCGCCTACATCGCACTATTGACCTCGCCCGAAAAATCGTGATGACGCTTACGTTGCAAAGAAAATCCTCAACAATCAGATCGGAATCGAGGCCATAAACAAGTCCGTTTCTGATTGCGTCGATTATTCGATGTAGTGAAGCTCCTTTGAGCCCTACCTTTTACGTTGTATCCAAAGCGGCACCACTCGAATCAGCCTATCTTTAATCCATGAGACCTGCACAGCAATTGGTGTCGGCACCTACTAAATTGACTGCCTGCCAAACTTAGAAACTGCAAGAGTTCGGAATGACGCACTTTTTCGAAAGACGCGACCGATGGGGCCATGGATTGGCCCTGTGGATCCTGGTGGCCATGGTCTTCCTGATTCCTCCGGCCATCTGGTCGGTGAAGCAGATCCACATGCACAATAACATTCGATCGTGGTTGCCGTCGGACGATCCTCAGGCACGCACGTTAAATTGGTATCTGGCTAGCTTCCCCCACAAGGACCGCGTGCTGATCTCCTGGGAAGGCAGCACACTGAACGACCCACGAGCAACTGAGTTCGCAGAACGGTTAAACGGCATCGAAGACGAACAGGGTATTCGTCGGAATGGACTGAAACTGATTGACAGCGTTGTCACGCCGCACGACTTGATCGCGAAAATGATGAAGTACGATGTTGACCTCGACGAGGCAATCCGGCGTTTGCAAGGCGTATTGATTGGCACGGGAAAATTGAAGCTGCTACTGACCGAAGCCGGTCGGAAGCGCAAGGACGCGGTCGTCCAAACGCTCAAAGAGCGAACAAAATTGGAACTCAACTTACAAATTGAAATTCATGAACCAGAAGTCGAATGGAGCGAAACGGCTGAAGCCCTAGCATTTAACAAAGAAGATTCGGACGACGATACGAAAGCAACGCAAACGTTCCCTGACATTCCAGAACATGACTTCCAGGTTCGTTGGGACGGAATGCAGTCGGCCTCTCAAATGGTCCAACAGTTCCAATCGTTGGCCCGCAGCATGCGCGACGCGCCGCAGGGAACCGCATTAGTTGAAGACTGCTTCTTCGCGTCTGGAACGCCAGTGGCGTTATCGGTCGTGCTGTCCGAAGCAGGTGTCGCGGACAAGAGCGGAACGTTGCTTGCCATTCGCCGAATTGGCAAAGAAGTCGGGATCAAGCCTGATCAACTTCACATGGCCGGTGGGCCGGTCGTGAACTCCGCCATGAATCAAGCCGTCAAAAAAGCTGCATGGAATCCAATTGTTGCCGGTGAGTGTTCCGGCTGCGGTTACGCAAATGATCCGAAAAGAGAACAGTGCGAATTTTGCGGCATATCACTGCGCACGTCGGTTTTCGACATGTTTCGATTGCACGAACGTTCGATCATTTTGCTTTCGGGACTGGTTGGCATTGTTTTGGCATTTGTGATGCTGCGTAGCGCACGGCTGGCGATTCTAGTTTTGGTTGTCTCGTACTACACAGTGCTACTGACTGTTTCGCTGGTGCCAGTTACGGGCGGAAGCATGAATATGGTCCTGGTTGTCATGCCGTCCTTACTGTTGGTATTGACGCTTTCCAGCGCGATTCACGTTGCGAATTACTGGAAGCATTCCGCTCATCAAGACGTGCGGACAGCGGTTGTCAAAGCGACTCAGATGGCTCGCCAACCTTGCACGCTGGCGAGTCTGACCACGGCAATTGGACTCTTGTCCTTACTGACCAGTTCACTGACTCCCGTGCGTCATTTCGGACTCTACTCGGCTGTCGGTTGTCTAATCGCTCTACTGGTTGTGCTGTATGGATTGCCAGCTCTGTTGCAATTCTGGCCTGTAAGATCTCAGCAAGTCGTCGATATCGATCGTTCGGGCTGGGAGTTTCTGGGCAATAAGGTGGCTCGTTATAAGCTTCCGGTTTCGATCGTGGCCATTGTATTGTTTGTCGGCAGCAGTTACGGCCTGCGATGGTTCAAGACCGAAACAAAGGCGATCCGGTACTTCCCCGATAGCTCCGTCGTCGTTCGTGATTACTGGTTCCTGGAAGAGAACCTGTCCGGAATTGTGCCATTCGAGTTAATCGTTTGCTTCGATGAAAACATGCGTGACAAAATGAATTTTTTGGAGCGAATGGAAGTAATCCGCCAAGTCGAAGAAAAGGTCCGCCAGCACCCAGAAATCAGCGGCACACTTTCGCTGGCTTCGTTCCGACCGGTTTCCAAACAACCGCCGGATGATGCCAATTTCCTGGTCAAAGCCCGGTACAATAAAACTGCGAACGTGTTGGAAACGCGGATCCGGGAAGGCGACGTCTCCGGTGTAAAGTCGTTTATTTCATTTTCGGGGAACTCGATTGATTTGCCTATCAGCGATTCCCGTCGGTTACGAATTCAGGAAGGCGACGAGTTGTGGCGAGTGACCGCTCAAGTGGCCCTAATGTCCGATCTAAATTACAGCGAACTGATCACCGATGAGCAAACTGGTCACTTGGACGAAATCGTGAAGTCGGTGTTGAAGTACCATTCTGGCGCGCAGCACGTCGTAACCGGTATGGTCCCTGTCTTCCTGAAAACTCAGCAAGCAGTGCTGGATAGTCTGATTTGGAGCTTCGGGCTGGCGTTCTGCGTCATTGCCCTCGTAATGATTATCCTGCTAAAGGATTTGGCCGCCGGCTTCATGACCATGCTTCCCAACCTGATGCCGGTCGGAGTAATCTTCGGATTGATTTCATGGTCCGGGATGCCCGTTGATATCGGAACGATGATCACGGCTTCAGTCGCATTAGGTATCGCCGTCGATGAAACGATTCACTTGTTGACCTGGTTCCGCGCCGGCATAACCAATGGTCGCACTCGCCGTAAAGCAATCCAAGAAGCATTGGCCCGGTGTGGACCGGCCATGTGGCACACTAGCCTAGCCGTTGGAATTGGTTTGTTGATGTTGTATCCGGCAAACCTGCTGTTGATCAGCCGCTTTGGCTGGCTGATGGCTTCGCTAATTGGTGCCGCACTGGTAGCAAACGTGATCTTCCTACCTGCGTTGCTCGCGGGTCCATTGGGCATGGTGTTAATGAAAGCAACTGTGGTCAGGCAGAAAGAGTCGCGTTCCTCAAACTCTACGTTGCCAGAATCGCAGCCACCTGACTCCCGTCAGGTCCAGGAAGTCTTGTCCCATCACCCGGAGGCCGGACAGACACCGCAACCGCATACACCGTTCGCACAGGCGAAAACTGGTGATCCATCAGCGTCCATCGACTGATTTTCACGCTGAGGGCACCAGTGACAAATTCCCAATACGAAAATTCGCATGTCTAGTCCCATCCCAGATAAAAGATAAAAATGAACCAGAGCGGGCCTGTAAGCCGGGTTCTGTCGAGAGCGGCCATTTCTCTGCGACGACGGTTACCCGCCGCCTGGAGCGACCGACCCAGAAGTCGTCAACGGACCGGACCAGCCCGCGGCCCCACACCAGTTCTGCAAAGCACGGATCACTCTGAACCTGCATGCTTCACAAAACTGGTGCGGGACACTGCTCCCTGCTTGGTCTTGCTCCTGATGGGGTTTACAAAGCCAGGCCAGTCACCTGGCCTGCTGGTGCGCTCTTACCGCACCGTTTCACCCTTGCCTCCTCCCAGTATCAGCAACATGGAACACGTGTTGTTCCGTGTCGATCCCGAAACGATTCGGCATCGCAAAGCGGAATTGGACGCGACTTGTGAAACTGATGCTGGACGATTGGCGGTCTACTCTCTGTTGCACTTTCCCTATCCTCACGGACGGTGGGTGTTACCCACCACCATGTCCTTTGGAGCCCGGACTTTCCTCCACGGAACTGACTTTTCCAATTGGAAAAATCCCTCCGTAGCGACCGCTCAACCCACTCCGGTTCATACTTATTGTACACCGCACCAACGCGAAAGGCCATCTGCTGTTGACCCAAAAGTTTGACGTGCTACGCGACCGTTCGTACATTAACTAGTCTCGATAAAACAAATGTACATAGCAATTGGATTCCTGAACAGCAGTCGATCGACACATTTTTGCGTTTGAAGATTACAACGAGAAACCGCTTGTGGCGAATAAAAAGAAAAAAAAGATCCGAGTCGCATTCCGAAAAAACCGCCAGAAAACCACTGCGACTCGAAAATTGCCTCGGCAGATTCTGGACGAACAGCTTATGGATGAGCAATCAAATGCCGTCGATTTGCCGACAAGCGAGCGGCTTTCCGGCAAGGGAGATTTGACCCGTCATCGCACGATTATCGGCGTCGAGGAGACCGTCGGCAAAGAAACACAGTTGCTGCGCGACATCAACGAAACAAGATGCCGTATCGGACGTGTGATCAGTGCTGTAGGTAAGAACTCCGTCGTACAGGACGAAAGCGGCAAGAGTTACAAGTGCACCATCCGTCGCGTCGTCCGCACCATGTTACGCAACCAACGGAACGCAGTCGTCACCGGCGATCACGTTCTGTTTCAACCACTTGATGACGAGTGTGGCGTCATCGAACGGATTAACCCGCGACACGGCACACTGTCACGCTGCAGCCAGCGCCAGGAGCATGCGCTCGTTACCAACATCGACCAGGTATTGATCGTCGCCTCAGCCGCTGATCCGCCATTGAAAACGAATTTGATCGATCGTTTTCTGATCAGCGCGGAAAAGGGCCAGGTACACGCTGTAATCTGCATTAACAAGATCGACTTGGTTAACGTAGTCGAGTTACAGCCAATCGCGGGACTGTACAGCAGGCTGGGATACAGTGTGGTTTTAGCCAGCGCAACCAACTCAGTAGGCATCTCGCAACTTCGGTCGTTGTTGCAAAACCGCGAAACTGCATTGGCCGGGCAAAGCGGTGTCGGCAAGTCTGCGC
>CAUZSN010000033.1:0-17500 GCA_963582345.1 Planctomycetota bacterium
GCAGTGTAGTCAAATTATGATTGCGATGCTGAGTCCTACAAATGAGCGAACCGAATTCACTCTGGTTATGTCGACTGGTCGATCTGCTGGTTCGTAACCGGTTGATTGTGCTGTTCCTTGCGGTCGTTGTCAGTCTGCTAGCATGGCCGGTTGCGCAACGACTTGATTTCGATCAGTCGATCGAGTCGCTTTACGCCGAAGATGATTCACACCTGAAGGACTACCAGGAAAGCAAGACTTTGTTCGGCGGCGATGAGTTTGTGATCGTTGCCTACACTGACCCGAACCTGTTGCAAAAAGACGATCGGCTCTCGAAAGACAGCGAACAACGCCTTCGCAATCTCGCCGAGCAGCTTAAAAACGTGTCCGGTGTGAATCCAGGAAGTGTACAGGATCTTGCACAGGTCATCGAACAAGCTGCGAAGGCGGAGTCCATTCCTGCTCCCATTCCGTTTTTCCGCATACGCGGCTTGGTTGACAGAGTGTTGGACCAAATGGAAGGAATTCTGATTGGAGCCGATCGCATGACGACAGCCGTCGTACTGCGGCTGATTCCCGAACACGAAGACTCGCGTCAGCGAGATCGGAACGAACGAACACACACCTTCGATAAAATATTCGATATCGCCAAGGCTCACGACCGGAACGCTGTCGTTGTTGGCGAGCCAGTGCAGATTCACTACATGTTTCGCTACGTAAAAGACGATGGCCAAAAACTGTTTTGGTGGTCGTTGAGTCTGTTGGCATCAGTGCTTTTGGTTCTGTTCCGCAGTCTACGATGGGTCGTACTTCCATTGTTAGTTGTCGTAGCCACTGTCCTATGGACTAAAGCGTACCTGGTCATTAGCGGCTCGAAGTTGAGCATGGTCAGTTCGATGCTCAATTCACTCGTGACGATCATCGGCATTGCGACCGTCACGCATGTCACCGTGCACTTTCGACAGCATCGGCAGGAGAAAGATCGTGTCGAGTCCATGCGGCACACGTTTGTCGAATTATCACCGGCTATTTTCTGGACGTGTGCGACGACGGCCGTCGGCTTTGCTGCTCTGTTGTCCAGCCAGATCACGCCCCTACATAGCTTCGGATGGATGATGGCTTTGGCAACGCTATTGGTTCTGGTGGCGGCCGCCAGTATTTTGCCAGGCGGCATTCTGCTTGGGCGATTGAGTATTGATCCGCAGTCGGCTCCGGCCGAGAAACAACTAATGGGCTTCTTGGGACATCTGAGCGAATGGGTTGCGCGTCGATGGGTTCCAGTCATCATCACTGTGTTGCTAGTTACCGCCTTGGCTGTGTGTGGCTTCTTTTTCCTGGCCGTTGAGACTGATTTCAGCAAGAACTTTCGCGCATCGAGTCCGATTGTCAAAGCGCTCAACGTTGTCGAAACGCGGTTAGGTGGGGCTGGGACGTGGGAAATTAACTTTCCGGCGCCAAAAGTACCCAATGATCTGACGCCGGAGTATCTCGAACTGGTGCGTGAGTTGGCCGATCAATTGCGTGCATTGGTGGTGACCGGCGATGCGCGACTGACTAAGGTTGTGGCCTTAACTGATGGATTGGATCTGCTAAGCCGAATGCCGTTAAAGTTGCGGCGCAAAATATTGGAGAAAATTCAGCCAGAATTCGAATCGAGCCTGTACAATTCCGAGGCCGGGCGTATGCGGATCTTGTTGCGGGCGCGCGAGCGGCAGTCGTCTGAAAGCAAACTGAGATTGATCTCGGCGGTCGAAGAGGTTGCCAATCGGGAATTTCCGGGAGCCACAGCAACCGGACTGTTCGTATTGTTGACGTTTTTGATCGAGAGTTTACTCCGCGATCAGTTGGTCAGTTTCGCATTAGCGGCAGTCGGCATTGGCGGCATGATGACTCTAGCGTTTCGCAGTCTGTGGATCGGGCTAATTTCTCTGGTTCCGAATCTATTCCCTATTGTGTTGGTCATCGGCACAATGGGCTGGATTGGACAACCGATCAACATTGCCACGGCCATGATTGCCAGCGTTTCGATAGGGCTGACCGTCGATTCCAGTATCCACTATATTTCAGCCTATCGCCGAGAGAGGTGGAGAGGATTGGACGTATCCGAATCGTTGCGCCGCACCCACTTGGCTGTCGGCCGTGCACTGGTGTTTGCAAATTTAGCACTGATCGTCGGATTTTCGGTTCTGACACAGTCGCATTTTATCCCACTGATCCACTTTGGGATCCTAGTCAGCGTTGCCATGTTCGGTGGACTGATCGGTAATTTGGTGCTACTGCCACTACTGCTTCAGTGGATTGAAGAAAAGAGGAATTAGGCATCGTTTGTAAGGAAGAATCCGCGTACGACTGGTCACCATTGAAATAGGATTGCGGGGATTTCATCGTCCACTTCGCTCAGTTTTTCAAGACGCCAAGATCGCGCGTATGGTACTGATCAGACCGGAATCGACATCATCGGTTAAGACGGTTGCCCTAGTTCTTTCGATCGCAGCGTAGCCGCTCGAACGGCGTCGATCACACAGTTGCGCAGGCCTCCCTGCTCAAGTGTGCGCAGCCCGGCGATTGTTGTCCCGCCCGGACTGGTGACGGCGTTCTTCAAGACGACCGGATGTTCGCCGGTTTGGAGCACCATTTGCGCGGCGCCAAATACTGTCTGAACCGCAAGCTTAGTCGCCATTTCGTGAGGCAGCCCCATGCACACGCCGGCTTCGCTTAATGCTTCGATAAACTCATACACGTAGGCCGGACCGCTCCCTGAAAGTCCGGTGACCGCATCGAGTAGACTTTCATCAACGGCGACTGCGATGCCGACGGTCGAAAGCATTTTCTGGACTAAAATGCCATCATCATCGCTCGCTGCACCACCCAGCGCAAATCCGGAAGCCGATTCACCGACGAGACAAGGCGTATTCGGCATGACACGCACCAGACGACGATCATCGCCCAACACCTCGACCATCATTCTTAGTGGAATGCCGGCAGCGATTGAGACGATCAAGTGGTCCGTTGTTACGTGGCTCTTGATCTCTGTTAGGATGTTGGCCATCTGCTGTGGTTTGACGGCCAGGAATACGATTTCAGCATTGGCCAACACGTCGGTACTCAATTTGACCACGAGTGCTCCAGTTGCATCCGCGAATCGCTCGCGAGCGGCGCTCAGCACATCACAGGCAACGATGCAGTCGGCCGACGTGAACTCCGCAGTGACCAACCCTTGTGACAACGCCGTTGCCATCCGACCGGCACCAATGAAACCGACTCGCTTCAGGTGCTCGACTGAAGCCGACATGGTATTTTATCCTCAAAAAACCAACGGTGTCTGTACGGCGCTCTGGAACGGGAGGCAACCAAGTAAAACGAAGGTAACCGATATGCTCCTTTTATCTGCGACCTTATTTCATTCTGATACATCGTTATAAGGAGCACAATCAACTAATCGACTAACTGTTCATGGCTCGTGTAAATTTGCATCCGTGCGACTAGGCCACTAAAATTCATGATTCGACGTTGTGGCACGATTGACCGCCAATCCATATTCACTCTAGCGTACGAGGATCTCGATGGCCGACTCGACTCCGCAAGAAGACCTGTGGCATGACGATCCGATCTACCATAACGCGCTGCGGGAGGCCAAGTTTATAACGTTCCTGTGGACGTGCTGCTTCTTTTACACGGTCATCTACTGCTACCTGTACGGCTATCTAACACACGAATCGTTGCCATCGTCCACAGGGCCAGCTGTGGGGCAAGTGGTCGGGTTGCTTGAATCGTTCAATCGGGATCCGCAATCAGTCTCCTATCCGCTGGGCCTAGGCATTCCTGACTGGGTGTTTTACGGCGTCGTCTTGCCATGGGGTGTCTGTGTCGTCATTAGCGTCTGGTACTGTCTGGTTATGTTCGTAGAAGATGATCTGTCCGATTCAGCAGGTGAGACTGAAGAGAGTACCGCATGAGCGAAACTAGTACAGCAACCATTGTCACGTTCCTGGTCTACATCGCTGTGGTCTTTGTCTTGGCGGGCCTTTCGCACCGGTTGTTGACCAAGAAGTCCTTTATGAGTGAATACTTTCTGGGCAGCCGTGGACTAGGCAGTTGGGCGCTGGCGTTCACGTTCGCAGCGACTAGCGCCTCGGGCGGAAGCTTCACCGGTTATCCGTCGTTGATATACAGCTATGGTTGGGTGCTGGCCTTATGGATTGCCAGCTACATGATCATGCCCATCTGCACGATGGGTGTGATGGGAAAACGGCTGAATCAGATAGCGCGCAAAACGGGAGCCATTACGGTCCCGGACGTGTTGCGCGACCGTTTCGAATCCACCGCAGTGGGTTTGGTCTCGGCGTCCACCATTATTTTTTTCACGGTGTGCAATCTGGTTGCCCAATTCAAGGCCGGGGCGCTGATCATCGAAGAGACATTCAACTTGCCGGCGACATGGGGATATCTCGGTGGCCTGTTCGTGTTCGCCGGGACGGTCATATTCTACACAGCCTATGGCGGTTTCCGAGCCGTGGTTTGGACTGATGTGATGCAAGGCGTCGTGATGGGGTTAGGGGTGGTAATCTTGGTGCCGCTGGTACTGAGCCAGGCCGGCGGACTGACCGCGGTAAATGAGTCCATCTGCGCGCAGCCTCCGACGCTCGTTACGTCGATGAAGCAGGTCTACCCGGACGGAAATTCGACGTTTAACGATTTGTATGTGAAGGCTATCGGAGACCTACAGCCAGCCGGACTCACATACCATCACCCCAAGCAACCCAACCAATCGCTCAAAGTCCGTTGGTCGGAACAGTCCGATTCGTTTATTGAGGTGACTTTGGCGACCAATGTTTCCGGAAGGACCACTAGTACCGGTAACGACGTTAGGGCGGCATTGGAGGAGCATCCAAGCTTAAGCCAGCTTGTCGAGGTCGGCATTGCGTTCGACAATAACGAGATCGTTGAAGAAAACGGACAGCACGTTTCAAAAGGGGCCACTGGCGTAATCGAGCTAGACCCAGACAAGAAGCCCGCGAAGTTTGTGTTCATACGCGGTGACGAGGCGATCTTCGGACCGGGCCGTTCGTCCAGCGGCGCGCCGTTTCATCCGCTAGGCATGGCCATCTCATTTTTCTTTATGTGGGCTATTGCCGGAATGGGACAACCGGGCACGATGGTCCGGCTTATGGCCTTCAAAGACAGCCGGACCCTGAAACGGGCGATGCTGACAGTGACCGTTTACTACAGCCTTATCTACCTGCCGTTAGTGTTCATCTTCGTCGCCGCCCGCACGTTGCTGCCGTACATTCCTCAAGAAAGTTCGGACAAGGCGATGGTGCTGGTTGCCACACGAGTGGTCTCGGAGTTAGGATTGGGGTACCAGATCCTCGCGGCCATATTTGTCGCGGCTCCGTTCGCCGCCGTCATGTCGACTGTGGACAGTTTCTTACTGATGATCAGCTCGAGCCTGGTCCGTGACGTCTATCAGCGTACGATCAACCCGAAAGTCACGGAAAAGGTCGTGAAGTGGGCTAGCTATGGCACCACCGCCATTGTTGGAGCCCTGGTGACCATCGCGGCCATGCGACCGCCTGACTTCCTGCAATATATCATTGTCTTCACAGGCGGTGGTTTTGCAGCCACCTTCTTGTTTCCAACGATGCTGGGCATATTTTGGAAAGGGATGACTAAGCAAGGCGCTCTGTGCTCGATGATCGGCGGTTTTCTAATAATCGTTGGACTATTTGTGCCTTCCATGTTTGGTGGATCTCGCATGAACGTTTGTGGATTTCACCCTGTCCTACTGGGTCTGTTTGGCTCACTATTCCTTGCGATCACGGTTAGCAAATTGACCGGGCCGGCACCCGAGCATCTTGTACGACGTTACTTTGACAGGCCGAAGAAAGATTACGATATTGCTAAGGCGAACACAGAGTCTCTGTCTTAATCACGAATGGATTACAAAAATCGAATTCCGAACCAGACTCTACTGACACATCCACAAAGTGACGTATTCGGTCAATAGGCAATCAAGAAGACGCAACTGGGCTTAACCGAATCCGGATTGGTGTTCGACTCGGAATGACAACAAAGCGGAACATCAATTGCGGTGCACCAATTCGCGTGACGTCTTACGTTCCAACTGCGACTGTCGTCGATTCGAGTTTCCGGTAAGCATCCAAGATCAACGATTCCGTCTCGTCCCACCCGATGCAGGCGTCCGTAATTGAAACGCCAAATTTCAAGTGCGACAGATCGGTTGGCAAATCCTGCCGGTTTGGATGAAGGTTGCTCTCCAGCATTAACCCGATGATCGAGTCATTACCGGCGACGCGTTGACCGATGACATCGTTCCAAGCAATCGATTGCTTGCGGTAGTCTTTGTTCGAGTTGGCGTGGCTACAATCTACTGCGAACCGCGGCGACAGGTCGGCCGCTTCCAATTGCTCTGAAGTCAATTTCAGACTCTGAGCGTCATAGTTCGGACCCGAACGGCCACCTCGCAGGATCAAATGACTCGCGAGGTTGCCTTTTGTGTGGACGATACAGGTATTGCCATCGGCGTCGATCCCCAAAAAACTGTGTGGACTGCGAGTCGCCTGCATGGCATTGATGGCTCCTTGTAGACCGCCGTCGGTCCCGTTCTTGTATCCAACGGGCATCGACAACCCACTGGCCATCTGCCGATGAGTGGGTGATTCAGTCGTCCGGGCTCCGATGGCAGCCAGGGCGATTAGGTCGGCGATGTATTGTGGTGTGATCGGCTCAAGCATCTCAGTCGCAGTCGGCAAACCCATGGTAGCCATTTCGAGCAAGATGCAGCGGGCAGTCTTGAGTCCGGCGCGGATGTCGAACGTATCGTTCAGATGCGGGTCGTTGATTAGTCCCTTCCACCCTAAGGTCGTTCTTGGCTTTTCGAAATACACACGCATAATCAGCAGCATGCGCTCTTCGACCTGTTTAGACAAATCGTGCAGTCGGCGAGCATACTCTAGCGACGCACCCTGATCGTGAATCGAACAGGGCCCGACAATCACAATCAGCCGCCGGTCATCGCCGCTAAGGATTTGTGTGATGGCCTGGCGTGATTCCACTACCGTCCGGGCAGCCGACTCGGTTATTGGCTGCGCTTCTTTCAACTGTCGCGGCGGCACTAGCGGGGCGGTACCACGAATGTTAAGGTCTTGAGTTGTCTGCATTGTCAATCAGTTTCTGTTCGAACACTCTTAAATGTGCGTCGGGTTCTTTCCACTCGATAGCTCCTGCTCCCATTCCTCTAGTAGCGGCCAATCGACGGCGCAGGTGCCAAAATCGGCCATGTGTTGATATTGATCGATCCGGTCAATGGCACTTTGAATTAGCGCGTTGTCCTTGCGGAAGATGGGACCATGACTGGGCAAAAGCCACTGAACGTCGCTGTCGCGAATTCGCTGCAGTGAATTGATAAAAGCAGGAATATCTGAGCCATGATGCGCATCAATATTGCCCACGCATCCGTCACGATAAATGTTGTCGCCCGAAAAAAGCAATTGTCCCAAACGAAATGCCAGTTGACCGTTGGTGTGACCGGGCGTGTGCCAAACTTCCAGCTCGATGTTGCCGATGCGCAGGATGTCACCCTCGCCAATCATTTGATCCAGTTTGATGATGGGCATTTCGATCGAAATATTTTGCGCGGTGATTTCGGCGTACGTTGTCACGCGGTCGCCTTTGGCCAAAAGGTGGAATGCGTCGGTGTGTCCGACCGTGGTCGCCGAAGGCAGCATTTCTTTGGCCTTCTTCAATCCCTGAACATGGTCGACATCGGCATGAGTCGCGACCAAGTACTTACAATGAGCTAAAGGGAAATCCATCTGGCGAATCATTTCAACGATTTCAACCACGGTGTCCTCGTAGCCGATATCGATCAGCAGCCAGTCGTTCGCATCGAAAATCAGATACACGCAACATCCCAACTTGCGCCGCGCCTGGTAATTCATTTCGATGACATTCGTAAATAACTCGGATCGTGAAAGCATGTCATTCTTGCCAAGATGAACAGTTCGAAATTTCCGACGCAACGAGTCAACATAACGAAACTCGAAATGCCGGCAACCACAATTCGTCAAATACAGTTAGCCTGAATCGACGACTCCCGCATATTCTATGACCACCGAAACTATCAGACAACCAATTGTCACATTTGATTTCACTTTGTACTACGGGTTGCGATGCGCCGAGCAGTCGGTCAGGTAAGATCAATGCTTCCTCGATCAGGATTAAATGCAATAATGGCCATCGAATTTTGGCCAGCACGGAGCCAGATAGAAACTCACAGAAAATCGACGATCACCGTGTCGGCCAGAAATCGGCCTTCGCGAGTCAGGCGAATATGTGAGCCTGTATCTTCGATCAGACCCGACCGACAGTGTCTGCTGATATGCTTCGCTACCAATTGATCCAGAGAAAAACCGGTGAGATCACGAAAATCGCCCCGGTCAATTCCGTCGTATTGGCGCAGGCCAAGCATGATCGCTTCGCGTGCTCGATCTTCCCCCGAGAGCTCTTCGCACTCAGCTGTCGCTGGTTCGCCTGCGAGCGTACGCTTGAGCCAGGTCATGACGTTGCGATGATTCGTTTCACGCCGGCCGTTGATGTAGCGAGCCGCTCCTGGGCCGAAACCGTAATAGGACCGACTCGTCCAGTACACCTCGTTGTGTCGGCATCGAAAGCCGAGCCGTGCAAAATTAGAAATCTCGTATTGCTCGAAACCAGCAGCGGTTAACTGATCCATTGCGACCGCGTACATTTCGCGCTGTAACTCTTCGCCGAGTGGGATCAAATCTCTGTTTTTGCGGCGAGTCCAGAACGAGGTCCCTTTCTCGAATGTCAAACCATACGTCGAAATGTGTTGCGGCCGAAGCTCGATAGCTTGCTTCAATGTCTCTTGCCACTCAGTGAGCGTTTGGCCGGGCACAGCGAAAATTAAATCGAGCGATATGTTTGTAATGCGGCGTTGCAGTCGTTCGACGATTAACGCCACGTCGTCTTGACGGTGATCGCGCTCTAATAATTCGAGTGTTGAGTTGTTGAAGGACTGGACTCCAAGACTGATACGATTGACGCCGGAACACGCAAGTCTGTCGATCTTCTCATTGTCCAATCCCGCCGGATTCGCTTCGATGCTGATTTCGCAACCGTCAACTGGTTGGAACCAACGAAAGGTAAGTTCCAGCAGTCTCGCCAATCGTCCGGCAGACAGATGTGTCGGTGTGCCTCCGCCGAAAAACAATGTCTCGACCTGACGTGGACGACTCAAACTGCGGAATTCCAATGCCAAAGCGCTCAGGTAGTCGTCGATCAAGTCATCTTTTTCGGCCACCAGAGTAAAATCGCAATAGCCGCAGCGGTGAGCACAAAACGGCACGTGAATGTAAGCGGATCGCGGTTCCGAAAAAACAGACGGCGATATCATCCTATTCACTGGTCACCAGGCACTTGCATCTTTTCATTGTTACCGAGTCGCATCGAATGGGGGACAACCTGGAATTGTTGAAGTCGACCTAAAACGGGAACGATCTCTTTTACAAGCGGTTCTAATTAAGGTAAAGCCTTTGCGAAGAAGAAGGTCAGGATGTTGTCATTTGTTATAAAACAAAAACTAGTTGTTACTGACAGAGATTCCCAAGTCCTTGAAAACGTTCAATAGCTCTTCCAGCGGCAGGCCGACCACGTTGCTCAGACTTCCTTGAACGTGCGAGACGAAAACGCTCCCAAGCCCCTGAATCGCATAGCCGCCCGCCTTCCCGCGAGGTTCATTGGTCGAGATGTACCAATCCAACCAGCGATTGACATCGGGTCGAAACGTCACTTCCGATTTTACCACGCGCTCGACTTGTTCTCCGACAGACGTTGCCACGCACAGTGCCGTTACAGCCACATGTGTTCGACCAGCATAGTATTGGCGAAACCACCGGCGCACAGTTTGGGGCCACGTGTCGTCGTTCGGCGGTTGCCTCAGCACTGCCAATCTGTCGTCTGATTCCGAAATCACGATGATCGTGTCGGCAGTAATGACCACTTCGCCATCGTTCAGCGCATACTGTCGTTGTTCGAGCACGTCGCTATATTTTTCGCGCACGATTTGTTTCAAACGTTGTTCCAGCGCTGCCCAGTCGTTAAGGCCGGCAAAACCTGCTTCCTCGGCTGATCGAGCGGGAAGGACTTCGATTAGCTGGGGGTCGACAACGTGACGCAGCAATTGCAGTCGGTGAGGCGATCGAGAACCCAGAATAAATTGCGAACGTCGATGAGACATGCAACCAGCTTACGTAGAAGCAATCCCTGACGACAAGCAGTCGTCATAGTGACGCCTTTGCACGAAGTTAGATACGTCAAATCAGGTCTGATCAGTCGCCAGCTTTGCCATCCAGTCTTGAAGGGAGCGGACGTGGGGAGTGGGACTTTCAGCTGACGCCAGTAAGGCTTGGACAACCGCCAAACATCCGGGAACCGTGGTGACGCACGGAACACCGTGAGCGACGGCGGCTGAGCGGATCTTACCCTCGTCTGTCCGTGCCCCCTTTCCGCTGGGTGTGTTGAAGATGAACTGAATCTGGCCGTTCGCTAGATGGTCCAGCAGATTCGGCCGGCCTTCCTGTAGCTTGCGGATCGTTTCTACTTCCACGCCAGATTGGCGTAAGATGCGTGCGGTTCCTTCAGTGCTGACAATTTTGAATCCCAACGATACCATCTTACTGGCCGGTTCGATCATCGCATTTTTGTGTGCTTTTGCCATGCTGATAAACACTGTCCCTTTGCTGGGTAAACGGTTGCCGGCGGCAATCTGACTTTTCGCAAACGCCAGTGGAAATTGCTCATCGATACCCATTACCTCGCCCGTTGATCGCATCTCGGGGCCCAGGATGATGTCCACTCCGGCGAATCGATTGAATGGGAATACGCTTTCTTTGACCGAGATATGCTTTGGCCACACTTCTTCGGTTACACCTAGCTCTGGCAACGTTAAGCCAGACATCACTTTCGCCGCAATTTTGGCCAGCGAACGCCCGGTCGCTTTCGACACAAACGGGATTGTGCGGCTGGCTCGCGGATTGACTTCTAGAATGTAAACCCGATATTTTCCCACAATCCGTTTGACAGCGACTTGGATGTTCATCAGGCCGCATACTTGAAGGGCGTCTGCCAATTTGTACGCAGTCTGTTTGATCTCGTCGATGATCTCTTTCGGTAGTGTATGCGGAGGCAGCGAGCAGGCAGAATCGCCGGAATGAACGCCGGCTTCCTCGATGTGCTCCATCACTCCACCGACTAAAGTCAACTCACCATCGGAAATGGCGTCGACATCGACTTCGATTGCGTCTTCTAGAAACTTGTCGATCAATACCGGATGGTCAGGCGACGCCTCGACGGCTTCGTTCATGTAGCGGACTAGCGAATTCTCGTCATAACAAATTTCCATCGCCCTGCCGCCCAGCACATAGCTGGGTCGAACCAGAATCGGATACTCAATTCGCTCGGCGATGTGGCGGGCGCCTTCAACATCGGTTGTAATTCCGTTTGGTGGCTGTCGCAGGCCAAGTTTTTGCAAGAGCGCCTGGAACCGTTCTCGGTCTTCGGCCACATCGATCATATCGGAGCTCGTGCCGATGATCGTCACATTGGCCGCTTCCAGTCCGCGGGCCAGGTTCAATGGTGTCTGACCTCCGAACTGCACAATCACACCGTCCGGTTTCATGCGGTCGCAGATGTTCAACACGTCTTCGGTTGTCAACGGCTCGAAGAATAATAGGTCTGACGTGTCGTAGTCGGTCGAGACGGTTTCGGGGTTCGAGTTAACCATGATGCTCTCGATTCCCAATTCCCTCAATGCAAATGCTGCTTGACAACAACAGTAGTCGAATTCAATCCCTTGCCCTATGCGGTTCGGGCCACCACCCAGGATCATTATTCGTCGCTTGTTCGGGTCTCGCGGCGGCGTTTCGTCTTCGGTGACGCATAGAACTCCGGTTTCTCCTAGAGACCGAGTTTCTGATTCATACGTCGAATAGTAATACGGCGTGTATGCTTCAAATTCTGCTGCACATGTGTCGACTTGTTTGAAGGCGGCCTTGACGCCCAATTTTTTCCGATATCGGCGGACGTCCATTTCTGTGGTGTCCCACCAGCAGGCCAATTGTTGATCGGAGAAACCATATTGCTTGGCCCGGCGTACAAGCGGCTTGTCCACGTCCTCCAACCGACTGACCTGACGGATCTGATGCTCAAATTCGACGATTTGCCGGATGTTATGTAAGAACCAGGGCTCGATGTCAGTTAGATCGTGAATTTCCGGGACCGTCATACCGGCCTTGAATCCGTAACGAATGTAAAAAATGCGTTCTTCGTTGGGCATCGACAATTTGCTGCGAATTTTTTCCAGCGATGGTTGCTTGGGCGTGCCCCATAAATCTTTCTTCCCACCGCCCAGACCGAATTGGCCGATTTCTAACCCTCGCAGGGCTTTCTGCAACGATTCCTTGAACGTTCGCCCAATGGCCATGGTTTCGCCGACCGATTTCATTTGTATAGTCAGTAGGGGATCGGCGTCCGGGAATTTCTCGAACGTCCAGCGTGGCACCTTAGTGACG
Organism: Planctomycetota bacterium; assembly: GCA_963582345.1. Taxonomy (GTDB): domain Bacteria; phylum Planctomycetota; class Planctomycetia; order Planctomycetales; family Planctomycetaceae; genus CAUZSN01. The sequence continues at coordinate 12,591 of CAUZSN010000033.1, forward strand.
ACGTAATCGATGGTCGGCTCAAAGCAGGCCATCGTCTCGCGAGTGATGTCGTTAGGGATCTCGTCCAATCGGTAACCAACGGCCAACTTGGCGGCAATTTTAGCAATCGGGAAGCCAGTTGCTTTCGAGGCCAAGGCACTGGAGCGGCTGACGCGTGGGTTCATCTCAATGATGACCATCCGGCCCGTTTCCGGCTGGATGGCGAATTGCACGTTCGAGCCTCCCGTCTCGACGCCGATTTCTCGGATGCAGGCGATCGTGGCGTCGCGCATCCGCTGGTACTCCTTGTCGGTGAGCGTCTGGACCGGAGCGACGGTAATGGAATCGCCCGTATGCACGCCCATTGGATCGAAGTTTTCGATCGAGCAAACGATAACACAGTTGTCGGCGATGTCGCGCATCACCTCCATCTCGAACTCTTTCCATCCGATCACCGATTCTTCTAACAGTACTTCGTGGACCGGCGACATTGACAGTCCCGTGCGCACTTTCTCTTCGAACTCTTCGCGGTTATAGGCTACGCCGCCGCCACCGCCGCCCAGCGTGTAGCTGGGACGAATCACCACCGGTAAGCCCATTTCGTGCTTGGCGGATCGAGCCTCGTCCAGATTGCGCACGATGCAGCTGTGCGGTACATCCAGGCCGATGTTCTGCATCGCTTGCTTGAATGCTTCACGCTGCTCCGCCTTGGCGATGACAATTTCGTTGGCGCCGATCATTTCACAACCGAACTGCTGCAAAATTCCGCGGTGTGCCAACTCCATGGCGATATTCAGACCCGTTTGTCCGCCCAATGTTGGCAGCAACGCGTCAGGACATTCCTTCTCGATGATTTTCTGCACGTACTGCCATGTAATTGGCTCGATGTACGTGCGGTCGGCCATATCTGGGTCGGTCATAATGGTGGCCGGGTTCGAATTGACGAGGACAACCTCGTAGCCCTCTTCCTGGAGCGACTTGCAGGCTTGAGTGCCTGAGTAATCGAACTCGCACGCCTGACCGATAACAATTGGGCCGGAGCCGATAATCAAAATCTTATGGATGTCATTACGACGCGGCACAACTGTGCTCTCATACGTGGTTATACGATTGATCTACAATTCATTCTCTTGTGCAACTTGTCGCACTGCAATCCCTCGAGTTCTGTATTCGCTCTAGTATTTGACACTGGTTCACTAGTGGATATTAAGGTGGCCAGCGATCTGACTCCAAACGTCGCCGGAAAATAGGTCGACCATCTTTGCCAGCCCAGCCTCAGCAAATTCCGCTCCGGTGACAAACCGACCTGGTCGCGTCCATTTGGTCAGCTTTGAGTCGGGGAGATCGAACAGTCTTGAAAGTAGTCGGTCGAGGTCCTCTTCCAGTACCTTGAAATGGCGAGCCCATTCGGCGGCCTCTTCCAATCTCACGTCTTCGTCGGTCTGCCAGCGGATGGGATGGAACAGCAGCGTTGCATGCGGTGTCACATAGCGTTCCTGGCACGCGGCAAACGGCAGAATGGCTGCCGACGAACATTCGCCGGTGACCACGCCGATGGCGTTCAACCCGCGTAGTCGAATCAAACTTGCCAATGCCAACCCGACATACGTGCTGCCGCCGCCTGAATCGAAAAAGATCGTTCCGCGACTATTACGAGGTACATCCAGCAAATGTCCAAACATTTCGGCTTGTTTATCGGTTAAATCGCCAAAGATTCCGACCTCCCACGTGCTGGCTGTACTCTTTTCGTGTAGCGACGTAATGCTGCCAATGGTCGCGGGTGGATACGCTTTCATGACTTTTTACTCATCACTTGTCGACGTCAACGGGATCTTTGGTGTGTTGTTCTTTCGACTATTATCACGGCAAGGGCCGCTACTTGTCTTTGCTTTTACACGTCTTGTCTCCCGACCGCAAGATTCGACACTACACATCACATTTCCATGTGTTCATCTGCCGTTGCGGCACGTCTGCTTGCGCCTATAATGTACGCTTTCGCGTCGCCTGCCTGACAGTAACGTTGATTAATTCTTGTACGTCCAGCGGTACGACTTGTCAGTTCATCGTCGGCAACCGCTGGCTCGTAGTGCCAATTTTCTGAAGGCCGACCAGCCGTGTTACGAACACACACTTGTGGCGAACTGCGTTCAGACCATATCGGACAAACCGCCACTCTGTGTGGCTGGGTTCAGAACTACCGCGACCACCATGGCCTGGTGTTTGTCGACCTGCGCGACCGTTACGGGATCACCCAGATTGTCTTCAAGCTGTCGGAAGACGAACAGATGCAGAAGGTGGCTCGTGGGTTGCGCAGCGAGGACGTCATCCAGGTCACCGGTGAAGTCCTCAGCCGCTCGAAAAACGTGAATCCGAAATTGTACACCGGAGAGATCGAAGTCATCGCGAGCGATTTAACAGTTCACAGTAAAAGCAAGACGCCACCCTTCGAACCGTCCTGCGTGGAACTACCCAATGAAGAGTTGCGGCTGAAATACCGGTTCATCGACCTGCGACGGCAGGCATTGCAGGATGCGATGCTTTTGCGTCACCGCCTGACCAAGGCGACCCGCGATTTCTTTGATCGAAAAGGTTTTTTGGACATCGACACGCCTATGTTGGGCCGCAGCACTCCCGAAGGAGCACGCGACTACCTGGTGCCCAGTCGTGTTCACGAAGGCCACTTTTACGCTCTGCCTCAGTCGCCGCAGATCTACAAACAGCTCTTGATGGTCGCTGGCTATGACCGCTACATGCAAATTGCGAAATGTTTTCGAGACGAGGACCTGCGGGCTGATCGGCAGCCTGAGTTTACTCAAATCGACATTGAGATGTCGTTTGTTGAGCGAGACGACATTCTGGACGTAATAGACGGCTTGGTCGCTCATTTGATGATGGAATTGCGTGAAGAAACGATCGAATTGCCGCTACCGCGTTACAGCTACCACGACATCATGGAACGTTACGGCAGCGACAAACCCGACCTGCGATTCGCTATGGAACTGATCGACGTCGGCGACATTGCCGCTAAATGCGGATTCGGTGTCTTCAAAAACACGCTCGCCGAAGGCGGGCGCGTCCGTGGTTTGAATGCCAAAGGTGCTGCCGAAAAGTATAGCCGCAAGGACATAGACGAATTGACCGTTTTCGTCGGCGACTATGGTGCAAAAGGACTGGCATTCTTTCGCGTCAAGGATGGCTTGCTCGATTCTCCAATCGCAAAGTTCTTTTCAGATGAAGAGCATCGGGCAATCATCGAACGCATGAGTGCCCAACCAGGCGACCTACTGTTCTTCGTTGCTGACAAGAACGCGATTACGTCCGCCGCATTGGCGGCACTGCGCAGCCGTTTGGGGAAAGAGCTCGAACTTTGCGACCCGAACCATTTGAAAAGTTTCTGGATCATCGATTTTCCGCTGGTCAGTTGGAACGAAGACCTGGAGCGGTGGGATGCCGAGCATCACCCATTTTGTTTTCCGGTTCACGAGGATCTGCCATTGTTGGATAATGATGTCGGCAAAGTGAGGGCTCAGTCATACGACCTAATTTGCAATGGCTACGAAGCGGGCAGCGGCAGCATCCGTATTCATGATCCGCTGGTCCAAAAAAAGGTCTTTGGTTTGCTGGGAATCGATTCCGATGAAGCGGAACACCGATTCGGTTTCCTACTGGAAGCACTTCGTTATGGCGCCCCACCGCACGGCGGGATTGCATTGGGTTTGGACCGTTGGGTCATGCTCTTCGCCGGCGATGACAACATTCGTGACGTCATCGCCTTTCCGAAGACTCAGAAAGCGGCCGACCTGCTCAGCGAGGCGCCTTCTCCCGTCACTGACCGTCAGCTCCGGGAACTGCACATCAACGTTGATCTCCGAAGTAGGCCCGCAGGTCCCGAAGAATTGCGGGAATGATGGTTACTTCAGTTTGGGGACTGAAATCGGATTTCCACAGTTCTTACATTTCAATCGCTTGCCGGCGGCTGTTGAGTGGACCTTGAAGTTCTTGCCGCACTTAGCGCATTTGAGCGACATTACTGATCCGGCTTTGCCAGAGTTCGAGGGATTTTTCGTCTTCGGAGTCGAGATTCGGCGGCTAGTATTTTTTTGGGATTTTTTTGTTCGGACCAGAGCCTGAACGATGTCGTCGTCATCGGCCAGCGGTACCAGCGGGACGAAATTCAAATTGGACGGCACGCTATTCGTTAGAGAGCAGTTTTCCAAAGCGTCCAGAAGTTCCGTCGGCGTCTGATAGCGGTCTGCTGGCTCGATGGCCATCATCCGGTTCAGAACTACGGCGGTGGCCGCAGGGATGTCTGGATTTATCGTGCGCAGGTCGGGACGAGCTTTTGTCGCATGAGCGTACATTTTGTTCGTCAGGCTGCCTTCAGGAAACGGAGGGCTGCCGATCAGCATTTCATACCATGTGCAACCTAACGAATAAATATCACTGCGTACGTCGGCTGATTTGCTGTCCCGCGTCTGTTCCGGAGACATGTAGTCTACCGTTCCCACTGTCGTGCCGACGCGGGTAATTCGAGTTTCCGACGACTCATCGATCAATCGTGCCAAACCCATGTCGGCTAACTTGACGGTTCCGTCGCGTGTGATCAGCAGGTTTGAGGGTTTAATGTCGCGGTGAACGATGCCTTGTTCGTAGGCGTGTCGAAGCGCTTGGGTAACCTGCTTGACGATATGCAGCGATCGTTTGATGGAAACGGAGCCGTGTTTTATGATCAACTGATCGACGTTCGTTCCTTCGACGTATTCCAAGGCAATATACAATTGCCTGTGTGCCTCGCCAGCGTCGAAAGTTTTGACGATGTTCTCATGCTGTAAGCGGGCCGCCGCTTGTGCTTCAGAATGAAAGCGTTTGACCAGAGTTAGATTCTTTGCCTTGTCTTGCGAAAGAATCTTGAGTGCCACGTTTCGCTTTAG
>CAUZSN010000033.1:22500-24760 GCA_963582345.1 Planctomycetota bacterium
CGGTATTCCAGCCGGTGCAACCCTTCCAACAATAGGTTGGTTGCATCACGATATCCCACATATCCAACGATTCCACACATTTCGATCAGGTTTCGTCGTTAACGCAGTGATTCAAATGCCGCGTTGTTGCTGACACACCTCGCGAGGTGTGCAAACGGAACACCCGTTGCAGGCAACGTAGTTTGTGTCGCGGTTATCAACAGCCGCGCATGCGTCTGCCAAGAGATTCGAAGATAGCAATGGAAACTGTCCAAGTGGGGACCTGGTCGTTGGAAAAGGGTCACCTTTCGAGCAGTCGGTGGAAAGCGATCTTCGCAACAGCCTCGGTAGCCAAGAAGGACCGCAGTTGGAACGTAGCAGAAAACCATAACGCAAGTCAATGTGGTTGAACGCACGACTGACGTCGTTTGGTGTCGATGGTAGTTGTACAACATTTCGCGGTCTTCGTCGCCAAGATCATCTCTTATTCGTTCCACGAACTGGTCAAAAAAAATTTCTGGCGCCTCGCAGCTTGCCCATCTTGTTGATTCAAGGTCGCAAGTGACCACGTTATTTTTAAAATTCTCAAAAATTCGGACGAAGGGCTGCAAGAAGCTGTTCAGTTCAATCCGCCTCCGACTACACAGCTTGACCAGGCAATGATGTACCTATCTACGTTTTTCATGGTTACGTTTCATATGGACTTGAGCCAGATTTCTCTGTTTAATCTCGACCCGCAGGCTTACACGACATCAACCTTAGCCAGGCATGACGAAGCATTTCGAGTTGAGCAATATGGCACGAGTACGGGAAATACGGAAATCCGGTTGCGCTGTCTCTATCGGACTCATTCATCAAACATTGGGACAAGGTTGTTGTTGTGGATAATTTCGCGAGAGTGTTTCCATTCCTGTGGCCATACCGGCGCAAGCTCTTGTTGTCTGTGATTTTTGCATTGCTGGTTGCCTTGTTCTGGGGGGCTAATCTGTCACTTACGTTTCCGATCGTCAAAGTCCTCATGCAGGACAAAAATCTGGTTGACTCATTGGACGAAGAAATCGGTGCACTAGAAAAAGAGCTTCCCAAACTCAATGAGCGGCTGCAACAAGTGGATGACGAATATGGCACGCCTCCGCAAAGGAGAGGGATGTTCGATCGTGGCGAAGAATCCTCCGAAAAAGCCAAACATGAAGCGCGTCGGCTTAGTGAACTGAGCGACGCCTCGCAGCGACTAATGGTCTTGAAATGGGTCAAGTCGTATGTGATGCCTTGGGTGCCGCGCGACAAATTCGATACGCTGGCACTGTTATTCGGCATTCTAATATTCGCCACCTTGCTGAAAGGCATTGCTATCTTTGTTCAAGACGTGTTGATCGGCAGCGTGGTTGAACTGGGAGTCATGGGGATTCGCAAGGAATGTTACCGCCAGACGTTGGCACTCGACTACCAATCGCTGTCGATGAAGGGCACGGCCGAATTGATGTCACGCTTTACGAATGACGTCAACGTAATGTCAAGTGGGCTGTTATTGCTCGGCGGCAAAGTGATTCGCGAGCCTCTAAAAGCCACGGTATGCATCCTCATTGCTTTCTGGGTGAATTGGCGACTGACGGTCGTGTCGTTGTTATTCGTTCCGATGATGGGTGCAGTTTTTTATCGGTATGGAAAAATTCTGAAACGGGCCAGCCATCGAATGATGGAGAGCATGTCACGCATTTACAAGTCGCTGGAAGAGACGTTTGCTGCGACGAAGATCATGATTGCTTTTGACGCGGGACGAAGGCATCGACAACGCTTCCATCGAGAGAACAGGGAGTATTACGGTAAGGCCATGAAGGTTGTCCAAGTCGATGCTCTTACCAGCCCGACCACGGAACTGTTGGGGATGCTATCGATTTGCATTGCCTTGTTGCCAGGGGCCTATCTTGTCTTGCGCGACACGACTCACATTTGGGGTGTTCGATTGTCAACGGCTCCGATGAGTGTTTCCCAGCTAATGTTGTTGTATAGTCTGCTGGCAGGCACGATTGATCCCATTCGCAAACTGTCTTCGGTGTATGCGAAATTGAAGCGGTCAGCGGCTGGGGCGGATCGCATTTTCGCGCTAATTGATCAACCGTCGTTGGTCAAACAATCTGCCGATCCACTGCCACTTCCTCGACCTGCAAATTCGGTCACATTCAAGAAAATTAGCTTCACGTATGCGGCCAACAACGGAAATGGCCATGACAGGCAACCGGCTTTGGATGGGGTCAGCTTGAAGGTGAGTGCGGGCGAAGTT
>CAUZSN010000034.1:0-24588 GCA_963582345.1 Planctomycetota bacterium
TCGTATGAAACACGTCTTGTCAGCGTTGGTGATGAATCGACCCGGAGTATTGGCTCACGTTTCGGGTATGCTAGCTTCGCGTGCCTTTAACATCGACAGCCTGGCTGTGGGTGAAACTGAGAAACCCGAGTTTTCCCGGATTACTTTTGTCGTCAGCGGCAACGACCGCGTGCTGGATCAAGTGCGTAAGCAACTCGAAAAGCTGATCACCGTCGTCAAAGTACTGGACTTTTCGAACCAAGAATACGTCGAACGCAACTTAATGATGTTGAAGGTCCGCGTCGAGGGGAGCAAACGCAGTGAAGTGCGTGAGTTAGTCGAAATCTTCCGTGGAAAAATCGTCGATGTTAGCACCGGCCATGTGATGATTGAGATCTCCGGTACGGAAGGAAAGATCGAGGCATTTATCGAAATGATACGGCCGTTCGGCATTATGGAACTCGTTCGCACCGGCCGCATCGCATTGCTGCGATCGGACACAGCCACCATTGATACGGCCGAAACGAATCAACCAGTCGAAAAGACAGAATCCGCGTAAACGAGTCGATATTTCATATTGGATTTTTGGTTTGCAATTGGCGACCTTCGCGGCAACAATCATGTGCCACTCGCAAAATTAAGACTCATGGCCAATTCGAAAAGAAAGCATCATGCCAGCCAAGATTTACTATGAAGACGATGCTGACCTATCGCTATTGAAAGACAAAACGATTGCCGTTTTGGGTTATGGTAGCCAAGGACACGCACAGGCTCAGAATCTGCGGGATAGCGGTTGTAACGTGATTGTTGGGCAACGCCAGAACAGCGCGAATTACGATTTGGCCGTCAGTCACGGCTTTGATCCCATGCCGATCGCCGATGCGACGAAGGGCGGTGACTTGGTCAACGTCTTGCTTCCCGATGAAGTCCAGGGAGACTTATATCGCAGTGACATCAAAGCGAACCTTAGAAAAGGCAATGTATTGCTATGCTCGCACGGGTTCAACGTGCACTTCGGCCAGATCGTTCCGCCAAAAGGAGTAGATTTAGCGTTGGTGGCTCCCAAGGGACCTGGTCACCTGGTTCGCAGCGAATACGAAAGGGGGGGGGGAGTCCCATCGCTAATCGCCATGGGGCCAAATGCGTCTAACAAATCGAAACAGTTAGCACTGGCTTACGCGAAGGGCATTGGCGGCACACGAGGAGGAGTTATCGAGACAACGTTTGCCGAAGAAACGGAAACCGACTTGTTTGGAGAGCAGGTTGTTCTATGTGGCGGAGTTAGCGCCCTGGTCACGGCAGCCTTTGAAACCTTGGTCGAGGCTGGCTACCAGCCCGAAATGGCCTACTTCGAATGCCTACACGAACTGAAACTGATCGTCGATTTGTTTTATCAAGGCGGCCTGAACTACATGCGCTACAGTGTCTCGAACACGGCCGAATTCGGCGACTATACTCGCGGATCGCGGATCGTCAGTGAGCAAACTAAGCAAGAAATGAAAAAGATTTTGGATGAGGTCCAATCTGGCCAGTTCGCCAAAGAATGGATCTTAGAGAACAAGGCCAATCAGCCAACCTTCAAGGCGCACCGACATCGCAACCGACATCACCAGATCGAAAAGGTCGGCAAGGAGTTACGAAGCATGATGACTTGGATCGATGCGAAAGAAGTGTGAACGCTAGAGCAGAAGTTACAGGTTAGACGCTGCCGCACGTCCAAATCGAGAATCCCTTCTTGAATTCTGACGCCCGGCCCCTCACTGCTGGCCACTCTATGACCAAGACACGAATCTCTCTTTACGCCGACCATCCGCGAACTTATCGCGAAAACAAGTTCGTCTATCCCGTGCTGTCTCGTCGCAGCAAAGGGATCTCGATCGGAGTGAATCTCAACCCGGACAAGATTTGCAACTTCGACTGCATCTACTGCCAAGTCAACCGTCGTAGCGAGTCTGAAACCAAATTTGTCGAGACCGATCGGCTGATGGACGAATTAGATTGGATGCTTTCGTTCGTCACTTCTGGGGACATTTACCATGATGAGCAGTTCCAAGATATTCCCGAACCATTACGACGATTAAATGATATTGCCTTTTCCGGAGACGGCGAGCCCACAACGTTTCGCAATATTGACACCATTGTCGAAAGCGTCGCCGCACTGAAGATTCGGCACCGACTGCATAAAACAAAATTGGTCCTAATTACCAACGCGAGCATGTTTCACCGACCCGTTGTCAAACGCACCTTAGAAATCCTGGACGACAATAACGGAGAAGTTTGGGCGAAGTTGGAAACGGGGACTGAGGAGTATTACCAACTGGTCGAACGAACCAAGATCCCTTTCCGGCAGATTCTGGACAATATTGCCGAAGCGGCCCAAAAACGACCGATCGTCATCCAAAGTCTGTTCATGAAAATCCACGACAACTCGCCACCGAAATCGGAGATAGATGCATTTTGCGACCGGCTCAATGAAATTACCGAATCGGGCGGCCGAATCCAACTGGTCCAGGTCTATACTGTCGCTCGCCCGCCCACTGAAGGTTTTGTCGCCGCTTTATCGCCGCACGAAGTTAACGGGATCGCCACAGTAGTCAATCATCGGACCGGATTGCCGACGGATGTTTACGACAGCTGACAATTGGCCTCGATTATTTCCCGCGTCCCAACTCGCATTTCAGGGCCTACAATTTCGCATCGATATCCTCCGCGCAAGAGTACTCGAATGATGAAGCTTCTTCGCTGAATTTAGATGGCACGAGCTCGACAACCGAAACCGTGTTAGCCGCCAACTGCTGCCGTTTGCGGCGAGCTTCGGCCAAGCGGATGGTGTGGTCAGGTATTCGCGAGTGGCGGCAGCCGCGTTGCGTTACTGGTCCAATCTATCGATCAGGTCTTCCAACAATTGAGAATCACACATGTTACGGAAAAAGAACTCCATGAACAGACCTGAAAGTTGTCAACCAGCTCTTCGAATACGTGCTGGTCGCCGCTCTGGATTCTGATCATCAATTGATCGCCATCCGTCATGGTTGGATTCCTTACAACCCGGATTATTCAATTAGGTTGACTCGAGGCCACACAACCTGCTGCCGTAGCAGCGCAAACACATTAAGTGGAGTTCGGCACGCTGTTCACGATTTGACCGTGGTATAAGCAACCGAAGCTCTGGCACAAATAGAGTCTTCTCAATCCCGCCTACACATTTGTGAATAATCCAGATTCGGTGAAGAGTTGAGTCGAAATTGATCCGGTCGGTTCTCTCTCAACCCTCGACGTTGGACCCATGCACTGCCTAATATATTTACAGGTTTCAGTTACTGATTGCCGAGTCGTTTCGTCGGCGGTGTTGCAAAACAGCGGGTTCAAGTGGTGGCAGTGAATCATTCCAAACCCATCGGGCTGAGCTACGGCGAGAAAAATTGGTTCTCGTGTCGGATCGACAGTCGCCGCGTGGTGGCCATTCATTCAACCCCACGATCAATTCGCAACTTGACTGATAAGTTGTGCTCGGTACTGGAACATCCGCTCGATTTTCCTCCACTCGAGCAGGCGATCGTTCCTGGCGACCGAATTGTACTAGTGCTGGATCCGCAAATGCCTGGGGCGACCATCGTTGTGGCTGAGACTTGGAAGATTCTCAAGCGACAAGATATCAATCCCAAAGACGTCGTCATCATCCAGCCTGTATCATTGAATCCGTCGAAACTATCCGAGCCTCGCAGTAAACTACCGGAACACATACGACGCGACATGGTGTGGAAGATTCATGATCCGACAAAGGACCACGACAGTATCTACTTGGCGTCGACTTCTTCGGGCGAACGGATTCACTTGGCGCGTGAAGTGGTGGAAGCGGACTTCATCATTCCAATCGGTTCGGTTGCTTTCGACCCAGTGCTTGGATATCGGGGCACAAGCAGCGTCTTGTACCCTGGTCTCTCATCATCCAAAGCAATTTCGCGGGCCCATGGGCAGGGGCATCGTGAGCTCGGTCCAGACGATGAACGCCCCTTGCGGCAGTTGATTGATGAAATCGCCGGGCTGCTGGGAATTCAGTTCGCCATTCAAGTTATTGCGGCCGGCGGCGGTGGCGTGGCCAACATTTTGGCGGGATCGCCGGATTCAGTGTTCCAACGCGGCAAACAGCTCTTGGCCGAACACTGGATGGTGCACCTGGACACTCGCCCTGAAATCATCGTGGCTGCCGTTGATTCCGACGCGGCCGGACACAGTTGGCCACAAATTGGAGCTGCTCTGGCGACCGCTCGAAACCTAGTTGCCAAGGACGGTAAGATCATTATCCTGTCGAGTCTCGACGAGGATTTAACTGAAGGACTACGGATGATTCAAGCGTGCCAATCACCTCGCGACGCAATCAAACCGCTCCGCACCAGAACGCCGCCCGACTTAATCGCCGCCACTCAGCTGGCCAACGCTGTCGACTGGGCCTACGTCTACCTGCTCAGCAACCTGGACGGCAATCTGGTTGAAGATTTGTTCATATCGCCGATCAAAAACGAACAGGAAGTCAAGCAATTGCTGAGCCATGACGAATCATGCGCTTTCCTGGGAGCAGCCCAACACACATACGGGCTGCTGCGTTCTGCGTAAGCGCCGCACTTGCCGGACCCATCTGCTTTTGATAAAAGGCTGCTCCAGATTCGCCCACGACACGGAGACAATGCATGGGCCACAATATTTCAACCGACAGGTTGCCTGCTAACGGTATTTTTATCCCTGCTGCAGCTGCGTTGCCGTTTGCGCTTTCAATTATCTTCCACACAATCGGTCCGCATGGCCAACAATTTTCTCAAGCCGCTGAACCTCCGGCGTTGGCGTTCGATCAGTACCTGGTCAATTTGCGAGACGTCCAGCCAAGTCGATATGTGTTCGCTCGATTTGGCTTTACAAATACCAGCAAACACACCGTCAAGATTAAGCAACTCAAACCAAGCTGCGGCTGTCTGAACCCTCAGTTGAAGAAACGCCGTTATGAACCAAACGAGTCGGGCGAATTCTATTTACGAGTGCAAACGGCCAACGAGAAACCGGGACCAAACGAGTACTTCTGTACGGTTCTCTACGAAGACATCCAGCCGCGTGAAGTTGAATTGAGGTTCAAAGTTACGCTGCCAAATAAGACAGTGATCGTGCGACCGAAGGCCCTGATTTTCTATCAGTTCGGTAGCGAGCCGACAACGCGAGAAATCGTCGTGACCGACTACCGACAGCAACAACTTGAGATACTGGGCGTGAATTGCTCATCAACACTCGCAAAAGTCGCGTTGGGCAAAGTAGAATCAGATCACCAGGGACAACGTCGACACAAAGTTCTGGTGACAGTCGTGGAAGTGCCACAAGGTCGACACCAGGCTCTGGTTACAATCTTCACGAATGATCCGGAGTTCTCCCAGCTCCGAGTTCCGCTACTTCTGCAAGGGCCTGGCGAAAAACCACATCGCCTGGGAACCACCTTGCCGTACCGATCGCACCGTTGATCTGTTTCGTTTAAAACGACTCTAATCTTTGCCAGTGAACCGTTCATCGACCTTGTCTCCGTTTCCTGGAAACAGTGCGTCGACGAAACCTTGCAAGTGTTCGCTGCGAGTCGAATGCTGCAACTTTTTCAGGGCCTTCGATTCTATCTGCCGAATCCGCTCGCGAGTCACTTTGAAGATACGTCCGGTCTCTTCCAACGTATAGCTGTAGCCGTCACCTAGACCATAACGCAGTCGGATAATTTCGCGTTCGCGATAGGTCAAGCTTTTCAGGACGTGGTCGATTTTGTCTTTGAGCATTTCGCGCATAGCCGAATCGGCCGGAGTATACTCGACGCTGTCTTCCAGAAAGTCTCCGAAGTTACTGTCTTCGCTCTCGCCGATCGGCGTATCCAGGCTAATGGGATGCTTCCATGTCCTCATGATTCGTTCCGTCTCATCAACGGTCAGACCGACAGCGCCGGCCAATTCTTCCATGCTGGGCTCACGTCCCGTTTCCTGCCGGATCTGTTCGCTTCTAGCTTTCAGCGTCGAGATACTTTGGAACATGTGCACGGGAATACGAATCGTGCGGGCATGATCGGCAACGGCGCGCGTGATTGCCTGGCGGATCCACCAGGTGGCATATGTCGAAAACTTATATCCCCGACGGAATTCGTATTTTTCGACGCCGCGCATTAAGCCAGCGTTGCCTTCCTGAATGAGATCCAGAAAACTCAGGCCACGATTGCGATATTTCTTGGCAATCGACACAACCAGCCGCAAGTTGCCGCCTGACAACTTTTGTTTTGCTTCCGTCCAAGCATCAAACCTGCATTTGATTTCCTGCATTCGAACACGAAACTGCCCGGGCGTTTCTAAAGTCATTTCGATGACTTCGTGCAGTTCACGTTTCAACAACGGTCCATCGCCCTTCGTACCCCGGCCGTTCAACTTGGCTACTTTTCGCTGCAAGTCCTCGATCCGTTCTTCGATTTGCTGCATTCGCTTCATAATGGGCTGCAATCGCTGCGTCCGCAGACTTAACTCTTCACACAGCGTGGCCATCTTTCGTCGGCGGAGCAAAAGTCGCTGTTTGGCGAGAATACGCTGCCGCTTCGTCACTGACTTCGATATGCTGATTTGGAAATCTTCGACGTTCTTCTGCATCAGATTTTTCAAAGTGCTCAGATTGTGCGGCATCCGGCCAACAATCTGCTCTTTACGAACATTTTCAGTTTCCGAGGTGCGCAACGTCCGTTCGAACGGCAATGTGCCAGCACGCACTTTGTCGAGCGTCTCGACGGCAATACGAAGTGCAAAGTCAGATTCCAGAATGGTTCGCCGGAATCGCTTTCGACAGATTTCGATTTGTTTCGCTAGAAAAATTTCCTTTGCACGCGTCAGCAGTGGGATGGTGCCCATCTGGCTGAGATACATGCGAAGTGGATCACGCGACGAAAGAGTCGTCTCGGGTCCGAGAAACGTCTTGGTAGCCCGCAATGCCTCATTTTTCTTGTCCTGCGAACCGTTTGTTGCGGCTGTATCAGGTTCGTCTGACTCTGCAGTCGGGTCGTTGATCAATCTCAAGCCCAGCTCCTCCTGAGCCAGCACCAGTTCATCGACCATTGCCGGATCGCCTCCTTCATCGGGCAAATAGTCATCAACCTGATGAAACGTCAAATAGCCCGTCTGCCGTGCTTCGTCGATCAACAATCTGAGCTTTTTGTCCAATCGATGCACTGGATCACTCCCTTCCCTTGAAATGAGTTTGCTGTGTACATCCTGTACGAATGCGATTCAGTCCTGGACAACATGACAACACCAGCGTTCCAGAAAATGGCTACTCGGAAGAATTCGCTGTCAAATGCTATGGGATGAGATCTCGTTCACCCAACCGATCGCAAATCTGAATCGCTTGGACCGTCACGTCACAAGACGCACACTGCATCCTTAACAGATCGAGCGAAACTGGCCCGGCCGCTGTCGCCTCGAGGACAATTTCAGCGAGCAGCACATCAGTGCAGCAAACTGAACCAGGGACAAGCGTCGAACGTCGTCAGGCGAGAGGGTTCTCAAACGACAGCATCCTTTCTCTCTTTACGAGAACCAGCGAGAAATCCTTTGCTAACGAAGACCTGATGCTACCAAAATAACTTCACTCGTCAACTCGTCCACGATAAAACACCGCCCCAAAACAATTTTCTTGAGAACTTTCCATCAGCCCGTCGTTTCATAAATTCTGTCTGTACACCAAAGCCAGACTTTGGACTCCGTCACGGAGTGTCTAAACTGCTGCCTGCAATAACAAAATCCGACGTAACATGAGCTGCGGTTGCTCGCTGTTTGCAATTATTTGCGTCTCTTAGTGTTATTAGTCAATGGCTACTGTGGACGTGAACGTACGGTCACTCACACTTCCAATGCCAAATTCTCATAATACCACAAGGAATTATCTGTAAATGCCTTACGTCTACTTTTTTCGACTAGACGACGCAACGTCCGTCTACTTGTATCGTTTCTGCCATTCGAGATTCTAAAACTGCTATCAGACGTCAATTCCCGGCAACTGTTTCCGGCAATCGTCTGGTCTGATCAACTCACTGCCAACCGGCCGATTTCGCTCCAGGTGTAGTGTGACGCACATCCAGTTCTGCCTGGATTACTCATAGCCTGGCTAGTTCCAGTCGTAAAGACAGACCAACCTGCCGACTCAGGACTTCGGTCGGCTGATCGCCGATGATATTCACGCTTCCGGAAGGTAAATGGAAAAAACGAGTTTCATTCGGGGACACCCGCCACCATGAATGCTGCAGTTCAAACCCAGCGGACAGAAAATGAAATCTTCTTACGGCACTCAAGGGACCAACTTGACCGGCGTCAGTTTGCGAACGATTATGACGTCGGTCTGTAACTCGAGGCGGTACCATCGCTTGCCATTCACTCCCCTCGCGCGACCCACATGAGCGTCAAGGTTGATTCCTGCCCCAGCTTGCAGATACGCCAGAATGCGACCATTCGGCGCGAGCAAGACGTGACGTGGCACTCTCGGGAGTACTAAAGCCGAACGCTGAACAATGCCCGCACCGTCAAATCGTGAGACGACACGCCTACCAGGGCGTGTCGGTGACTCCGACGGAAGAGGTTGCGGGGCCGTCTGGCGTTTCTGGAACGCACTAGGTGCACTGGATTGACTGACCTCACTCTGTCGTTGAATTGAAAGCAACTGGGCATCGCGCTGATTGGTTTTGAGTGTCAAGCGAATGAAAGCGTCATACTCGTCCTTGATGGCCTGGTACCGTTTTAGTGCTGCCAATCGCAAGTCAATTTGACTGTCATACGCCGCAGGAGTCACTGCGACTTTTAGGCGCCGGTACTCCTCCGTCAACTGAGTAAAATCCCAATCGCCTGTTTCCTGCTTGACGATGTCGTGGAACTGCCCGTCCAGCAACTGTAACCGTTGCCTGTCGCCATCCGGTTCTTCCACTAACGAACCGCTCGAGCGGACGGCCTGATTGTCCTGATCAATACGCACCAGCGGTCGTTTATTCAAGGTCTCGTTACTATCTGGTTGAGTGACCTGTTTAGACACAGACTGCTGCGACTTCGCTACATTTTCGGGAAGCAACAGGTCAACGGCTGGCGTGTTGGTCGAAGAGCCGACAAAAGGATCGCGGTTGGAACCGCGACGCGCAATACCCTCGCCGGAAATGACGGATTGTCCGGCGATCCACCTATACTCACCTTGCGGCGGATTAATCTTGTACATCTTCACGGTCCGGCCTCCATCGGTTGGCATCGACTTCTCACCAACGATTTCGACGTAATCTCCCGTTGAAAGTCGCCGCTGTTCGACGTCGTGGATGTCGCCAAATTCGCTGCCGACACGAACAACCACGTTGTTCGCCGACAGCACTCCGCGATTGTTAACGGTGCGTTTCACGTAGTCCGCTCGAATCCAACTAAAGCTGCCGAGCGGTGGAGAGACCATATACCAGCCACCGGGATCATGACGATGTACGGTGACGCGACCACCTCGCATCAATTTGCCCGTGGGATAATATTTGCGTCCTGGACCGCTGCGAACGAAAACTTCATCCGCATCCACAACCGCTTGGTACGGGAAGTTCCGCGTCTGCGCAGTAATTGTCCCAGTAGCTAGACAAACGATACATGTGATCAAGAACAAGCGCATTAACCCAGCCTCCTTGCCGTACGAGATGGCGTTCATGACCGGATTGACACAAAGGGAATGCGTAGCTAACGGCCGTAAGTCGCCATACGAAAGCGAGTTTCGTAGTTCAAAGACGAGGGAGTAGTTGGCGAAATCGAAGGTGATTAGATAACGAAATTAGCCTTTTAACTCAAGACCAGTCCTAAACCAGTCCCATTCGACATTTGTGATGCTAACGTTTGTCGGCTAGCCTGAAGCCCTCACGAAAGTTTCCGTTCTGTTGTGATTAAAAGATTTCGTTCATATCAACATTCATGCACGTCAGAAAGTCAGCGCCATAGACCCAAGTATCGATACAAGTCCATCCATCTAAAACCGCTGGCAAACCTGCGAGTTGACGCAAATGGCCACGGAAAATCCGTTTCGAGGAAGCATGAGACCGCTCGAAACCCGTTAGCGGCAATCAACGATGACAGTGTCGTCCGTAATGAGTTCCAACTTCGACAGCATCCAGCACGACGTCACAACCGTGGATGTCGCCAACGGCTAATGTGCGTCCACCCACAAATCAGTCCATACAAATTCTCAATTGCTTCGACACAAAAACGTGGACCGAGCGACTAGTACATACGCAACTTTACTCGTGACTGCACGCGACTGGGAAGTCCCATGATCCGTAAGAATCCTTCAGCGTCGTCTTGATTGTACGAGCCCCCGGCTTCCATGCTGGCTACATCTACATCGTACAGGCTATTGGGGCTAAAGCGGCTGGTAACCTGGATGTTGCCTTTGTAAAGACTCAACGAGACTTCGCCAGTGACCAGTTCTTGTGCCTCGCGAATGAACGCCATCAAGGCATCCATCTTGGGTACATACCAAAATCCGTAGTAAACCATCTCGGACACTTCGGGCGATAATCGGTCGCGCAAATGCAGCAGGTCTCGGTCCAAAGTCAGTTGCTCGATCAGTTGATGCGCGGAATATAAGATCGTCATGCCCGGGGCTTCGTACACGCCGCGGCTCTTCATGCCAACGAAGCGGTTTTCGATGATGTCGATGCGACCGATACCGTTTCGTCCGCCGATTCGGTTTAGTGCTTTCACCATTTCCACTGCGTTTTTCTGCTGGCCATTGATGCTGACCGGCACACCCGATTTGAAACCAATTGTAACGGTTTCCGATCTGTCGGGCGCGTTTTCCGGCGAGACCGTCATACCAAAATCAACCAACTCGCAACCGTTGACGGTCGGGTCTTCCAGTTCGCCTGCTTCATAGCTAATGTGCAGACAATTTTCGTCTGAGCTGTAGGGTCTTTCGGCAGTCGCTTTGACCGGAATACTTTTGCGTTCGCAGTAGGCGATCATTTCTTGACGGCCGGGAAATGCCTTCCTAAACCGATCGATTCGCCAAGGTGCGACGATTTGAATCGACGGCTCCAACGCCTCAGCAGCCAATTGGAAGCGGCACTGGTCGTTTCCTTTGCCGGTCGCGCCATGTGCAAACGCATCTGCTGCAACCTCGCGAGCCACTTGAAGGCACACTTTTGAGATCAACGGACGGGCAATCGACGTGCCCAATAAATAAGCTTCTTCATACTTGGCTTGCCAGGCAAGCACTGGAAACGCAAAGTCCCGACACAGTTCTTCCTGTGCATCGACAATGCGGGCCGACTTTGCTCCAATTTCTCGCGATTTCGTCAAAATCGCTTCGCGATTCTCGCACGGTTGACCCAAGTCAACATAAACACAATGGACATCGTACCCCTCGTCCTGAAGCCAGCCCAGAATGACTGACGTATCCAAGCCCCCGGAGTAAGCGAGAACGCAACTTGGCATAGTTTTTCATTTCCCGTTCAGGTTGTGTGAAACCAATGAAGAATCTGACATCGGATTGCGTACTATAAACGCACGTCGCAGATGATTATAGACATGGCAAACACCGGTACACCAGTGTCTGCCAGACACTTGCAATCCTCTCCTTTTTCTGAGATGACACATGCTAATAAAACTTGGCTCGACGCCCGTTAGGCAAGGACCATTTTGAAGTGCTTGGTTCAACTTGTTCTACCGTGACGTTCTCGGAACTACGGTCTGACAGCATACAATGCCCCCAGCATACGAACTCGACCAAGGTCTATCATGACGATGACAAAGGACGAACTGCTGAAACGCGATCAGGCTCATTTGATTCACCCACTCCACAATCGCACGGTCCATAAGACGGGACACGTCTGGGTGAAGGGAGAAGGAGCTATTCTGACGGATGCCGACGGCAAGGAGTACATCGACGGATTATCCGGACTGTGGAACGTCATCGTCGGGCACGGACGGAACGAGCTGGCTGATGCGACGGCCAAGCAGATCGAACAGTTAGCCTACTGCTCAGGCTACGCCGGAAGCACAAATCCCAAAGCCATCGAGTTGGCTGAGCGGCTTTCGGAATTGGTCTATCCGTCGATCAATCGATTCTTTTTCACCTCGGGCGGCGGCGAGTCGAGCGAAACCAGTTTCAAGACATCCCGATACTACTGGAAATCAAAAGGCAAACCTGAAAAGACAAAGGTCATTTCCTGCCAATTTGGATACCATGGCGTCACGTTGGCTGCAATGAGTGCGACGGGGCTAAGTTCTTACTGGCCGATGTTCGAACCACGCGTACCTGGTTTCATTCACATCCCTTCGCCTTATCCCTACCGCTACGAATCTCCAGAAGGCGTCAGTCAGGGAATCGCCGCTGCGAACGAACTGGAACAAGCAATCCTGCGAGAAGGATCGGAGACAGTTGCCATGTTTCTGGTCGAACCAGTTCAGGGAGCCGGCGGAGTCATCATACCTCAAGACGACTATTTCGGGCGCATTCGAGAAATTTGTGACCAATATGACGTCTTGTTCGTAGCAGACGAAGTGATTACCGGATTCGGCCGCACCGGCAGGATGTTTGGTCTGGAGCACTGGGGCGTCGAACCAGACATAATCCAATACGCCAAAGGAATCACGTCTGGGTACTTTCCGCTGGGAGGCATCGGAGTCAACGACCAAATCGCCGAAGTCCTAGACACTGGTGAGACGGTATGGATGCATGCATACACTTACAGCGCGCACCCAGTCGGCTGCGCCGTGGCCCTGCGAAACTTACAGATTGTTGAAGAGGAGAACCTGGTCGAACAGGTCGCTGAAAAGGGTGCCTATCTGCTCGAAAATTTGCAAGCCGCCTTGTCCGATCATCCGCACGTCGGTGAAGTGCGTGGACTGGGCCTGATGGCGGCTGTCGAACTGGTACAAGATAAGACCACGAAGTCGGAATTTGAGCCGGATGAGAAAATCGGCATCAAAGTCCATCAGGCGACGCAGAATCGCGGACTCTTCAGCCGCCTGCGCGGCGATGTCTTTTGTCTGGCTCCGCCGTTCGTCACAACCCAGAAAGAATTGGATCGGATCGTGGAGATTGTGAGCGATTCGGTCGTGGCGACACTGGGATCGTGAGCACAATCGACTAAGAACTGTGCAGCGCAGGCGCATTATCCGATCGCGTATTTCTTGAGTTTGCTGTAATACGTGCTGCGGGGCATCCGTAACATACGAGCGGCTTGGGCTTTATTGCCTCGACATTCTCGCAACGCAGTTTCGAGCGTCTCGCGTTCGGTTGACGAATCGGAAAATTTTTGAGGTTCACCCCGTTGGCGCCACGCCATTTTCGGAAATTCGACCGCGTTGTTCACGTCAATAATTTCTGGTTTCGTTTCGATCACGTGCCCAGGATAAAGCGGGCGACCGCCAGTCAATTCGGCAGGCAGATCGCGTAACGTAATTTTATCTCCTTCGGACAGCACCACCGCCCGCTCGATCGTGTTTTCCAACTCGCGGATATTTCCGGGCCAGCTGTACTGCGTCAATGTCTTCACAGCATCTTCATCGATGTTCGTAATTCGCTTGCCGATGCGTTTAGATGTTTGGCTGAGGAAATGCATCGCCAGGTCGATGATATCTTCCCTACGATCGCTTAGCGAAGGTAGAGTGATGCTGATCACGTTCAGCCGGTAGTACAAGTCTTCTCGAAATCTTCCATCGGCAATCAGTTTCTTCAGATCCTGATGTGTCGCCGTGATCAAACGTACGTCCACTTGGACCGTCCGCGTCCCACCGACTGGTTCGAAGGAACGTGACTGTAACACACGAAGCAACTTGATCTGAGTTTCGAGCGAGATATCGCCGATCTCGTCGAGAAACAACGTGCCGCCGCTAGCCATCTCGAAACGTCCAATACGATCGCGATGGGCGCCGGTGAAAGCGCCTTTGACATGCCCAAACAGCTCGCTTTCTAGCAAACTCGCAGAGAGCGCAGCACAATGCACGCGGACCAACGGTCCGGTCCGGCGAGGACTGTTGTCGTGTAGAATTTTCGCCAACAATTCCTTCCCAGTTCCGCTAGCGCCATAGATTATGACAGACGATTCACTTGTTGCCACTTTGCGAACAATCCCCAAAACTTCGCGAATCGCCGGGCTGTTGCCAGTAATCGCCTCGCGTCGAAACTCGGGCTCTTCGGGCAAGTCGGCCGCGACTTGCGTGCTGCTCAACTCGGCATTCAGCATAGCAATTCGCCGATTCTGTTCCGCAATCGTGTCGACCTTGAGACGAAGTTCATCGTTGAGCCGACCGAGGTCTTGATGTACCTTGGCGCTGTGCAAGGCGACGCTGGTAATCTGGCCCAACGCACTCAAAAATGTCAAATCTTCCGCCGTGTAAGGAGTGCCGTTTATCTTCGCACCCAAGGCAACTAATCCGGCAATCTCGCCGTCCATTTCCAGCGAGTACAAAAGTTCGGCATCCAATGATCGCAACATCTCTTGAACAGGCGCATTCCCACTTCGGATGCCTGGAGTAATTCGCTGAATCATCGAATCATGTTTCAATGTTTCAAGTACGTATTTGTCCGTCACGAACTGCAGCGGGATGTTTTCAGCACCCTCAACGGCAATGAGTTGGAATGCGTCTCGATCAGAATCACGCAGATACAGCGCCGTCCGCTCAACGTCCAAAACATCGCGGCAGGATGACAGCATTCGGTGAGACAGCGATTGCCGATCGACCAGGTGCCCCACCGCCCGATTGACACGCTGCAGGGCTTTGTCAAGTTGATATTTTTCCCGGTAGAACTTCCGATCAATCATCTGTTGAAACCAATCCCGCAGCAACATCATCAAAACAATCACCAAGAGTAAAATCACCGTAACGAACAAAGCCTGTTGGAGCACTTGTTGAGCAGACAACGATTTGTTCCAAAAATTCACCAGAAGGCTGCTGAAAGCAATCGTGGTCCCACAAAGGATAGTCAGGCCGCTGCTGGCCGCGTAATACACCATCCCCCTGTTGATAATCTGGTCGACCAACATCAGTTTGAAGCGGATGATGCCAACCGCATAGGCCAGCATGAACGACAAGCTGGCCAGGAACATTAGAATCCGTGGCAACCAACCCAGGGAAAACTCGGCCCGAGGCGAAAGCCCCATATATTCCGAAAATGCCAAGTACAGAGTGTAACCTACGGGAACCACGGCAATCATCGAGGCCCAGAACATCCATTTCATCTGACTGCGCTCGATTGGGTTACGTGTGCGAATGAAGCCGTAAGCCAAGGCGACCACCATGAAAACAAAGCAAACAGCAGCAAACATTAGGTATACATAAATCCCTTGTCGCAGCAGTCCCAACAATCTCTGAATTTGCACGGCTTGTGCCACTGTCCGGATTGACTCTGTCCCCGAATTCAGCCCCGCGGAATATCCCATAATGGC
The DNA here is from genome assembly GCA_963582345.1 of Planctomycetota bacterium. GTDB lineage: Bacteria > Planctomycetota > Planctomycetia > Planctomycetales > Planctomycetaceae > CAUZSN01. The sequence goes on from CAUZSN010000034.1 coordinate 15,428, forward strand.
CACCATGCCGACAATTGCCGTCACTGGAACCGCGTAGATACCGAGCATTGTCAATCTCGGAAATCGCGCAATTGGCGGAGTTGGACATGGGTATGTCAAAAAAAAGTGCAGCGAAACGGCCGGAACCAACACAGCACAGACTATGAATGGTATGTTCAACCAAACGCTTTCCGCGATGACCCACCAATGAAAGCCGCCAAGGAATGCCCCTAGTGTGACCACGCACATCGCAAAGAATAAACGCGCAGGTCGGTCAAACGGCCGGTGCCACACAGCCAAAGCGCCGACGACAAAAATTCCCAACTGCAAAATGAACCATACGAATGACAGAATCACTTCACCCATTGGAAGCGTTTGTAGAAGCACAAAACTTGTCTGCGATGTCGCTTCATCGGAACGCTGAAACTCGACTTCTACAAGACGCTGCCCTTTATGTGCATCTTCGACAAGCCAATGCAAATGGCCAATCTCTTCCGAAACGTCAGTGCCAGCAATCAGTAGATCGGCGGGAGCATGCCGTAGGTCGCGCAACGCCAAGGTAAAATCGAGGAACGTGTCAATCTGCCGTTCTCCCAGACGAATCAACTTGTCGCCAGGTCGAGGTTCCGGGCACCCTTCGGCGACTTTCAAGTTGGGTGCACCTCGAATTACGATACCCAATGGTAATTCTTCCTCACTCAGCAGTAATTCGTCATCACTCAGCAGTAATTCGTCATCAATCAAACACCTTATGCGCACATCGGGACTGGTCGCTACGAATCCCAAAACGAGGAGGCAGTAAACGAAAATAAAACCCCCAGCTCCCGCGACGAACCATTTTTGACGATTTGACCAGCGTTCCATATTGTGGTTTCCTTCGACTGCGAAGACACCGAATCGCCGATTCTTTGACATAACAGACACTGTCTTGGCGCCGAACCGAAATTACGCTGGCTCTTAAGAATTGAACCTTCAGTGATTTCATAGACAGACCTAACATTTCGGCGCCGAATTTTCAACGTTCGGCGCCGAACAACCACAAATTTCGACACCACATGCTCATCGCTTTGACCAGAAAAATCAGTGAAATCCTAGTGAGTATTGGCTATCTCCTTGCTCAAAACAGGCACCAGTGAACCATAAGCAAGAACCTGGCACAGAAAGTGCACTTGAACGACACGCTTGAGGTCATCTAGCCTCAAATTGACCGTCGATTAATTTCGGCCAAAGTTTCTGTACCCAGCTTGGCCCTCGAGAAGTAACAGACATTTGGATGTGATGCCGGGTTAGTAAGTTCCCCTGATTGCAGCCTGACCCACTCTGCAGATCAGTTCTCCATCGCAACTTTCTTCCCGGTTTTCGTCGTCTGGACTTCGTGGGGGCCTTTTTCTGCGCGGACTGCAACCAATCTACGACCTGTAAGTCGCAAACGAATTTGGTGTTTCCCAAATGGAAACCTCCGCGACTGGGAACTCTTGCGACCGAGCGTAGTCAAAAATAATTCTCGCGATGTTCTCGGCAGTGGGGTTCATCGGGATCACGTAGAGCGGCTCATTCAGTTTACTCAACAACGGTAACGCCGGGTCGTTTTCGTTCAGGATCATTCGGTGATCGAGTTCTTCATCGATCCACGTCCGGAGAGATCTTTTGATCTCAGCGAAATCGACCACCATCCCTCGTTCGTCCAGTTGCTCACCTTCTAGCACAATCACCGCCCGTCCGTTATGGCCATGCAAATGGCGGCACTTGCCGGCATAGTTCAGTAAACGATGGCCGTAACAGAAATCGATTTGCTGGGTCACCCGGAACATGAGGGCAACTTTCACGAATGTATGGGATGACAAATGATATTACTCCATTCTAAAAGTTACCTTCGGTGATAACAACTGGGGTGCCATCACCGGATCTTTTGGGTCTTGGCGGATTGTGGGGCAGGCTCCCTTGCTCTAACCGATTCGGACTAAAATCAGGGTGATGTGATACCGACCACACTAACTCGGCTCCACGAGTGACCGTATCCATCTATCGAATTCGTTCTCGAAATCAGACACTTAGTAATCGACAACTTGTTATCACTAGATGTGTTACATAATTAAACAGCGAATGAATATCGGAAAGTCTTCAAAATCGTTGACAACCTTCAAGGCCGGTCTTGACCCAAATTGGCGATTCGGATAAACATCCGCCCCACGCAACTCGACTCTCCGGATTCCCGCTGTTCGTTGCGTCACTGCACTCTCTCGTCTCTGTTCTTGAAACACTACTTTCTGGTAGGAACGTGAACATGTCTAGAAACATGTCCCGCGCGGTTTCTGTATTTGGAACCGTCATTTTTATCGCGTGTGCTCCCACGGCATCTTCAGCTCAATGGGCCCCAACGGGTTCTCCGTGTTATTGCATGCGGCCCGTGGCACAGACGATTTATCGCACGGTCCCGGTGACCCAATACCAAGAGGTTCGGCATACGGTCAGAAAACCAGTGGTTGAGACCAAGTATGTCGAACGTCCAGTGACAGAATACCGCCGAGTCGTCGAGGCAAAAACAGTCGACGTGCCGACGCTCGCTTATCAAGACATTACCGAACATCGAACGATCCGACGAAACTATGGACGCTGGGTCACTCGCCATCAATCTAAATCGCGTTTGTCGGCCTGTGAATACGACGGTCGACCGGACATCTTTGGTTTTTTGAATCGGACTGGCTACGTCATTCGCTCGGCGTTCACGCCCAGATTGATTGCCACACGAGAATATGTTCCGAATGTTCAGATGCAAACAATTCCAGTGACGCGCCGTGTGGCTATCCACGGGACTCGCAAGGTCACCTACAATGTGACTCGATTAGATCCTCATACAACGACCCGCAAGGTTGCGGTCAATACGGTTCGTTATGTCGACGAAGAAGTCGTGTCGCTGCGGCCGGTCACTGTGATGCGAAGCCTCCCGGTGGGCACTCGGACATCGTACTCCTATTCGCCACTGACGCCTCAATTGACTCGATCCGCATTGCGACCAAGTCCCGATCCTATCAGCAGTTCAAAGTCCCAAACAAAATATCCCAAGCGAACGGCCAATTCACGCGACGATGACGATGTGTTCGCTCCGAAATCTGACTCGCGAGATCAAGTTGATCTGGATCTCGAATCTAGTCGCCTGGGTGATTTTCGTACGGATAGAACGTTAGCTAGCTTGTCGGTCCGCAGAAGTACGTCCAAGTCGCCATCGCCAATAACTCAAAGCCTCAAACATCGCCATCCTCCGACAATCCGGGCGACCGCACAGCGTGTACCTTCGATTGTGCGAGTCAGCGGTTGGAGAGCCCGACGCCCGGTAGTTCCAGCACCCATCTTGACGACACCGACAATCTCCATCGCCGGGAAATAAAACTCTATTCCTTTCACCTCTTCAATATTACCTACCTCCCCACGCGGCACCGGTATCATACCGGTGCCCAAATTTTTGCGCGATGCGTTTGGCACAGCTCGCGAAATGATCTCAACCAGGATCATATTGAACTGTTCGGCGTCTTGTCTGGCGACGAGGTGGATGTCAATACCCGACTGCGGCACCAGCTGCGTTTCCACCGACTTCTAAAAGTCCGACCGACTTGAACCGCCAACGAATGACTCATCGCCCATCCATCCACTTTCCCAAAGACAAAGTGAGACCAGTACGAGAATCGCCATGGGTAACGCCAGAAGCTCGAACCGCTGCCGCAGTTCGTCCAAACAGGAACATGAATGTAAGCCACCTAACATAACCGTTAAAACCGGATAAGTTGGCTGATTTTAAGAAAATCACATATTCTTGCAGAATTGATTCATTCGCTATATTCCGAATAACCGATACTAATTTCGAGTACCAATGTCGCCTTTCCGTATCGGAAGTTCGGCACTCGAACTGAGGGCTGGCAAATTCGCTCTTGGCAGTCTTTCACTGTTTCAAGTGAATGGAAAACGCTTTTTGACAAGGAGAAGAGCATGCGAACGAGCATGTGGTGTCTCGCAGTTTGCGGAGTAGTCGGCCTGACTTGGGGTATCGGAAATGCCAAGGACGAATTGCCGGACAAGTACCGTTCGTCCATGAATCCTACACGATTCATGGGACCGACGTTCGACTTCTTTTCGCGAAGCGGAACGAACAAAGATACGGCCAATCAAAATGGAAAATTGGACAGAGCTTCCAAAAAGGCGGTTCCAGACGCTACACGCTTGGCCAAGACTAGTTTGAAGATTGGACCTGCAACTACAAGGGACGTCTCCGTTTCGCGGAAGATGAATAGTTTTGATTCGTTCAATGCTGAGAAGAAGTCGCCTTCGCGCTACCTGTCGCGTCGCACACCAAATGTCCGTTATTTGCGGACGCGTTCCCAAGCCGACACCGACAAGGCACCTGTCAAGAATGACTACGCGCAGCTATTCACCGCTGGCGATCAATCGAATGCCAACGATCGATCTGTAGAACTCGACAGCGACCCGGCACCGAGTACGGCAAACAAAGCTATCTATCGATTAGATGCCCCTCAAAAAAAGAGCCCACAGCAATTGCAGCTCGCCAAAGCCAGTAGTTCTCGTCGTCCTTCCAAGCAACAGGAAGACATCGGGCTGACCGGACCTACTGAGGATAACGATTCTCCGTTCCATAAAATGGGCGAATCATCAGAGGCCAAATTCGGCTGGCTAGCACTTGAACGACATTCGAAACCGACATCGGCAGATCAGACGACTCAAGAAATTCGTCTGGTAAATGCAATTGAGCCATCCTTGGATCCCCATCCAAGCATCGCATCGGCCGAGAGCCTAAAAGGCAGCCCAACGTCCATAAGCCTACAATGGATCAAGAACAGAAATAACAGCGACATCCACGTGGGACGAGAGTACCAATGTGATTTGATCGTCAAAAACACTGGCAAGCTTGCTGCTAAAAACGTTGTTGTTGACGCCTACTTTCCAACCACGGTCAAACTGACCAGCGTCATACCGGAACCGACCGAGGCCGACCAGAATTTGTCCTGGCTGTTCGATTCGCTTGCTCCCGGCGAAGTACACTCCATCAAAATTAATCTGATCCCCAGCCAACGCGGCGATCTGAAGACGTCTGCCCAGGTCCGGTTTTCCGGAACCGCTACCGGATTGTTCCAGGTCCATGAACCTTTACTGGCAATCACGGTCGAAGGACCATCCACAGTCATAGTGGGCGATCCGGTGTCTCAGATCATCACCATCGCCAATTCGGGCACCGGAGTCGCTCGAAACGTCGGCATCCAAGTGGAAATTTCCAAAGGATTGGACCATCCACACGGCCAGCAACGGATGATAGAAATCGGGTCACTGAACTCCGGAGAATGGAGTACGATCCGTTTGTCGATGGTGGCGGTCAGCACTGGTGAAAAGGACATTCAGATTGAAGCCCACGCCGATGCTGATATCAGCGCAGCCAATATCACCAAAGTAAACGTGACTGCCCCCAACTTACAAGTCATCGTTGACGGGCCCGCCGTCAGATATTTGGGTCGCAGAGCGAAGTACTCCGTCGCCGTCATTAATAACGGCACGGCGGCGACCAATAAGGTGCGAGTCATCCACAAACTGCCGGATGGATTCGAATTCGTCAAAGCCGATAAAGGTGGAAGTTTCGATAAGTCAAATCGCGCAGTGAACTGGTTCGTTGGCGCACTGAAACCCGGCGAGTCAACTCGGTTATACTCTCAACTCACTACGACCGACTTCGGTGAGTTCGTTCATCATGTGTCCGCGATTTCAGAACAGGGTGGCAATACAACATCCCAACTCTCGACGCGTGTCGAAGGGACGGCTTCGTTACGATTGGAAATTGTCGATCTGGACGATCCCGTGGAAGTGGGTCGCGAAACGGCATACGAATTTCGCGTAAGGAACGACGGGTCTAGGTCCGCTAAGAACGTCGGACTTTCTTGTGAATTGCCGGCAGGCATCGAATTAATTCGAGCCAAAGGGCCGACAGATCTGGTCTCTAAGAACGGCCGAGTGATCTTCAAACCTCTGATCGAACTGGCGCCCGGAAAGACCACCTTGTACCATGTGTACATCCGCGGTGTCGCCGAAGGCAACCAGCGAATCCGGGCGCGCCTGACCAGCGAATCCTTTCAGGAACCGTTGGTCTTCGAAGAGATGACAAAGTTCTACGCGGATTGACGTAGTTTCGGGTCGCCCGCTCGAAACGTTCATTCGCAAAAATTTGTTTGAGTGAGCGAACGGCCGTGCCCTAGTTGTCGAATGTCTTGCAAGACAACGGCAACCAGAGAAAAATCGGTTGAAATATCCACGTTCGATCATCATAATCCGTCATTCAGCTTGCTAAGCGGCCCCCTGAGTCGTTGCCAGTCTGTAGCTGCGAACACAATGTCCGTGAGCCTTCGGCAGGGGTCCCTGGGTTTCGAGCTGAACGTTCACACGGCCCAAGTTGAAGAAGACGGAGACTAAATGCCAACGCTAAGCAAAACAGAAATCAGAAAGCGCAGAAAAAAGCGGGCGCGGCTGAAGAAAAAACTTCGTTGTCGATTCTGCCCGGACGGCTGCGACAGTTCCCCGCGACCGATCTACGTCGATTACAAGGTCTTGAAAACTTTGAAGGCTATGATCAACCGCAGCGGGCAGATTTTGTCGCGCCGGCGCACCGGCAACTGTGCGAAATACCAGCGCGCGGTACGTCGGGCTATTCTACGAGCCCGCTTTATGGGGTTGCTGTCCTACGTTCCCGAGGAATAGTGTGCTTTCGGATCGCACAGACTGCGAATTGGCTAGACTCATCGCCAGGTCAGCCGACCGTTGCTTTCCGTGTGAAACTTCAGAGTGACTTCGCTGAACGAAGTTCGCAGCAATCTAGTGCTTTGTCAAACGAGTCGAAATCAGATTGTCTCTGCGCAGTGATTGACTTTTTGGTATCCGGACTCGCATCATTCATCCGTCATTCCACCGCTGCTGCCGCTGCGTCCCGCAACGGTGTCTATGAAACAAATGCGGCATCGTAACGCAATTCGAGCGACGACGTTTTTCGAGCAGATCGGGGAGCTGATATCGATCACGATGTGTGTGAAGAATCGTGGGGCCAAACCGGTTGCGACCGTCACGCGCAGACCATCGACCGATCACAGGATTGATTTGAAACTCAACACGCAAAAACCAAGCCTGTCGAGAATGAGTATTGACAACATCCTCTCTCACTCAGATTACGTCGCGATTTCATCCTTCAGGATAACCCAGCTAGCCAACGAATGTCAAAAAGCCTTCCGCGGCGGCTTTGCTTGGATCAATTATTTGGCACACTTGATTTGTCGTGAAGCACAACTAAACGTACTGGTCTCCCACACGCGTCTGACTGAACTTGCTGTCGTTTAGCGCACTGTCGACACGGCATTTCTTGTCGAATAAGAATCAAACTATGTAACCCGTATTATTCATCAACGTCAGTGACCATATTGCAATCTCTGATGATTTGGTAACTTGCAGCTATCTACCTAACAAACACCGTAGTCTGTTAGGCGATTTCTAGTCCGAATCACCAGGTTTGAAGTTGTGCGATCCAGTCACAAGAACGAAACGTCTTGGCCGAAGGCCAAAATTCACTCAAGCGACATCTCAAGAGCGCACTTGTCACGCAATAGTTTGAGCCTCCAAAACAAAGTGTTTTCGAACAACCCTTTTCTGCAATCACGCGATAGGCACAACTTCAAACCTGGCGTTTGGAGCTACTGAATTATCCGGACTAGAATACTTCACATGACATCAACAAAGTCCCACATTGCAGAAAACTATCAACGGGTCCTTGATCGCTGCAATGCCGCCTGTCTTCGTTCCGGCCGGTCGGCATCGTCAGTGAAACTTGTCGCTGTGACAAAATATGCGGAAGTGGACTGGATTCAAACGCTCGTGGAACTCGGCATTAAGGACTTGGGTGAGAATCGTCCGCAGCAGCTCATTCAACGGGCGACCGAGATACCACTGAACGCCTGTTGGCACCTGATCGGCCACCTACAGAGGAACAAAGTACGTCCCGTGTTACCTATGGTGACGTTGATTCATTCCGTCGACACACTGCGACTTTTGGCGAAGATCGATTTCGTGGCAAAGGAATTGAATTGTCAGCCTCATGTGCTGCTAGAAGTCAACGTTTCGGGTGAAGCAGCCAAAAACGGATTCTCGGCGAATGAGCTGATTGCCAATTGGGACAAGGTGCTTAGACTCGGACACCTGCGCGTTAATGGTTTGATGACGATGGCGCCATATTCGAAACATCCCGAAGATTCGCGCCCGATTTTCCAACGATTGCGAGAACTCCGGAACGGTTTGGCTGCCAAATCCCCTGAATCGGTCTTGTTGCCGGAACTTTCAATGGGAATGAGTGGTGATTTCGATGTCGCTGTTGAAGAAGGAGCAACCATGATCCGTATCGGCAACAACCTGTTCAACGGACTCGAGTCCACTTTGGCGCAGCCATGATCGCTTTTGAGTTTCTCACGACTGCCGTCATCCAGAATAGTGACACTGCGCAACGATTGTTCGTTATAGTACGGCCTTTTCATGGCCATCAATTAAGACATACGGCCACCTGAAAAGTCCGTCCCACAATCAAATTGAACTACTACCACATCAGACATCAACGATTGCATTCATTGCGATGCTTTTTCTGCACACTTATACTTTCGCCCCACACATCAACTTGAATGTTGAATCACACGTCAGCGAATTGGAATAGGGCCACGAACATCGAAATATCAGAGGAGCAACTGAATGTTTCGAAAACTATTGTCGCTCGGACTCTTGGTCATCGTCGTGACGACTTCGACAGTTGCTGACGAATTTAAACCGGTGAAAGGCTGGCCGTCATGGCGAGGTCCGAATCGCGATGCAATTTCGAACGAAACAGGCCTGTTGCAACAATGGACAACCAAAGGACCTTTGCTGGCATGGCGGATTGACGGACTGGGCAATGGATACTCAAGCGTTGCCATCGCGGACGGTAGAATTCTTACAATGGGACACCGTCGCAACAAGACCTACTTAATCGCATTGGATGTCAAAAAGGGTAAGCAGTTGTGGGCGACCAGAGTTGGTGGCCGCAATTCTACCATCGGTCCTAATTGCACACCAACCATTGACGGCCACTTGGTCTACGCATTGGGACCAAAGGGCGACTTGATTTG
>CAUZSN010000035.1:0-24552 GCA_963582345.1 Planctomycetota bacterium
CGACGAGGCGCACGCAAGAGTTTGTTTGCGCAAAGTTGTCTTTGCAAATCCGGAGGCGATATGCACCATCGCCTGCTCATTACATGCTTTATAGAAAGGCAATTCGTCGTTGTGTTGATCCAGAGCCTGACCCAGCCCGGCCACGTTCCCGTGACCGAAGATTCCATACAAACCCGGGATCAGACGCTGCTGGGTGCCGTCACGCTCGCTGTACTGAACTAAGAGATACCTTACGAGTGCCTGGCCGACGGTCAGCCGCACGGTTTTCTGTCTGGCCATGATTGATATCTAGCAACGGTTCCGATGAGCCAGCGACGCACCTCTGCCACACTTTCCGCGAGATTATCACGTTTCGGGAACCGAGCCGTCAAGTCAGCGGTGTATTGTTACCGTGACTGATTTCCGTCGCGTTTTGGACATTTTGCGCCATAACTGAAGTCTTGTAACAGCGAGTGGCGATGTTTCTCCATCCACACTGTTACCTACAAACAGGAAGTCAGATTCTAGTCGGACGAGTCATCGTTCGCGTCGGAGCAGCGGTTCATCTCGGAAGGTGGCCGTTCGTTGCGCGGACAGTTCGATCAGTTGAACTGGTACCAGCAGGGGGCACGCTGGTAGTTTGCGACGTTGTTTTCCGTTTCCAGTTGGCAACGGACCAGTGCGGGTGCGTTTCGGCTACACTGAGACCGAGATCTTGCAACGTGTCCCGGAATTGGATTGTGCTGATGTTCTGGTTTTTAACAATGCATTGCAGGACAAAGCGCCGGTTGCTGGCAACGTAGGCGAAGAACTTGCCATTGCCCATGCGATCGTTGTTGGCCAGCAGCCGCAGCAACGCGGTCCGAGGTACGTCGATCGCCGAACGAGGCAACTTGTCCAACCATGCCATAATCCAAACGGATTGGCCATCCTGGCTAAGCACGGCTGACATCGACAGGTCCCATTCTTCTTCCTTGTGAACCGTCTTAAAGGAGAAATCGTAGCGATTTTCGACTTTTGTTGGTTTCAACCCCATGGCCGTCAACAAACTGCCGAGTGACTGCTCGCTCAATCCTCCACGTCGGGCCTCGACTGTGGGAGCTGCCTGCAGCCATGGGGTCAGAAAGGCCGTCAAAACAACCAACAATGCGTATAACGAGCCAAGAAAAAGCCAATTGCGTTTTGAGATCTTCATCGCCTCGACACTCCTTTGTCGTATTCCTTCTGGTCTCCAAGCTCTAGGTTGGAAACCCTATTCCGGCGTGCCAGCACTCCGTTTCGTCTTCAGAAAACGGAGCTTGAGAAAGCGTTACTCGAAATCAAAGGTCTGCAAACAAGTGATCCAAACAAATCTGCGACCACGATTCGAAGTTGTCACGGTCCTTGACTAATTCTGTTGGTGAGGCAAAACCTGTCTGTATGATCGACTTTTCACGTGGTCGAACTTTGGGCGCGTCGACGTCAAAAATGTGAACTATTCCCAAATGGACCATACCTACTTCAGTCAGGTCGTCGTTGATCAGGCCGACGCACTGCTCGCGGTAAGTCGTTTCGATGTGGACCTCTTCAGCGATTTCCCGCCGCATTCCTTCCTGATAAGGCGATCCGCTATCACTTTGGTCCTGCGAAGAGATATGACCGCCTATCCCTATAGACCTCATGCTATGCAATCTGCTTTCTCCTTGCAGTCTTCCCCTTTTATAGTGAAATAACTCACCTTGATGGCGGAAGATGCAGTAGGGAATGAGCTGTTTGAAGCTCGGATCGGTTTCAACCTGGTCGCGCGAGCGATAGCTGGTGTACGCCGGATCGAACAGAGTTTTCAAATATGAGTCGGCATTCTTGCAAAATCCCTGAAAGTATCCGATGTCTCGGAACAATTCGGTGGGAACGACCAGGACTTGCTCGATTTGTTGACTGCTGATGGTCACTGTCAGGTACCTTTCCGAATCAGACAAAGTTGTCATTTGGTAACACTTGAGTAGCCTGGCGAAGTGCCGCCCTGCTTCATGAGGCTGGAGTGTTACGTCATTTGTTATACCTAATTTGTAGTTCCCAATAGTTCGTCCATTTTTGCACCAATATCAGGTGACCGCATCAGTGTTTCTCCGACTAGGATGGCGCGGATGCCTGCCTGAGACAACCTCCTAACATCCTCGCGGCCGCTGATTCCGCTTTCGCTGACGAGTATGCACGATTCGGGTACTCGGTGTGCCAGTGAGATTGTGTGGTTTAAGTTGGTTTGAAATGTCTTCAGATTCCGATTGTTGATGCCGATCAGTGGCGGTGTCAGCTTCAGAACTCGTTCCAGGTTTTCAGGCTCGTAAATCTCGATTAACGACTGCATACCCAACTCCGATGAGTAATCAGACAGATCGCGGAGTGTACGATCGTCAATGCACTCGGCGATTAGCAGGACACAATCCGCTCCGAAAGTGCGGGCTTCGAGCACTTGATATCGATCCAGAAGAAAGTCTTTTCTCAAAACTGGGACGTCAACCGCGGTACGAATTGCCTTTAGTTGATCCAAGTGGCCCTGGAAGAATTCTTCGTCTGTCAAACAACTGATGCACGCTGCTCCATGTTGCTGGTACATCTTTGCAATGGCAATCGGATCAAAGTCTTCGCGGATTAGTCCAGCCGCCGGCGATGCCTTCTTCACTTCGGCAATCAGACTGATCGGTGCCGTGTGATCATTGCTCTCTATCGTCGAGAGCGCTGCGATGAAGTCTCGCACTGGCGGTGCCCCAGCTAGTTGGTCCGCAAGCATTTCGACCGGTCGCGCGTGTTTGGCTTCATCGATTTCGCCGCGTTTGTGGCAGACAATTTTTTCAAGGATGTTGGGCATGGTCCACCAAATAATAATCCGATGATCACAGATTATACTCGGGACGAATCCAGCCGAAAACCGTGTCGACAACGGTTGACTGCATTGACAATCCTCAAGTAGCTTGGCTGTCGAAGTGCATCCGGTCGTTTCACGTTGAAGGAGGCAGTGAAAACGTGTTGACGTATTTTGCCAATATCTTTGTTACGGTGTTGCTGCTCGGAAGTTTTCTAGTCTGGTTGAGTGTGGTTATGAGGTTGCGAGAGTGTCAACCTCCTCTGGCCTACTTTGAACGCACGACGCATGCTCTTGACCCAACGAGCGTCTTGATGATTTTGCTGCTATGGTTAGCGATTCCCATTTTGATTGGTCGAGTCTTAAGTGTGCCGACTGAAGCTTCGCTGCTTGGTGTACAGGTTTCATGCTTATCGAGCGGACTGTGGCTTTTCCTGGTCGGTGTAATTCTTGTAACGAATCGGCGACATGGAAAAATGGATTTCGGGATCGACCTTTCCGATTGGAAGCAGCAGTTGATTGTCGCAGTATTGGGTTTTCTCGCCAGTGTCGTTCCGGTTGGTTTGGTTCAGTTACTAACGATAATCAGCGGAATTCGGCATCCCGATCAGATGCACAGTTACCTAAGTTTATTGAAAGAGTATCCCGGAGCGACTACGTTCATTTGGATCGGAGTTGCGGTTGTCGTAGTGGCCCCACTTGCTGAAGAGTTTATGTTTCGCGTGATATTGCAAGGCTGGCTACAAACGCGACTTTCGGCAGGCCAAGCGATCATGATCGTGGCTTTGTTGTTTAGCGGTGTCCATCAATGGCCTGATCCGCTGCCGTTGTTGCCGTTAGCTCTTATCCTGGGTTACATCTACTATCGCCGACATAGTTTGCTTACGGTCTACGTGCTTCACGCTTTGTTTAACCTGTCGAATCTGGCGATTGCGCTCTTAAAGCTGCCGGAAGACAATAGCGGTATTTCAGGAGCGGTCAAAAAAATACTGTCGCTGATCGACGACGCCTATTTCTGCTTGTAGCGGGCTGGAACACAACGTCAGTGGCTGCTAGGCTTCTTTTTCGTTGAAGATCACTTGTTGCGACAAGTAGCTATTCTGTCTGTCGGTTATCGAAGAAGCCACATGCCGTTCTCATCCGTCGAAGAACAACTGGCCGTTATCCGTCGAGGCGTCGAGAAAATCGTTCCGGACGACGAATTGGCCAAAAAATTGAAGCAGAGCTGCGAAACTGACACGCCGTTGCGGGTCAAGTACGGCATTGACCCGACGGGTGTCGACTTGCATTTGGGTCACACCGTGCCAATGCGCAAGATGCGGCAGTTCCAGGAATTGGGTCACCAGGCGGTCATCATTATCGGCAACTATACGGCTATGGTCGGAGACCCTAGCGGTCGTGACGAAACCCGGGTCCGGCTGACCGTAGAACAAGTGGAAGCTAATGCCGACGACTACCTGAACCAGTTGAGCAAGGTGCTGGACCTGAAACGCTGCGAAGTGGTCCGCAACGGCGATTGGTTTTCACAGATGAATTTCGCCGACATCCTGGAATTGTGCAGCAAGGTTACTGTTGCACAGTTGCTAACTCGCGACGATTTTTCCAAACGCTACAGGCAAGAGTCGGCCATCTATTTGCACGAATGTCTGTATCCGGTGATGCAGGCCTGGGATTCTGTGCAAGTTCGCGCAGATGTTGAACTGGGCGGGACTGAGCAGCTTTACAGTTTTATGCTGGCCCGCGACTTGCAGCGGGATCAGAACATGCCGGGACAGGTTGCAGTGATGTTGCCGATTCTGGTTGGTTTGGACGGACAGCTGCGAATGGGCAAGAGTTTGGCCAATTACATTGGCGTCAGCGAATCGCCGTTTGAAATGATGAAGAAATTCATGCAGATTCCCGACGGCTGCATGCGTCTGTATTTCGAATTGCTCACCGACGTGCCGTTGGATCAGGTCAATGCCCTCTTGACCGGACATCCCAAGGTGGCCAAAGTCGCGCTGGCCAAGAAGATCATTGCCGAATACCACGACCAGCAGCAGGCCGACGAGGCGGACGCCCGGTGGCAGCGAGAGATCAGCGAAGGTGAAAAGCCACAAGATATCCCGCTGGCGAAAGTGTCGCCAGCAGACTTGATGGACGGAAAATTTCCGGCTGCGGCGCTATTGAAGCTAACAGGGTTATGCTTGTCGACCAGCGATTCTCGACGCGCCATTGCACAAGGCGGAGCCTATCTTGGAGAGGACAAAACTCGGATCGAAAGTCATGATCAGCTAATCAGAGTCGAAGACGGCTTAATGTTGTGGGTTGGTAAGAAACGTTTTTGTCGTGTTGAATTGACAGATTGAGCGAAGGCCTGGTGCAAATTGTCCTATACGGAAACCACGAATGCCAAATTTCCCAAGACCGATGAGCAGAAGAAAGGTCCTCGACCGGGTGGAGTAATTCACAAGGCATCTTCGGTCCGCATCAATACTGCAGCCGATTCCCCTAGAATTCACGGGGTACGACAACAAGTTCTTTCCGAGATATTTGGTCACTGATTCGCACTCGCACACCCGTGCCCGAATGCGGTTTCGTAGTTTGACTGCCTCAAATATCGTCGGGTCCTTTGCCACACGGACTCTAAGGGCTTGCCACTGCAAAATCTTATAGATAAACTTCGCTGTGTTATTGATCTTCGACATCAACGATTTACTGAGAGATGGGCGTTTTGGGGCCGTAGCTCAATTGGTTAGAGTACCGGACTGTCGATCCGGGGGTTGCGGGTTCGAGTCCCGTCGGCCTCGCTTTGCTAAGTAGTCGTCAGTAATGGATAGCAGCTCTTTTTGTGTGACAAAATAAGAAAAGGTTTTGAACGGGCTGGCCTTACATCCTACAAACTGTGCCAATGTTTGTGAGAGAATCTCATTCAGGCTGAATGTCTGGAAAGGATTCTCGACGAAGAAGAAAAACCGACGCGCAGTTGATCAGATTATCGACAAGTGACGTCGAGCTGAAGTGGAGCTTGCCAAGGGAAAATAAGGTTCCCAAGGTCTGCAGGCTGCTGCAGATCACCGAACAGACGTACTCCGTTGGCGTTAGAAGTACGGTGGGATGCAGCCGGAGATGGCTTAAGGAGTTGAAGTCTCTTCAGAAGGAGAATGCTCGGCTGAAGAAGTCGGTAGCTGAGCAGACTCTGGGCATGGAGATTCTCAAAGAGGCGACGAAGAGAACTTGGTAAGCTCTGAACATCAGGCTTGCCGGGTGCTGGGTCAACCGTGGGGTACACAGCGATATCAAGCGCAGCGGCTGGCTGATGAAGCGCATCTTCTCAATTAGATGCGTCGTGTAGCTTGGTGTCGTTTGTGGAGACAGGTCCACCCATCGAAGGGGGTGCCCATGACGTTGATTGCTGTCAGAAGACTGCTGATCGTTGTTTGCGCAGTAGCAGCGCACATTGTCTCATCGCAAGTGACAGCGTCCGATTTGTCCGAGCGATCAGTGATCGATGCTATCGTTAGAGCAAAAGACTTTCTTGCGAAAATGCAACGAGTCGACGGTTCGTGGGGTGCCGGCGGCGGAACGCGATATCAGGTGGGTGTCACCAGTTTAGCGCTGTTAGCGTTAAGCAATGCAAAGACGAACAACGAGCCACCGCACGTGAAGGGAGCCGTGAAAAAAGGGTATCAGTTTCTTCGCTCGGCCAAGGACCCGCAACTGACCTACGAAGTTTCATTGATGATCATGGCCTTGGCGGCGGCTAAGGATAATCGGGACAATGCACGCCTGGCGACGCTGGTGAACGATCTGGAACAGGGCCAGATCAAGCGTGGTCTGAGCGCTGGCAGTTGGAGTTACAATGTTCGCGAAAGCGTCTTGGATCTTCACGGTGACCGCAGCAATGGACAGTTCGCGATTCTTGGATTGCGAGACGCATCGCAAGCGGGTATTTCGGTCGATCGAACGACGTGGCAGCGCGCCCAACGACATTGGATTGCTTCACAAAGTTCCGATGGCGGATGGGGATATAGCAGACAAAACAACTTCGCTGTCAATCATAAGAGTACAGGCAGCATGACGGTTGCCGGTATCGCTACTTTGGCGATTACCTCACTGATGTTGACTGATGATCGGGACGTGAATTCCGACGGGACGCCGAACTGTTGCACGAAAGAAGAAAATGAACAGGTGCAGAAGGCGCTCAAGCGGTCCTATCAATGGATAGCTCGGCGGTTCACCGTTGGTCATAATCCCGGAAGTGGAAGCTGGCTGCTTTATTACCTGTACGGTTTGGAACGGGCCGGACGTCTCAGCGGACGGCGTTTTTTCGGTCAGCATGACTGGTATCGCGAAGGGGCCCGATTCCTAATTGATCGGCAGGACCAGTTTGGGGGCGGATGGCTTGGCGTGGGCGGCTTGGAATCGAAGCCAGAGATCGGCACGAGTTTTGCCCTGTTGTTCCTTTCCAAGGGGCTGGCACCCGTTTTGTTCAACAATTTGAAATACGGACGACGAGATCCCAACAACCGTACCGTGCTGTTGAACGGCGATGATTGGAATCTACATCCGTACGACGTTCGTAACTTGACTGAGCACATTAGTGGATTGAAGGGATGGCCCAAGCTGCTGACAACTCAGGTCGTGGACATCGACAAAGTCGTCCGTGATGGTAGCGTGAGCGATTTATTGCAATCGCGTATCTTGTACATTAGCGGTCAGAACCGACTGGATTTCAGCGAGCAGGAAATCGAATTGCTGAAAGAATATGTCAACAAGGGCGGGTTCATCTTCGCTGTCAATTGCTGCCAAGGTGCTGGGTTTCACGACGGAATTCGTGATTTGGCCAAGACGATGTATCCTCAGAGCGAAGCCACATTGAAGCCGTTGTTGGATGAACATCCTATCTTTCGCAGCGAGTACTTACTGTCCCCCGAGACGGTCAATCTGTGGGGTGTCGACGTCGGATGTCGCACAGCCATCGTTTATTCGCCAGACGATTTGTCCTGTCTGTGGAACAAATGGATGCGACACGATCCGCCCAAACGTATGGTGCAACTGAAGGTAAATATTCTCAGAGCGACGAAAATCGGAGTCAACGTGGTCGCTTATGCAATCGGCCGTGAGCCTCCGAACAAGTTACAACAGCACGAATTGACCACGCAAGAAGGTCGGCAAGATAAGATCAAACGGGGATTTCTGCAAATTGCCAAGCTGCGGCATACCGGTGGTTGGGACGCCGCTCCGCGAGCGCTGCGGAATTTGCTGCTGGCCCTAAACCGGTCGGTCGGCATGACAGCTGCAACAAAGCACCTCAATTTGCCGGCGACCGACCCGAATCTCTTCAAGTATCCAATTTTGTATATGCACGGCCGAAACCGATTTCAAATGAGCCGCCGCGAGCGCGAGCCATTGCAGCAGTACTTGTATCGGGGTGGCGTGCTGTTTGCCGATGCCTGCTGCAGTTCCGCTCAATTCGACCGCAGTTTTCAACAACTGATGGAGCAAATGTTTCCTGATAAGAAGTTGAATCGCATTCCGAAGGGTCATGAAATGTTCACGACGAGCATTGGCTATGACATCACGACGGTCAGACGCCGTGGTTCTGAAGCGAACAATCGCAAGGTCGCTTTGAATACAGTGGTCAAGCAGACCGAACCGTTCTTGCAGGGCATTGAAATCGATGGCCGGTATGCCGTGATCTACAGCCGCTACGACATTAGCTGTGCTCTGGAAGGCCAGGCCTCCGTCGCCTGTACCGGTTACGTTCCCGAGGACGCCGTCAAGATCGGTGTCAACGTCGTCTTATATGCAATGCTACAGAACGTGGGATGGGAACAGCGTCTGTCGGTCGATTGATGGTG
This sequence comes from Planctomycetota bacterium, assembly GCA_963582345.1. Lineage (GTDB taxonomy): Bacteria > Planctomycetota > Planctomycetia > Planctomycetales > Planctomycetaceae > CAUZSN01. The sequence goes on from CAUZSN010000035.1 coordinate 8,665, forward strand.
AGACATCAATACTCGCCAACTACACGAAAGGCCGTTGTTAACAGCGGCGGATAAGTTACGGTGTTACTGTCATGAACATACTAGTTACCGGCGGCAGTGGTACGATTGGAGGATACGTTCTGCGGGAATTGCGGCAGGCTGGACATTTTCTGACCAACTTCAGTCGGACGCCACCCGCTGTTGACGGTGTACGCTTCATCCAAGGTGATATCACCAACCTTGAGCAGCTCAAATATGCATGTTGCGGCCACGATGCGGTCGTCCATTTGGCTGGTGTGCCTGGGCCAGGGCGGGCTATGCCCGAAAAGTTGATGCACACTAACGTCGTCGGCACCGTTTGCGTACTAGAGGCGTCACTTCAGACCGGGATCGGCCGAGTGGTGTTCGCTTCGTCAGGTGCGGCTACCGGCTACTCCTTTCAAAGACACAGAATTGTTCCGCGTTATCTTCCGCTGGACGAGGAGCATCCCTGCGAACCACAGGATGAGTATGGGCTGAGCAAATTATTGGCCGAACTGACCTGTAAACGATATTCGGATGCCTTTGGCATCCAGACCATCTGCTTGCGAATCCACAACAACTGGTACCTAAACCGAGAGGAAGCCCAGTTGATCGTGGGTCGTGGATGGGCTAAGAGACTTGCCACAGTCGAGGATCTGTGGACTCAGCGATACCTCAAGACAATCGAAGACCCAGATGGCACGGGCGATTGGCCGGTGCCTGGACCACCATCGCCTCCGAAATTCCTTTGGGCGTTTACCGATGCGCAGGATGCGGCACAAGCTTTTCGGTTGGCGGTGGAGAATGACACGATCGTGCACGAGGTTTTTCTCATCAGCGGTTACGACACATGTTCACAGGTGGATACTCTGGCACATTTGGCTCGTCACTATCCAGACGTTCCATTGAAGACGCGTTTGGAAGACCACGCTACGTTGTGGTCTTACGCAAAGGCTACTAGAAAATTGGGATACCGCCCGCAGTTCACGTGGCGTGAAAGTGACTTTAACAAGTGGCTGAAACTGAACCATGCACCCAGGAGTGTAAATTGAAGCCACACTTTTTATGGTGAGTGTGCATTAATACTTCGCGATTTTCCATTTTCATTAAGATTAATCCATCATGGCTGTGTCATAAAGATTCGAATTTGTGTCCGATATTAAATTGTAATTGAGTCCCGAATGCATTCAGTAGTTCGACTTCAGCTTTGCATCCTGTTGATTTTGCAGAGGTGATCCGAAATCGTGTATTCGATATTCTCGACGTGGTCCCAAGTCATTTCAGAAGATCACGGCCGAAACTGGTGTGTCTGAGCGGAGACTGTGAGCACTGTTGAATGCGATGGTCAGTCTGGAGTTGTTCAAGCGGCAGAGCAACATCCAGTAAAGTGGCAAGCCTTACAGGCTTTCATCGATTTGGTAGTGCTTGCTCCAATTGCTTTTAAAGATACTGACTTTACTGACCCCGTAGACACCCAGTCCGATCGCAATGACTATTCCAGAAATTATCCATGCTATGAACACTTGGCGAGTTTCATTCAACAGCCGTGAAACCCAATAGGCGATTGCTACTACGACAGCGCAATAAATCAGCAGTATCAATTCCGCCATCAAATCCATCTCCGCTGCTAAAGGTGCAAATGGTCTTTTTGCTCACATTGCACAGAACGCACCAGCAACAGCGCTGGAATGAATGGGATCGGCAGTACAACGCATACAAATACTCGCAGGGGACTTCTCACAATTTTTCTGTCCACCAACCGTGTTCTGGCTTTCGAAAGATAGGTGACGCCGCGAAAGTGAGAAAGACGATGTTTAGAACCGGTATCAACAGCGCCAAGTTGTATCGACCAGGAAAATCTGATTTCGTACAGATCATCCAGAACGGCAGTACAGTGACGAAAATCGAACTCGAGACAACAAGTAATTCGAAACAGCCTGGCATACCAAAGGCGGCGAGCATTAGTAGTGCTCCTTTCGATCGTCCGACGGCTGACTTGCCTCTCGCTGTTCCTCAATGAGGCACAATAGGCCAACGTACCACGCAACGATGTTACCAAACAGATCGTTGACTTGAAAATCAAGGTGTCCGCAGACCGGCGCAGTGGGCGTGCATAAGTTGTGTGGCTGTATTGGTCCAACACCAAGCAACGGCTTGCCGCCACGAGGGCCTGTCTAGCGCAATTTGGTCCTTGTGAGGAACCAATCTCGGTTGTACGATCAATCGCGACAATCATTTTGCAATCAGCAGGAGTTGAAGGTGACCGAACGCGTTGTGATTGGCAGTTTGAAGGTTCACAAGAATCTTGATGATCTTGTGCGAAACGAAATTGCTGTAGGGACCGGCATTGAACCGGAATCGTTTTGGATGGCTCTCGGGGATATCGTGCGAGACCTGGGGCCGAAGAACCGACAACTTCTTGACAAGCGTGATGCCCTGCAAACCAAGATCGACGTATGGTACGCTGAGCGAACGGGGCGACCTCTCAACCAACAGAAGCACAAAGAGTTTCTCACCGAAATTGGCTATCTAGTGTCGGAAGGCGATGACTTCCAGATCGTCACTGCGGATGTGGATCCTGAAATTGCCACGATTGCTGGCCCACAGTTAGTCGTACCAGTTGATAATGCCCGCTATGCACTCAACGCGGCAAACGCCCGCTGGGGAAGTTTGTACGACGCGCTTTACGGAACCGACGTCATTCCCGAGGGCGACGGAGCCGAGAAGGGAACGGAATATAATTCAGTTCGGGGCGCCAAGGTCATCGCACGAACCGAGTCCTTTCTTGATCAGTACGTCGGTCTTGCCCAGGGAAGTTACTCACGTGTTGTCGAGTTTTTTCTGACTGATGAGGAAGACCACAAGCGACTGGCTGTACGGTTAGATACCGACGAACAGGTCGGCCTGGCCGATCCCGCCAAGTTCGTCGGTTACACGGAAACTGATGAATTGCTCAGCAGCATTCTGTTGCGAAACAACAACTTGCACATCGAGATTCAGATCGACCGCAGTCAGCCGGTCGGGCGCGAGCATCGGGCAGGCGTTAAGGATGTTATCTTGGAATCTGCGGTCACCACAATCCAGGATTGCGAAGATTCCGTATCCGCTGTGGATGCAGAGGACAAGGCGCTGGTCTATCGCAATTGGCTAGGGATCATGCAGGGAACGTTGGACGCCAAGTTCGAAAAAGGCGGCCACTTGGTGACACGGCACCTAAACGCCGACAAGACGTTCAATACGCCTGACGGCGACACTCTGACGCTTCCCGGTCGCAGCCTGTTGTTGATCCGCAATGTTGGCATTCACATGTACACAGATGCCGTTACAACGCTCGATGACCAACCAATTCCGGAGGGGTTTCTTGACGCTATGGTTACCGCGCTAGCCGCGATTCACGACTTAAGGGGACTGGGCAAGTTCCGCAACAGCAAGGCCGGCAGCATGTACATAGTGAAGCCAAAACTACACGGTCCTGAAGAAGTTGCTGCTACCGTTCAACTATTCGGTCAAGTCGAAGACGCACTCGGATTAGAACGAAACAGCCTGAAAATCGGCATTATGGACGAAGAACGGCGGACGACTGTCAATCTGAAAGAATGTGTTCGGGAGGCTTTTGAACGGATCGTTTTCATCAACACCGGATTTCTCGACCGCACAGGCGACGACATCCATACGACCATGGATGCGGGACCAATGATGCCCAAACCGGAGATTAAGAGTGCTGCCTGGATGCTGGCTTACGAAGATTGGAACATCGACATCGGTCACCTGGTGGGCTTGCCGGGACGGGCCCAGATCGGCAAAGGTATGTGGACTATGCCCGACCGGATGCAGGCGATGATGGAAGCAAAGATTAACCATCCGCGAGCGGGTGCGAGTACGGCTTGGGTCCCATCGCCGACTGCGGCCACGTTGCACGCGATGCACTATCACCGAATCAACGTCGCCCAGCGACAAGCCGAACTGGTGGGTCGGCCGCGCGCCAGCCTCAACGACATCCTGACCCCGGCACTACTCGGTGATCGCAAGCTGACCGCTGACGAGATCCAATGCGAGCTGGACAACAACGTGCAAGGGATTCTTGGTTATGTTGTCCGCTGGGTGGAGCACGGTATTGGATGTTCGAAAGTGCCTGACAATAACAATGTGGGCCTAATGGAAGACCGAGCGACACTCCGAATTTCCAGCCAGCACATTGCCAACTGGCTGCACAATGGAATTATCAATCAAGAGCAGGTCATAACGACGTATAAGAAGATGGCTGGAGTCGTGGATCGGCAGAATGCCGGAACTGCCAACTATCGGAATATGTCGGCCGCTTACGACGCCAGTTTCGCCTTCCGCGCTGCGCTTGATCTGGTCTTTGAAGGACGTTCGGAGCCTAACGGATACACCGAACGAGTACTGACGGCTCGGCGCCGTGAGGTGAAGGGTGTGTTTCAAGGTAAATGAGAGATAGTGTGCTTAACTGAAAGAACACATTCCAGTTAAGCGAAGTATTGACTTTGGTCGGGAACTAAGGACAGTCGTTGCCGTCCCGGAGGTAAATTGAGGAAGCGGGTATGTCAAACCAAAATAGAAACCACCGCCTCTTTGTGCTAACAATTTCGTCTTTCGTTCTGTCACTGTATGCATTGACCACTGTTTGCTGGTGCGGTGAGCTGACAGACGCACCAACGAATTCTCAATCTGAAGTTATCTTAATACTTGAGAAACTTGGGGCGAAGATCAAGCTGGATGACAACGGCATTGAGCGTGAAGTGTTGTTGGGTGGCCCCAAGTTCAATGACTCCTCGCTTAAACATGTCACCGCGTTGTCCAATCTTGAACAGCTCGACCTTGAAGAATCTCGTATCACTGACTCCGGTCTCGCGCAATTGAAGACGCTCACAAAGTTGAAACTGCTCAACTTGGCCGCGACTGGCATTACCGACGTCGGATTGAAGCATCTGACTCAACTAGAGAATCTCCAATATTTGGACCTGTCTTATTGCTCTGAAATTTCAGAAAATGGGCTTGCACATTTGAAAAAGTTGACGAATCTGAGAGCCCTGATTCTGGACGAAACTGAGAATATCAACAATGGCTTGAAACACTTGGCCGGAGTCAAAAATCTGGAATTACTGAGTCTCGAAAACAGCATGATTACGGACCAGGGCTTGGAGAGTGTAAATGAACTAACCCAACTTAAACGTTTGGTGCTTTACGGTGCCAGAATCACGGAGACAGGTCTTCAGCACCTTACAGGGCTGAAGCATCTTGAAAGTTTAGACCTGCAATATAATCAGAGAATCACGGACTCGGGCTTAAGGCATCTGCGCGGCCTCAAGTTAAAATGGTTAAACCTACAGGGATGCTCAAGTATTACCGACGATGGTTTGGAGCATTTGAGCGGGCTGACAAATATTGAGCATTTGAATTTAGACCGCACAGGTGTCAAAGGCTCCGGTCTTGTCCATTTGAAGGGACTGACCAGATTGAAGCGATTGACTTTTCCGAGCACATACGTCACAGATGCGGAATTAGAACATCTGAAAGTGCATACCGATCTAGTGGTCCTGCGGCTGAATGGCGCGAAAATTTCTGACGAAGGGTTATCTCGACTGACAGGCTTTAAACAGCTCACTAGCCTGTCGCTCAACCGAACTCCAATTACCGATGCCGGACTGAAGCAACTGAAGGTTCTGACTACGCTTAAGCGATTGTCTCTTAATAGCACTATAATCACCGACGTCGGGCTGGAGCATCTTGCGGCTCTGAACAATCTTGAGAAGCTATACCTCGTTGGCACTCACGTGACCGACGCGGGAATGAAGCATCTAGCTCATCTAAAAAATTTGAAGGATCTATGGCTGACCAATACTCAGGTGACGCAGGCGAGTGTGGATGAAATTGAGCGTGCGTTGCCGAACTGCCGCGTTCAGTAGTGGTGTCGCCGCATCAAACGTTCGACCGATCCAGCCTTCATCAATGAATGGTCCTTCATCCCGTACGTTGGTAGCCGGATGGATCTAAGACAATGATGGTGGGCTGATCCGATTTGGGTGTCGGCAGTGGGAACTCAACCGTGTGATCGCGCACAATCAATATAGGATCTTGCGATCGATGCGTGAGGAAGTCGTCAACCGACGTCATGTTTTCGATGACCGGCGGAATGGCGTAGTGCATGGGTACGATCCACTTTGGCTTGAGAAAGTCTATCATGGGATCGAGTTCTTCATGTTTTGGTGTGAAACGCTCGCCGGTCAACAGGATCATTAGGTCACAGTGTTCCTTGAAAGGCGCCAGTTGTTCGGGCGTCACAGCGTATCCAAGGTCGCCCATGTGATAGAACCAATAACCGCCGACGTTAACGGCGTACATGGCGTTGTCCATGGGGGCGTGCAGGGCATGGTTGGGGTCTTCGGCTACTGCCAACGTGACAATCGGCTCGCCGCCGATTGTCGAATCATCTTTTCCCAGCGCAACATCGAGCGCATTGATCACGCGAGGATTACCTTTAGCGAGTGCGACATTGTCATGAGCATTGTCGGTCAACGAGCTAACAATCACCGTATCCGTCTCGAAGCGGGTCCCGGGATCTGGCAGACCTAAGCTGTCGTAACTGAACGGGTCTGTCATAATGATGGGGTGGTCATTTTCCCAGATGCGGAAGCAGGCGTGGCCCACGAATTCAAGTTTTACAGACATGTTTAAGTATCCGTCTCGTCGCATTGGGAATAGTTCTTGGCCACCTGCTGCTGGACTGGTTCAGGCTCGGCTTCTCTGTCAACACGCCGATCCGAGTGCCCCAAAGCTTTCTCGGGTGCGATGCAATCTCTCACGAGTTGTTTGAGTTCCGTAATCTCTGGAAACCTGCTTTTTTGCTCGCGGGACCAAATCAATTTGTCGTTGACGCGGATCTCGAAAATGCCGCCGCTGCCGGGCACCAACGCCGCCTCACCTAATTCATCCGGGAACGTGGTGATGAGCTCCTGCGCCATCCAGGCAGATCGCAAGAGCCAGCGACACTGTGTGCAGAACATAATTTCGACGCGAGGTTTTTTTGCCATTTGTCGCAATATTGAAAACAACCACCTATCCGAAAGTTCATGTCAATTCGCTGCTTCAATACAGTAACCCCACACGGAGATTGCAACGTCAAAAGCGAACTGTCCATAAAGTTAATCGTCAATTGTGGGCTCGCAAAGAGCTAAACTTGGATCGCATCGCGAATTGAATCGCTAGCACCGAGCAGCCGTCAGCGACGCCCTTTTTTCAGCGATCAACGCCAGTAAGTCCTTTTGAGGGTTAGCGAATTTTTCCAGACCCTCATCCATTAACACGTCTTCCATTGACTGGAAGTCGACTTTGATATCGATTTCTTCAAGGACTTCGGGCGGTGGAAAGTCGCCGACGGTGCGAGTATAGTTCCTGCCCTCGAGTTTCTGAATTCCGGCGTTTGTGGCTGGCGGGTTGGTTTGTATATCCGAGCCGGCCAGAGCCATGACGTATTTGTCGATCGCGCCGTTTGGGTCCTTCGTTCCTGTGCTGGCGAATATGATTTGCTGCGTCAGTGGCAGACGTTTATCGCGCCAGAACTGGATGTTGTCATGCCAAAGCCGTTTGGCGTTCACAATGCCGACTAATCCTTGAGCTGCTGGGGATAGCTCGGATACGTATTTCTTCGTATACACATCAATGCGGCTGATGAAGATGGAATAGACCGACTTGAATTGATTCAGTGACGAGAGACGCTGAGCGCCACGCCAGATGGCGTCGCGAGCAAGGCGGTATTGCCGCTGGGTAAATAGCAGGGTCACATTCACAATCACTCCAGCAGCGACCAGTTCTTCCAAAGCAGCCAGACCTGCCGCCGTCGCTGGAATCTTGATCATCCGGTTTTTGTGACCAGTCGCCCAAAATTTTCCAAGTTCGATATAGTGGGCGGTGCGTTCTTCGGTGTTGAGCGGGCAGCCGGCATCATCCAGTAACGGATCCAATTCAAAGCTGACGTATCCGTCATCACCATTCGTCTTCTCGTGGACGTCGGCAAAGGCATCTTGTGCTTGTTGAACCAGCCGATTCGTCATTTGCCAGGCGACATCTTCGTTGCTTAAGCCCTGATCCATCAATTCGATCAAATCGTTGTCGAACCGTCCCGAGTTAACGAGATCGGCGATGATGATGGGGTTCGAAGTGGCCCCTGTCGCGCCGTAGCGTCGGCTTTGCTGAACAAAATCGTCGTCAACGCTGTCCAGCCAGAGCCTAGTGCCGGTGCTAACGAGAGACTGAAGCGGAGTGATTGGTGCGTCCATGCCTGACATACGTATTGCGCCCCAGATTTTTTCGACCGAAACTTCGTAGCGTTCCCCAAAAGTCGAACGCTTCGGTATAATTGAGAGTAGTTGAAAAGGGGGCAATCCCCTTCAAAGGCCGAACGAGCCGATTGTTTAAAGAGTACTCAGTCCATAGAACAGCAAGAACGGATCAGCAGGGGCCTGTCCACTTTTCTACCTAGGCAGTAATGTGAACCAAAGCGACACTAAGAGTCAACCCTGTTACGATAACCCACTCATCAGCCGCTATGCATCGGCCGAAATGAGCACGCTGTGGTCGCCGCAAAAAAAGCATTCGACCTGGCGGCGGTTGTGGTTAGCGTTGGCTGAGTCGCAACGTGAACTGGGTTTGGACATCTCAGCTGAACAGGTCCATGAGCTGCGTGCCGCCATCGATGACATCGACTTCGCTAAGGCTGCCCAATATGAGCGAGAATTGCGGCACGACGTGATGGCTCATGTGCATGCGTTCGGCGACAACTGTCCAAACGCCAAAGGCATTATCCATCTGGGGGCAACCAGTTGCTTTGTCACAGACAACACCGACTTGGTACTTCTCCGCGACAGCCTAATCTTGGTGCGGAGACGGCTGGTGGCCGCGATCGACGTGCTGGCTCATTTTGCCGAGAAGTATTACGACCTGCCTTGTTTGGGATTTACGCATCTGCAGCCAGCCCAGCCTACGACAGTTGGTAAAAGGGCAGTGCTTTGGTGTTACGATTTGGTAATGGACCTTGAGGAATTAGAACATCGACTGGCGTTATTGAGATTTCGGGGTGCGAAAGGAACGACGGGAACTCAGGCCAGCTTTCTAACGCTCTTCAGCGGCGATCATGAAAAGGTCGAGGATCTGGACCGAATGGTCGCCCAGAAAATGGGATTTTCGGAAACTTATGTCGTTACTGGTCAGACGTATTCTCGCAAAGTCGACGTTCAATTTCTAAACGTGTTGAGTGGTATTGCACAATCGGCACATAAGGCTGGCACTGACTTGCGGATTCTACAAAGTCGTAAGGAAATTGAAGAACCGTTCGGCAAGAAGCAGATTGGCTCGTCGGCAATGGCCTACAAAAGAAATCCGATGCAAGCTGAGCGCATGTGTTCTCTCGCACGTTTTGTCATCGGTATGAAGTCGAATGCCGAAAATACATTTGCTACTCAATGGATGGAACGGACGTTGGATGACAGCGCCAATCGCCGGCTATCGTTACCGTTGTCATTCCTGGCGACCGATGCTGTACTGATTCTTTACCGGAACATCGCTGACGGGCTGGTCGTCAATCCAAAGGTTATCGATAAGAACCTAAATGAAGAACTGCCGTTTCTGGCGACCGAGGAAATTCTGATGGCTGCTGTGCAGGTTGGTGGAGATCGCCAGCAACTGCACGAACGAATCCGACTCCACAGTCAAGAAGCGGCAAAGCAGGTCAAAGAGCAGGGTCTTGCGAATGATCTAATTGATCGGTTGAAGCAGGACCCGCAATTTGCAGGTGTCGACCTTGAGGAAACATTGGAGTCGCAACGTTACATCGGCCGAGCCCCGCAACAAGTCGATGCATTCTTGGAAAACGAAATCGCAATCATTCGCGAACGGTATGCCGACGACCTGAAGTGCGACGCAGAAGATGTAAACATTTGATACAGGATTTCACGAGCGGTTGATCTAGTCCCTCGAAACTCAAGAGCTATGCAACATAGGGCAATCGATGGATGCTTTACAGTACGCGAAGGAATTGGTCGCGTTCGAATCGACGAGCGTGCTGTCGAATGTGTCGGTCAGTGACTATGTCGAACAGATCCTCGAAAAGCTCGGCTTTGCGACTGAGCGGATCGAGTATGACGATGCCGATGGAATTCGTAAGGCAAACGTGATCGGTAAACAGGGCGAGGGAAGCGGTGGAATTGCATATTTCGGACACACGGACGTCGTTCCCGCTGATCCTTGGTTTACGGACGAGCACGGTCCTTTCACTCCGACAGTCAAAGACAACAAGCTATACGGCCGTGGTAGCTGCGACATGAAAGGGTCCATTGCTTGCATGCTGGCGGCAGCTGAACAGATGTCTGCCGGAGAATTGAAACAGCCGATTTATATCACGGTTACGGCAGACGAAGAAATCGGTTACGGCGGCGCGGCTCAGGTCGCTAAAAAATCACAATTGTTTCGTGAGATGGTCGAAGGTGAGAGTAACGGGATCATCGGAGAGCCGACGATGCTAGAAGTTGTGTGTGCTCATAAAGGCACCATTTGGCTGGTGGCGACATCGCGTGGCAAGGCGGCCCACTCCAGCACGCGGCAGGGTTTGAACGCCAACCTGGCAATGATTCCGTATCTGGCCGAAATGAAGAAAATTCACGACGAGACCGAATCTGATGTGGTTTGGCAGAACGATGAATTCGACCCGCCGACCCTGAGTTGGAACATCGGGATCAACGACCACACCAAGGCACTTAATGTGACACCGCCGCAGAGTGTGTGCACGGTTTGTTTCCGACCCATGCCGGGCCAAAAGGCAGACGTATTGATTGAACGTGCCCAAAAGTCTGCTACAGATTGCGGCATTGATTTTGAAGTTCGCACGCGGGCTGAACCACTTTACGTCGATGCTAACGCGGATTTTGTGCAAGAACTTCTGAATTTGGCCGGCCGGCAGAATCCCACAACTGTTTCGTATGGTACCGACGGCGGAAAATTTACGGCGATGAAGAAACTAGTTGTCTTCGGTCCCGGTGATATCGCTCAGGCACACACACACGACGAATGGATCGAACTCGAGCAATTAGAACTCGGTACCCAGATGTATGTACAATTGATTCGGCATTGGTGCTGTTGATTGTTCGCGTCTCTTTAACAAGAGCGGTTGAACTATCGAAAGCGATTGAATATTTCTGGATCGAACGCGTCTTGGGACTTTTGTCTCAGCAAACGTTCGGTCTCGCCAACAGCTGATTTTCCGAATGCCTGTTGGCCAATCTCGGTCCCGATTGTCCTTGGTGCAACCTGCTTTGACGGCCGGGAAGGTTCAAATCTGGCGAGCGATTGTTTACGACCTGTGTCGGTTTTGTTTTTTAATTTTTCCTTCGCTACCGATCGGACCCAGTTGTGTAATGCGTCAAACTGGTCTGCACCGTGAGTTCCAAAAAATATGGATCGTCCGTCAAGACCGTGCTTTTTATCGGGGTGGGAAATCAAGGGGCTTTCGTCAGGTTTGTTAAGATCTACGAATTTCAGAGTCGCGGCCAGATTTCGTTCGACAAATACGCGATGGCTGCTGCGGCCAATGCGGACTCGGGTCAGTCGAAATTCGTTATTCGCTCTCGAGCCATGGCACGACCCGTTTGCACACTTATTGATCAGTATCGGTTGAACGGTCCGGGTGAATTCGCGCGCCAATTCACGCGAAAGACTGGAAAGAGACTTAACCTCCGGTGTCTGAAATCCATCGGGCGTTAAACGAGGTGGTGCCGGAGTTGGTTCCACAGGACTTTCAGGATCTAGTATGTCATGCACTTTACGTAACATACGGCGGGCCGACTCGCGATTCGGTTCCAGCACTAAGGTATCACGTAGCTCTGTGCGGGCTTCGGCGAATAGCTCATAGCTCAAACACCAACGAGCGAGACGCATGTGCTGGTCGGCTGTTTCCAGCGGCATCGTTGCCCGCAGCTTGCGGTAAGCGTCTTTCAAATCTTTGGCTTGCAGTTGGACTTGGTTGAATGGAATAACCAGTCGTCCAGTTGGTTTGTGGACGACATAACCGTTGGGGCTGGCGCTGATTGTTCCGTCGACGACCCGTCCGTTCTTCAGAAGCAACATCCTCTCGTCCGAACTGTCGTCTTGACTGCTCGCAGATGCGGATATCCCGATCGGGACAAGGAGCGTGAATAAAACGACAACGCATGGTCGCCAGTCCAGACGATAAAAGAGTCGTTCGCCTGACACCAAATGTGTTCCTGAATTGGTGGAAAGGAAACTGAGACAGGGGCGGGAAGATAATGGGGACGCATGCTTGGGTCAACCCCAGGGAACTTGCGAATCATGCATGACGGACACTGAGCTCTGGCTGGTGATATGGCATGCATCGTTGCATCGCGTCCACAGGTGTGAGAAATTGTGAACTATGCCAATGAAAATGCACTCTCTGTTGTTGATTGCACTTGTAGCTGCGCCCAGTGTTTCATGGTCTCAGGCTTTGCGCGATTCACGCGTCCGGATTCGGGAATCAGTTTCGCTGGATACGGATAACACCGTTGTTAAGAAATTGCAAACGGTTCAAGACTACCTCGAGGACAAGCAGTGGGCCGAGGCCATTGAAATCCTTCAGCAGACGTCGGACGAATCTGGCAAGACTTTGATTCAGGTGACACCGGGTCGCTACATAAACGTTGCTCTATATTGCAACATTGTCATAGCTGGCCTGCCTGCCGAAGGGCTAGCTGTGTATCGCCAAACAATCGATCCACAGGCTGTTAAGTGGCTGGAAGCGGGAAAGTCGCAGCACAATGATTCTTTGCTGCTGAAAATTGTTCGACAAGCGTTTGCCAGTTCTTATGGCGACGAAGCGCTGTGGATCATGGGCGAAAAGGCGTGGGATCATGGGCGAATGTCAATCGCACGAAAATACTGGTTGCAATTGCTACCGCTACAGCAATCCGCGCCAGGTGATCGAATGTTATCGGTGTTGAGATATCCCGATACTCGATTCGACCACGCAGCGATTCTGGCACGGTTGATCTTGTGCAGTATAATGGAAGGTAACGCGAAACGGGCCAAATTCGAACTGAACGAGTTCAAACGCAGCTACGCTCAGGCTGAAGGCACTTTGGCTGGTCGCAGTGGTAGTCTGGCAGACATTTTGGCGGACATTCGGTCGAATTCACACAACTGGAAGTTTCCGTCGGCGGACGCAAACGTTCAAACGTTTGCATTGAACACCAAACGCAACAAGGTGTTGCCGCGTGCGATCGATGTTGGAGCATCACAGTGGTGGGTTAGGTTGTCCGACGACCGTTTTCAGTCGTTCAAAGTGCGCAAGGCGCTTAACGACCGTGGTCCACTCAGTTATTTTCCCGTTGTGTTTCGCGATATGGTCTTGGTGAACGATGCTGACGCGATCTACGCCCACAGCCTACATACGGGTAAAGCGTACACTTGGCCCAGCGAGCCGAACGGTTCAGTAAATGAGGAAAACGACGATCCAGTCATCTACGAGTCTGGGTTCGACCAGAAGATAACGCCAGTTCGGCCCGTGGTCGGAGTTCCTCGCTATACCATGACGATTCATGATGGACGCTTGTATGCGCGAATGGGAAGTCCGGTGACACGTCAGGCAAGAGATGAGTTCCGGGTACACAATGAACTCGTCGGTCTGGATTTGTCCGGCGCACAAGGAAAACTTTTTTTTCAGGTGTCCGCCAGCGAGGACATCGAGCCGAAAGATGCGGCTTGGTCATTCGGAGGGTCTCCTGTCGTCGCTGCTGGACGACTCTACAGTGTTCTCACTCGAACGAATCCAAACACGCAAACACATGTGGCGTGTTTCGACGTGGAGACGGGCAAGCTGCTGTGGAATCGAAAAATTTGCGCGGAACTCGCGAATTCTATCGACTCTCACAATTTCGTTACCCCTGATCTTCTGACATTGGCCGAGAATTCCATTTATTATTCGACAGGCGTGGGAGCCGTGGCGGCGCTAAATGCTGACGACGGGACGGTGCGTTGGGTCGTCACGTATGAGAGGCGGAAACTCGAAACGAATTCTGAATTAAGCGATTACACAAGACAGGGGCTCACACCGTGTCTATTCCATCAAGGAATTCTTGTTGTTGCTCCAAGCGATGTCGATCGAATCATTGCGTACGACGCCGAAAACGGACTTTTGAAGTGGACGTGCATGCTGCCAGATCGAATCCGGCATTTGTTGGGCGTCGCCAACAACAATCTCATCCTGAGCGGCAATTTGTTGTGGGCGCTCGATATCGAGTCAGGAGAATTTTCCTGGCCTATTCGCCGAGTTGGAATCGATGGCCCAGCTGGAGCGGGATATGGCCGCGGAGTACTCGCCGGTGATTATGTTTTTTTTCCAATGCGAGAATCGATTTTTCAAGTGCGCCACGACACCGGAGAAATCGTTCGAGATATTCAAATAAAGCAAATTTCAGGAGAATTTTGTGGCAATTTAACGATTGCCGGTTCGCATCTTTTGGTAGCCGGTCCGAACCGACTTGTCGCGTTTTGTGAACTCGGATTGCACCGGAAGCCGACGCGAAAAGAGATTTCCGCCAACTCCAACGACGAATTTTTGAACAGACTTCTTTTCACGGCACCGGATCATCGCAGTGCGGTAATTGTGAATCAAAAGCCTCAATGAGGTCAAATTTTCTGGAAAACCTTCAATTAAGTCCAGAGGCTGATGCAAGCACAATGATAGGACAGAAAGTCATGGATGTTTGTCCGCATTTTTGCTATGGTCAAGCGATGTGTTTCGCAACGACCACAGTCAGAGAAGGTCAGGCTCGGTCTGACTCCGTCACGTAGAATGTTGGCAACAGATTTGGGTACCACACAAGTGGATGCAATCTGGGAAGCAATTCGCAAGGAAGTCCGGGAAGAGGTCGAACGTGAGCCGATTCTGGCGAGCTTTCTACATGCGACAGTCTTGAAACACGGTCATCTCGAAAATGCTCTGAGCTTTCATTTGGCCAGCAAACTCGCAAACCCCAGCGTCTCAGCAATGCTGATTCGAGAACTGATTGACGAGGCGTTTGGGGCCAATCCCGCCATTAGCCAAGCGACACGTGCCGACCTGCAGGCGATTCGCGATCGAGATCCCGCGTCTAATGGTTATTCGGAACCGTTTCTCTACTTCAAAGGTTTTCACGCGTTACAGTCGTACCGAGTGGCGAATTGGCTTTGGCAACAAGATCGGCGCTCACTAGCAATCCATTTGCAAAACCGAATTTCCGAGATTTTCGGAGTCGACATTCATCCGGCAGCTCGAATCGGAACGGGCATACTGATCGATCATGCGACGAGTGTTGTGATTGGTGAAACGGCAGTTGTCGAGGACAACGTTTCGATGCTGCACGAAGTGACACTGGGTGGGACGGGTAAAATGATTGGTGATCGACATCCGAAAGTACGTCGTGGAGTTCTGATTGGCGCAGGGGCGAAAATATTGGGCCATCTCGAAATTGGCACGGGTGCCAAGATTGGTGCGGGGAGCGTGGTCTTGGATGATGTGCCTCCTCACCGAACTGTTGCGGGTGTCCCAGCAGAAATTGTGGGACAACCGGATGTCGAGGAACCGGCTCTCGAAATGAACCAACAGTTCCCGCACAGCCATAGCGACGGCGGCGGAATTTGACTCAAGTGGATGTCTTATTCGAAGACTTCTGTTTCCATCATCTTCTTGAGATTCTGTGAGTTAGACATCGGGAACTTGGAGTCCGGTTGTTGAGATGGCTGGAAAATCTTCGAAACCAACTGCGGAAACGCGTGACCTTAAGATTACTGAACATCATCTATTATGCTCAGACCGGTCAAATTCTTCTTGGGTTTTCACTTTGG
>CAUZSN010000036.1:0-24275 GCA_963582345.1 Planctomycetota bacterium
ACATAAGAACATATGGATGAGATCAAGAATCTAGTGCGACGTGAAGTGATTGAAACGGCTCGGACTTTGGTGATCAAGGTCGGGACGAATGTCCTATCGAACCAGGACGATTCGCTCGACGGCGACCGTATTGTCTCGCTGACCAAACAGATACAACGAGTGCTGAAAACGGGTCGGAAGGTCGTGGTAGTTTCCAGCGGCGCTATCGGTGCAGGGATGGACTTGTTGGGTGTCAATCGTCGTCCGGACGACCTTCCGCATTTGCAGGCAGCAGCGGCAACCGGCCAGGCTCGATTGATCCGATTATACGACGATTGTCTGCAAAAGCACGGGTATCACGCATCGCAGCTTCTGATGACCGCCAACGATTTCAAGCACCGCAATCGGTATCTCAATGTGCGCAATACGTTAAACACATTGTTCGAATACCCAGTGGTGCCGGTCATCAACGAAAACGATACTGTCAGTATCGAAGAGATTAAGTTTGGCGACAACGATCATCTGGCCGCGATGGTCACCAATCTGTTGCCGGCACCGTTACTTGTCATTCTGTCAATCGTTGACGGTCTTTATGACGGAAATCCTACCAATTCTCACAGCCGGGTAATTCCGTTAGTTGAGGAATGGGATGATGCGCTATTCGGCCTGGCGTTTGATGAGGGCAGCCGCCGTGGAACTGGTGGAATGCGGTCCAAACTGGAAGCTGTGCGCACGGCGACAGCCGTTGGTGAAAACGTTATCATTGCAAACGGGACAAAGGCGGACGTTTTGGACAAAATTCTGGCAGCCGAAGAAATCGGGACGTTGTTCTTGGCCAAAGGCGAAGCGGTGCCGGCCTGGAAAAGATGGATTGGATACACGCTACCTCCCAAAGGGCGGTTCGCGGTCGACGACGGGGCTCGCGACGCGCTGCTGGAATCAGGCCGATCGCTGTTGGCGATTGGAATTACGGCTGTGGAAGGAGACTTCATGCAAGGCGAAGTCGTCACCCTGTCCGATGCAAACCGCGTCGAGTTTGCACGCGGCCTGACGAATTATGACTCGAACGACGCCCGCGCCATTTCCGGAAAACGCAGTGATCAAATCGTCGAAGTGCTGGGCGGTCTGCCCTATACCGAAGTGATTCACCGCGACAACTTGGTTGTGATCAGTTGACCCCGACAAAAATACTAGTTTTCACCGAGCCGGCGCGAGTGCGCGTACTTTGCAACGCCATTTTGTGAACTACATTTTCATTATCAGTAGACGTTAGACGGTTTAGTCACTGAAAATTGTTACGGTCGGCAATCGGCACGTTTGTTTTTACCGCAATGTTCTAATTGAACGATGGCAACACACGACTCAAACAGCAGTACGCACGGTTCCTGGTTTCAGTCGCATTTATTAGTTGCTGATGATGAAAGGAAGATCGCGATAAAATGAATACAATTTGTTCACTGGCAAGAATCCGACCGCTCAGTGAAAATTTCCGAAAAACCACAACTTTGACGCCAAAAAATTGCCGATCTTAGAGCATGTCGGACAACGAGCATACAAACCGCTCACGGTATATTTCGTCGGATGGACCAACCCAAACGCGTGAGTCGGAATCACCAACGGTAAGTGCGACGCACTACCCGATCTCCGCTCGTCTCGCAGCGCCTCCGCCGTCGCAAATGACGAGAGGTTTGATCTTTATAGCCACGACATTGCACGATGTGCAAAGCCGTGGTTTTTTAGGACAGAATTTACTTGATCATAGTGTCCAACACGACCAGCGGGTCAGGCCCAACTTGTTTCAGCGACGCCGACATGTCCATTGGAATACCGAAGTGATCGTGTGCCGACATGTCGCACTCGATCCGCTCGATCGAAGCACGGCATTGACCGCGAACGACTGCAACGATACGAAAATCGTCGCGTGGAAACGTATATCCGGCCGGATCGATTCGTGTTATGCCCAACGTCAGCCCGCCGCTGTTGTTCCGGTTGGTGACCGTATGCGGGATGAGCGTTGAATGCCATGACGACGTCATAGCCGCCGCGCGATCAATCTGACGTTCCAGATACACCATCTGGCTGAAAGGAACGCTGTCTCGATCGACCAGCTGTAAGTCTTTAAGTGGACATGGCTGAGGTGCAACATCAAGGAATACTCCCCAGCCGCTGTGCATCAGCGATCCGAAGATGAACGGAACGTGATGGATATGGTCGCCAGTGTTGACCCAACCGTGATCGGTTTCCGGAGGAATTGGCATGGCGTAACCGTCTTTGACCGGTGCACGGCAATTACCCAACACCGTTATGCCGTGCGTTGGATTGTAACCCAAGTGAATCTCGACACCGTGGGAGTGCCGGTGAATTGGCACGTCACGGAACTCACCAGCAAGATATGCGAGATTCCACGAATGATGATCACCATAGACGAGCGGTACGATGATAATCCCCAAGCCCGGTACCACAAAGCTGGCCTGCTCGGGTACGTCGGTGTCCTGACTGGGACATATGCCGCACGAAGTGGTGATGTCCTCAATTGTCTTGCGGAACAGGTCAGCGATGCGTGCGATTTTAGGGTCACGCAATGCCCGCGCTTCGCTCTCAATACTGTCAATAATGCGCAAGACTCCGTTATGGTATCGGTGGAACATCGAGATGACTACGCGGTAATCCGTAGGCACCGGTTCCATCGAAAGATTCGCCAAATCGTCCAGGCATTCGATGGAGCGCCTGCGCAAGACGACCGACAGCGTTCCCGCTGAAGCCTGTTGTTCGATCGCAACGCGAGTGGCATGAAATACGCCAATCACGTGCCTGCGAAATGCGTAGCAGTACAGTCGTGCCAGACATATATCCTCGGCAGAAACACCTTGCGGGTTGCGGTTCTGTTTGTGACTGCGATTCGCCTGATCGACAAGCTGCTGATAACCTGGGTGCATTCGAAGAACCATTACACATCTCTATCTTGTCGTGAATCGTTCGGTGATGTCGCAACCATTATAAATCTGTTCCGGATTACTTACTGCGATCAATGGTCACTCCAACGGATCGGGCGAATCGCAGGGCTCCGGGTTTCTCGACGCTGACATATACACGTTCAACACGCTCGTCCGTAAGACAGAGATTAGCGATCTCATCGGCCATTTTTTCAATCAGGAAATATTGGGAACCCTCGACCAATTCGATGACCTGTTTGGTGACCGTGCGGTAGTTGACAGCGTCTGATACGTCATCAGATCGCCCGGCGGCCCGAGTATCGGTTTCGAGCGTAAAATTGACGATGACGTCCTGTCGGTTCTCCCGTTCGTCATCATTTACTCCGACAATCGCGCGGATCAGCAAGTCCTTGATTTCGATCCGATCCGACATACCGATGCTCCTTTATCTCCTGGATTCAGA
This sequence comes from Planctomycetota bacterium, assembly GCA_963582345.1. Classification (GTDB taxonomy): domain Bacteria; phylum Planctomycetota; class Planctomycetia; order Planctomycetales; family Planctomycetaceae; genus CAUZSN01. Next base: position 3,376 of record CAUZSN010000036.1, read on the forward strand.
CATTTGCATTTCAAGGCGAAACTTTTCCAAATTCTTCACCACCAGTGACGTGGATAACTTCGCCGGTGATGAAGTCGGAATGCAGTAAAAAGATCAGTGCGTCGCAAACATCGTCAGGAGTGCCAGTGCGGTGCAGTGGAATTCGGTGCACCAGGTTTTCCATGAAATCTAATCCACTGTCACCAGGCGGCAGAATGGCTCCAGGGGCAATGGCATTGACCTGGACGTCAGGTGCAAGCTGCCGCGCGAGGCAGTGCGTCAAAGAAACAAGAGCGGATTTTGTCAGTGTATACGCGACATGGTGCGTGTCTGGTTGAAGCGCTCGCCAATCGGCCAAATTTACGATGTGAGCGCGTCGTCCCGTCTGCCGTTGAGCCGCGAAGGCCTGGCTCAGAAAAAACGGGGCTTTCAGGTTGATGGCAAAATGCCGGTCCCATGAGTCTTCGGTCGTGTCGGCAAGCGATCCTTCTTCGAACACACCAGCATTGTTAACTAGAATGTCGACGTGGCCGAATTGACTGACCGCATGTTTGACAATCGTTTGGGCCGCTTGAACTGGATCTGTCAAATCGGCCTGCACAGGCTTGATGGTGCCTTCCAACGACCGAATGTCGTCAATTGTTTCTTGAGCCTGAACGGTGGACTTGCCGTAGTGCAAGCAAATCTCGACGCCAAACTGTGCCAATCGAGTCACGATCGCTCGTCCGATACGCACGGCGCCGCCGGTAACAATCGCCACCTTTCCGTCTAATTCCACAAGCTAATCCCTTTGCTCTACAATCTCTCGAGGTGTTCGCGAACGCAGAAGCACAAGATATTTTTAGAACCAACACAGTATGGTCTGGGGCGAAGCACGAGTGCATTTTCAATGCAATCTGGTCTCTCTTCGCCGACAATCGAATATGGAACAAGAAATCACTCGAGCAAGTCTGATCGGTAGCGAAGCCGAGCAGGTGTTTTCTCGATTCGGCACCCAGGTAAATTTGTTTGAAGTCATGCGTCAGCAGCTCACGAAAACTCTAGTCGCTCGTTCTCGGCACAACCGATCAAAGGAAGGTTTAGTGTGACCAAGATCAGACCGGGAGCGTCAGTGTGTAAAGCGGATATCCATCATTATGGCAAGAAGCCAATACAACGATCCGCCGAGCACAGCCGTACTGGGAAGCGTGAAAATCCACGCCAGCACGATTTTTTCTCCTAACGCCCAACGGACAGTCGACATTCCCTTTGTAGCGCCAAGGCCCAAGATTGATCCTGTAATTGTATGGGTCGTGGATGTTGGAACGCCAAACCATGCCGCAAACGTCAGAACAACCGAGGCACTGGTTTCGGCGGCGAAGCCTTCGGAAGGCCCCAATTTAGTGAGATGATGCCCTAGAGTTTTGATGACCTTCCAACCGCCGACGGCGGTACCAAGGGAAATGGCCATCGCGCAGGAAATCTTTACCCACAGAAGAACCTCGAACTTTTCTCCACTTACCTCAGTTTGAAAGCCTCCCACCACCAAAGCCAGCGTGATAATTCCCATTACCTTTTGTGCATCGTTGGTGCCATGCGTAAAGGCCATCCAACTAGCCGATGCGATCTGAAGTTTTCCAAAGGCCTGGTTCATCGTCGACGGGTGCAGTCGCTTGGTCAACCAGATTAGTACCACGTAAAAGAAATAGGCGAAACAGAATCCCAACACTGGCGCCACCATCATAGCGAGCAAAGTCTTGGCCACGTTTTTTCCGACAAGAATCTCAACACCACCTGCCGCGACAGCCGCACCTATAATCCCGCCGATGAGACTGTGGGAACCGCTGATCGGCATCCCGAATACTGTCATCGTGCCAGCCCAGAGTGCTGCACCAAGTAATCCGGTGATAATGATTACCATTACTGTTTCCTGGTCAGCAATCGTTTGGGGGGTAACTTGAATTAGCTTGGCCATAGTATTAGCGACTTCTACGCCAACCATGGCACCGGCTAGATTCAGTACGGCAGCCAGCACCACCGCGCTCAGCGGCGAAAGCACGCGTGTACCCACAATCGTGGCAATAGCGTTCGCCGAATCGTTCCACCCGTTAACAAAATCGAACAGCAAGGCCATGACAATCGCGCAGACAACCAAAATAGCAAGTGTACTCATGTTTCAATGCGATCGTAGCGGTGGTACCCGAGTAATATGGGGACAAGTATGACGAAACGTCAAGCGTTTTTCAGTGTGATACCGTGAACAATATTAGCGACATCTTCGCAGTAATCGATCGCCTGCTCAACGATTTCGTAGAGCTCCTTCCACTTGATCACTTCAAATGGATCGAAACCGGACTCGAACAATTGGGCGAGAAACCGATGATGAATCTCGTCGCCTTCGTTTTCCGCTTCGTGGACGGCGATCAGCAATTCTTCGATGCTAGGCTGGCTGGACCGTTTCTTGCGATTCTTCAATCGCCGTAACGCAGCGACGACGTTAGTCATGTTTTGAGTTGCCGTGACCAAAACCTGGCACTGACTCTGAAAATCGGATGTTATCGCGTCGATCTTATAGAAAACCATCCGCTGGGCAACCGCATCGATCTGGTCAACGACATCGTCAATCTTCGTAATCAGTGCGTGGATGTCATCGCGATCAATGGGGGTTAGATACGTTTGTTCCAGTCGTTTGAGAGTTTCGTGTGTCAGACCATCGCCGACGTGTTCGTTTTCTTTTATTGCCCCAACCAGTTCACGACGCCGCTGTCCACTGACCGTCGAAAACTCGGCTAATAATTCAGCGGTCCGGAGTACATTTTGTGATGCTTTGTCGAAGCAATCAAAAAATTCGAGATTCTGAGGAAGTAAGCCAAACATGTTTTATAGTCCTAGTTGCTTTTAAACTGCTAATTCCACAACTGTTGTCGCGCATTCATTGTCCAGATTGTCTTCAGCACGCGCCTAGAGTCAATTGCACATGGAGTACGTGCCGCCAACGTGACGACATGCTTTGATCAATTGAACCCAGCTTTAATTCGCGACCTTTGCCTACGATGGCTTCGCGGAAATAGCAGTACGTTGCCTGAGTCACGCTAACAATCGCGTCGGATCATACGTTGCGAACCTCTACAGGAACTGAGTGAAGCAGCCAAGATGGCGAACGCTCAACTCGCAGTTTATAAAACTGACTTTTTGATAATGGTGCAAAAGACAAGCGAATATTTCAATAGACACAGTCTCAACAAGACCACAAAAGACAATTGACTCTTGACATGCTTGTAAACAACAACCGTTGAATCGATTACATCAGTCGTCTAACCAGAGGCGACGGAATCGCCGTATCTGATCGCCACCGGACGGCATTAATCACTCATAGTTTTACGGCGTGAAAGATTCTCGGGAGAGCTGGGCTATCGATCGTTCGCAGTAAAGACTATCAGCACCTCAGTTTGCGAAACCACCGGCCACTTCCCGTTCTTGTACACGATCGCTTTGACGGTAATACGAAACTCCCCCTTCAGTCGCGAATCCGCAACCGTGGCAATGCGAAGAATCCCATGTTTGCAATCTGTGTCAAGGATCAAGGGTTCGGCTGAGAGCATGTCAGACAAATCATCGGGTACCACCAGCTTAATGTTTGCCGCTTCAGATAGCTTAGCGGAGCGTACCACTTCGATCGGGACGTCGAACGAATCACCTGGCCGTATGTTCAAATCGTCAGCGGTGTGCGCAATCTTTAAGAGTGCGCCTTCAAGAATCATCGTCACCCGAGCATTCGCATCCTTCGTTAGGTATCGTGATTTGCCTTTCGGATCATTAACACTTGCAACGGCCTGTACGGACATACGTGAGGTACGACCAGTTTCCAGCCATTCCGGCATAAAGCAAGGATACAAAACTCTTTCAACTCCCGGATGCGCAGAAATAATTGGACCGCGAATTCCCTGTCGATGCCCGCTTTGAATGGCCGCCATTTGCAGCATTACAGCGCCTGTGAATCCTTCATCACGTTTAATGATAAATTCAGCTGGATAGGTCGTTCCACAATGCACCACACGCTGCCGGTTCTGGTCAACCAATTCGATTGAGAAAGGCGCTTTCATCGTGGTCGTCAGCAAAGTGACCGAAATGTGCTTCTCCGATTGAGATCGCGGGCATAGGTTGCCGGCGGCGTCGGCTGTGGCGATGTGCGACACGATCTGCTCGCCAACTGTAGCGACTCCGATGGTCTTTATTACAGCGGCCAACGACGCGGCGTCTTTCACAGCTTCGATCGCAACCTTCAGCTCACTTGTTCCCTCAGCGATTTTCAGATCATCCGCCACTTGAATGCCATCCGGTATTCCTTCGATATGGACGGCAATGTCGTCTTTGAAACCGCCAAAGCGAATGGCTTTCACTAAAAATTCAGCCTTTCCATCAATCGGAACAGCGACTCGTTGCGGTGTAGTCAGCGAAAAATCTGCCGTAGGGCGTTGGACGACCAGTCGGTAGACGGCAACGGATGAGCCGGTACGACCAGAGTTGTCTGCAACGAGCAACGTATACAATCCATCGCTGGGTGTCACAAACACGATCTCTGCGTCCAACGTGTCGTGCAGGTCATCGCTCATCGTCAATTGTTTTCCCTTGGGAGAGAGAATCTGCAGCGAAAGGTCGAGTTGAGTTCCGATCGCTTGTGACTGTGCTCTGATCCGCCAAGTTTCTCCCTTTTTTGCCTCAAAAATATAGCGATCTTTGCTAGCGTCCGTGCCAAGTACCCCCGTCACCGCACCTGGAACTCTCAGCTTGCGATCTGGAAGTTCCGATTCGACCCTCTCAGGAAAATCACTCACAATCAGCGACACAGCCGGCGCCGTTCCAAACTCAGTTTGCAACCGATATACGAACCAGTTGTGAGGCGAATCATTCGGGAAAGCAACTACTCGTGCGACGGATTCTAGTTTGGCGGCGCCAGTTGCAACTCCGTAGCCGATGAACTCAATGCTTCGGCGTTCGCCACGTCGTGCGGCTGCTGGAACAGTCGCGAACACTCGCGGGCCTAGCGTCAGACTTAACCGGTAAACGAAAGCTCGATTCCCTCGAAAATCTACGTCATGCAGATGGATCTCATACTGTCGACCGGCTGTAACTGCGAATGTCAGAAACACGTCGATGCCTTCGGTGTCGGCGACGTCGGCAATGACGCGGCCGGATGAGTTGCACACTGTGAGCGTTCCATGAAAATTCGACCCAAGTCGTCGGGCCATCAACTCCACACTTACTTGTCCGGTTTTCTTAGCCGTGAACCGATAGCGGTCCACTTCAGCAATTTTTCGGAGACGTCCTGAGATCGTGACAGGTAACTCCTTAATTTGCTGCGGCTCATTGCGACGACGATCCTCGACCACTTCCGATTGGTTCCCGATAATGAACACAGCCGTATCTGAAGATCCATTGGCATTGGCCACCTGCCAAAATACCGGACCGGGTGGCATGTCGGATGGGATTTCGATGCGAGCTGGAATCTCGCGAGGTATCGGCAACGCCGCAGTCCGCCCTTTTGGACCAAACCAGTAGGGAGGTTCTGGAACAAAGAACTTGCCCGGCGGCCCAAGCACCATCAACTTTACTCGCGGGTCATGCACAAAGAATTGCATGTCGGGAGTAAAGTCATAACCACCTAGTTTTACATCGACTGTCGTGCCTATACGACCGCCGGGTGGATAGACGTATCCCAGTTCCGGTGCTTTTTGAGCAATCGCTTGAGAACTCAACATGAAAATTAGCAATATGCTTTGCAGGCAGTTGCTCTTCATGTCGTCAGCCAAAAGTCTCGAGAATTATCTTTCGTATCGCCTCAGCCGGCCGCTAAATGGGATAAACGATGCCAAACGTGAAACTATGCGACCAGTTCGTCAATTACGTGACCATCTTTGACGATGGACACAGGACGACCGAGCAACGTTTGATAGGTCTTGTCACCGTCGATCCCCATCAGATGAAATATCGTCTGCAACAGGTCGCCAATGCCGTACGGTCGCGTGATGGGCTGGCTGGCTGTTTTGTCACTCTTGCCGATTACCACACCGCGCCGTGTGCCACCACCAGCAAAGATAACAGACTGACACTGTGACCAATGGTCACGGCCGGCGTTACTATTGATCTTTGGTGTACGGCCCATCTCGCCCATCATCACAACGAGTGTGTCATCCAGCAATCCACGCTGTTCCAGATCAGCTATCAAGGTAGAGAACGCGCGATCAGTGGGCGGGACCAGAGCTTTTTTGTGACTCGTAAAATTGTCGACGTGCGTATCCCAACTACCGTGGTCAATACTGACGAACCGGCAGCCTGCTTCGACCAGCCGACGGGCAAGTAGTGCGCATTGGCCAATTGACGTGTGCCCGTACTGCTGCCGCAGCGATGCGGGTTCCATTTGGATTTGAAACGCCTTCTTTGCGTGCGGTGAGGTGATTAATTTGAAAGCCTTTTCGTAGTACGTCGACATCATCTTGGCTCGGCCTGTGAGCGTGTCGGTCGCACCGAGCCGTTCAGCTCCCTGCAATAGCTTTCGTCGCAAACGGAACCGGCGGTTGCTGATATTCTTGTCCAGATTCATGTCTCGAACCTGAAAGTCTGGTTGGACGGGGTCGGTCTCAATTGTAAACGGGGCGTAGGCAGCGCCATAGAATCCAGGGCCGCCGGGTCCCAGAGGATTGGGCATTTCGATGTAAGGCGGAACGCCCCCCTCCCTCATTCCGAGTTCTCGCGATACGATCGAACCGATCGAAGGATACAGTTCGTTGTACGGCATTCCCTTGGCCTGACCGTCGCCGAAGTTGGGCGGGTAACCGGTCAGCACCCAATGGCGACCCGTCTGGTGGCCGTTGTCACGGTGGCTATGCGTTCGCAAAATGGAAAATTTATCAGTGACCTTAGCACAGTGTGGCAGCAGTTCACTGATGTATGTGCCGGGCACTGCAGATGAAATCTGCTGGAAAGGTCCTCGGATTTCTTTTGGAGCACCGGGCTTCAAGTCCCACATATCGATGTGACTGGGCCCACCTTCCAGCATGAAGAATATGCAGGACGTAGCTTTTCTCCCTTGTGATACGGCAGCATTAGCTTCCAACTCGAGAATGTGAGGCAGTGTTAGCCCTCCGAACAATGCCGTTCTGCCAATCTGAAGAGCCTGCCGGCGTGTTACGCCGTCACAATAGTTGCCTGAGCTTTGGCTTAACTCGAATTTCAGCACGCTCATCTCCTAATGGTTGTAGATAAATTCCTTCGTATTCAGCAGCACCCATAGGATGTCTTCTGCCGCCGTTTGCCGACTGCCGCCCGATTCGACGAATGCTTGCATCATCAAAGCTCGTTCCTTTTCAGTCGGAATCCGCGAAACGGTGGATAGGTAAAGTTCCTCGACAATCGATTGAGGAGACATGTCGGAATCCGCCAGTTTGCGAGCCTGGCCGTTTCGATGACGGATTTTCCGCATAGTCTCGGGGGAATTCATCAGGTGCAAGGCCTGGGCAATGCTGGGATCGTTGCCTCGCTCGCATTCACAGACGCTCACACGCTGCGGACGACCAAAAATGCGGAAAAAATATGACGGCATTCTGTTATCCCAGATCTGGATAGCTCGAAAACCAACGGGCCAGCCATTAAATTCTTCCGGCACGTCTGTCGCTTGACAAATTGCGTCCAGCAACACTTCCGCTGGCAGCGCTTTCCACGCGGCGTGCGAGAAGTTCTGATTGTCGAGAGCATTGGATTCATTCGAATGCGAACTGAGTTGGTAAACACGCGAGTTAAGCAGCGTACGTGTGAACGCCTTAATGTCAAAATGCAGATCGATCAAGTGTTGCGATAGTGCGTTGAGCAGTGGTTCGTTTGTGGCCGGGTTGGTCGCCCGTATGTCATCAATCGGCTCGACGAGCCCCCTGCCGAAGTAATGCCCCCACAAGCGGTTCACGATAACCCTCGAAAAGAACGGATTATTTGGCGCCACCATCCAGTCAACCAACGCTTCTCGGCGGTCAGAATAAGCGCTGAAATCGGCGTGTTCAGCACCTAGAGCGGCAGTGGGTACAATCTGGTCGGTGTGTGGTTGCTTTAAATCATTACCTGGCTGAAGAACTATCTTTTTCCCACCGTTAGGAACACTTTTACGTGCGATGCCTGTGAAGAAACCGGCAAAAGCGTAGTAGTCATCTTGTGACCACTTCTCGAATGGATGATGGTGACACTGGGCACATTCGATGCGGGCACCCAGAAAAAGCTGGCTGACGGACCGGCCGGCCAACTCGGGGTTATCCAATACCTGAAAGAAGGACGCAGGACCTTCGGCAAGCATATTGCCACGAGCGGTGACGATCGCGTGAACGAACTGGTCGTACGGCGTGTTTTTCTTCAACTGCCGCCGCAGCCATCGTGTCATAGCGACCGCTCCTTGGGGTGAGATCTTTGCCTGGTCGATTCGAAGCATGTCAGACCAACGCATCGTCCAATAGTCGGCGTACTCATCTCGTTCGAGTAACTGGTCGATGAGCCGGCTATGTTTATCAGCGACTGAGTTGGTAACAAACTCACGCACTTCCGCTGATGTCGGTAGCGTGCCAATCGTGTCTAAGTAGACGCGGCGCAGAAATAGTGTGTCATGCGCTGGTTCACTCGGCTCAATACCCAGCTGCTGGAGCTTGTCCCACACCAGACGATCAATAAAATTTGATTCCGGTGGCCGCTCGAAGCGCACGCCGGGACGTGGCAATGTCACGCGACAAACAGCGACATGACCTAAATATCGGACAAGAATGACCGCCTCCCCTGGAATGTCGCCGGCCTGAATTAACCCACGATGGTCGACCGTGGCGATCGCACTAGCATTTGATTCATAGTGAGCCTCGACCGTCACACACCGTTGGTTGGCGTCCTCGTCGACCGCAGTGACTTTTAGTTGTTGCATAACACCTGCAAGCAGGATCTGTTCTTGCGGTTCCACGTCAATCGCGATTGCTGGTTTGATCCGCTGGTCCGGATCGTCCTGCCCGGCATCCAATTGAGCTCCTTCAGCAATCCAGCGGCGCAATCGTCGGTAATGCAGACTACTTGGTTGAATCCGTAGACCACCACCATGCGGCATTGCCCCCGCAGGCTTGCGTAAAATTAGGCTGCGCTCGGGATTTACGATCAAGATCCGCCCTCCTCGCCGTTCCTTGACCAGCGCCGTGTGGTCAGCGACCGGATCAAATCCAAATACGCTCAGTTTGAAGCCGTTCTGTCCTTCGGCCTTGCCATGGCAACTTCCGGAGTTACATCCGGACTTGGTCAAAATTGGGATGATTTCGTGACGAAAGGAGACCGGTGACGGCTGCTTGATGCCCGTCACTTGTACCGGCACTCGAAGCTCAATGTTACCGGCCTGAACAATGATCTGCGTAAACCCTTCGGTCAGAGCCTGGATTAATCCATCAGCGGCGATGGTGGCGATCTTGGGACGAGTGACCTCGTAGGTCACCTGTCGCGTTAGATCCAACGTGCGTCCATCTTTGATGGCGGTGACCAACAACTGTTGCGACGATTCGGGACTGTTCAGAGTTATTGGTAGCGGGCTGATGCGGAATTCAGCGGCAAACGATGTCTTAGTGCTGAAGGCCCATAACACAAACGCAACTAGTGCAATGGATAATGAAGTACTGCGCATTGGTTATTTCCTCAATAATTCAATGATATCCATTTGACAAATGGGACGTCAAACAGAAAATCTGGAAAAATATTGATAGGAAATGAAGTCGGTATTTCTCGGAATCCGTTTCCGATGCGATGGTCCAAAGTAAGTTGAATGCGCACGTGCAGTCTGCGGTCAAAAACTTAATGAACGCGATGGGCTAGGCCGTGTGAACAAAGGATTTTCGATTCAAGCGGCACGACGGTTCGAGGCCGGTGTGTTTGCAGTTTGTCTGTGTGTCGTCAAAACCGAACTGAGGGGCAGGCGTGGCGAGCACGTGGCATCGACGGGTGATGTGACCGTTAGACTGTCGACGTGAGGTTTATGGTCTATTCGAACCTGCCAGTATTGGCAGAATGTGTGGAACACATGGAACAAGTCATCGAGCCGTTGTCGGTCCACTTGATCGGGCGCAGCACCGAAAGCGATCAATGACGTCCACATTCCGGCCCCTCGTGGGACTGAATACGTAAAATGCCACTGAGTTCCTTCGTTGTCCACATCTCGACCAGTCTGCCAATTAAGCTTCGCGCGGATCTCGTGTGTTTGTTTGTTCCAACAGGCGAATTCCAGTTCATGCCCTCCCATATCTTGAACGCGACGGCAGACTTCGTTCCAGAACTCAGTTGGTTCTCCGTGATCGGAATTGTCAAGTCGTGTCAGCAACAATCTGGTCCTTAGAACACCTGACGTTTCGGCAAGCAGCGAACTGACAGCCTGAATGTGCCGGTAGAACAGCATCATTTCGTCATAACCAAAAATGCGTCCCGCGATCAACAGGCCAAGAATGAAAACGCATAGACCGATGGCGATTAAGTCACTTTCCAAAAAAACCGAAACCAGAGCAACAGCTGCCATCACTAGACTCAACGCAAGTATTGCCGCAAGAGATGTGGTGCGACTGAACCCTCGATCCAGCAGACAATGATGAATATGGCCCCGATCTGCTGCGCCGATTGCCGCGCCTTTCAAATGTCGCCGGACAATGGCCACAGCAGTATCGAAGATGGGCACCCCCAACAGAACTAACGGGACAGCCAGTGTGAAACACGTAGCAGTTTTAAGTGAGGCTTCAATCGACAGCGCGCCAATTAAGAAACCGATCATCAGACTGCCCGAATCTCCGAGGAAGATTTTCGCGGGCGGCCAGTTGTGTACCAGAAATCCAATTAGACAACCGCCCAGGATCAGCGCCACAGCGGCTGCCCCGAAGTGTTCACCAAAGACGGCCAGGGCCGCTAGTGTCAGGCTGACCACGACCCCAATCGCACCGGCCAGTCCGTCCAGCCCGTCAATCAAGTTGATGATGTTGACACAGGCAACCAGCCAAAACAACGTAAAGGGGATTGAGAGCAAACCCAGTCGGAACTCATTTCCAAACAGATGGATCAGGTCGACTGAGTTGGCACCGATCACAAAGGGCAAACCAGCGACAATCTGGAGCAGCAATTTGTATCGTGGCGGCAAGGCCCGTTTGTCGTCCCACAGTCCGAGTAAACAATACAAACTACCACTAATTCCCAGCATGGGTAGAATTGCGCTTAGACGTGGATCATCGACGAGCCATCGCAGACCAATGAAATTCGCAACGAATAACGTCAATAGGAAGGAACCGTAAACAGCGAGGCCGCCCATGAGCGGAATTGGGCACTCGTGCGCCTTGTGACTGTCGTTTGGTTGATCGACGAATCCGAAGCGTCTGGCCAATACCCGAGCCACAGCGGTCAGAGCGCAGCTTGATATGAGCGCAAACAGAACGATTCCTACCAACGGCCACAGTGTGCTATGCAGCATTAGGCGTATTTGACTTTCACCCGGGAAACCGAAGTGAATCTGCGAGAATTCGCCTGGCTCGAGGCTCGACGACAGAGGTCAGGTACGAGACGGTCGACGAGAAAATCTAGAGGATTTTGCGGAGTATAGCGATCTAAGACGGCGGGTCAAGACTACGTTTTACAAACCTTGAAATGTGGTACTTCATCGATGATTTTTGTGTGTTACTCAACACGGAGTCAGTAGATCAATACTTTGTGACAACTGATGACCGAACCTCGTGATCGTCATCCTGTGTTAATTCTCGGAGCTGGTATCAACGGCAGTTGTATTGCGCGTGAATTAGTGCTGAACGGTGTTCCGGTTTACTTGGTTGACAAGGGCGACATTTGCAGCGGTACGACGTCTCGATCATCCCAATTGATTCATGACGGTTTGCGAATAATCCAGGCTACAGGGGGTGAGGTCGCTCACGGAACAAAATCTGTTAGGTCTTTTAGACCGTCCCTGTCGGCCTGGAAAATCCAGAGCTATAACTGTTCATATCCCCGGTGTGAAGTCGCTTTCTTCGTCAACCGTCACGCAAAACTGAGCGATCAATGCAGCCGCATATTGTAAATCGGTAAGCGAAACAACTTCGACCGGACTATGCATATAACGGTTCGGGATCGCCACGAGGCCAGTGGCAATGCCACCTCGGCTGATTTGCAAGGCATTGGCATCATTCGCAGCCGGCTTGGACAAACCATTAGGTTGGACCGGAATGTTGTGAGTGCGACTAAGCTCGATCAATGTTTTGTAAACAACGGGATTGATGTTTGGCCCTCGATACACGACGGGGCCATCGCCTAATTTGACTTGGCCATGTTGGTTCTCATCGATCGTGGGGCAATCGGTTGCATGAGTGACGTCGACAGCGATCCCTAACTGAGGATCGATCGAAAACGCACTGGTCCTTGCGCCGCGCAAGCCGATTTCTTCCTGCACCGTCGAGACGGCAAACACGGCCGCTTTTGGATTGCCTTCGCTCACCTGCTTCAGCGCGTTCATGACAACCCAGGTACCTACTTTGTTGTCCATGCCCGGAGCCGACACCAACTCGTTGCGTAAAGTGCAAAACCCCAGTTTAATGGTGACGGGATCGCCGGGATTGACCAACTCGCGGGCTTCGCTTCTATCTTTAGCGGCGATGTCGATCCACAAATCTTTAATCTCTGGGACTATCTTTTGTTCATCCTGAGTCAGCAAATGGATCGCCTTACGAGCAATCACACCGGGTATTGGTCCTGCTTCTGTCCAAATGACTACGTTTTGGCCGATCAGCATCTGAATATCCCAGCCGCCAATCAGAGTGACGCGAACGAAGCCGTCGTCGTCGACATGCTTGACCATCAATCCGATTTGATCGCAATGGCCAGCTAACATGATTCGAGGTGAGCCATTCGGATTAACGGTGGCCACCACGTTTCCGTGCCAATCTGTGTTGACTTCGTCGGCAAATTTTCGTGAAAATTCCCGAACCACCTTCTGGACGGGCTGCTCGTAGCCTGACGGGCTGGGTGAGTGCAATAGGACCTTCAAGAATTGAAAAGCAGAATTCTCCACCGTCCGCCATCTCCTGGTCGCACTTCGGAAATCACATGTGGGATACTCGAATTATACTCCGGCAAATACTAGAGCAAAGTGTTCCAACGTGCCCCTTAATGTATTTTGCTGCGTACCGGCGAAATGACCCGAGGTGTCTAAAGGTTAAAATACTCGATGGTGAAGCAATACTCACAGGATATACAGCTACCGTTTGCAACAACACAGTTAGCGATACACGCGGTCCTGGGTGATGCGAATGGCCTAAACATAACGAACGACATTGAGGTCTTTTAATCTCGTCAACTTGTCGTATGGTCAACTCAAAGTTGCTTGTAAGTTGGCCTTTCGAGGCCAACTCATGGTTCATGTCCCTGCAAGTTCTTATTCATTGTCCTTCGTCTGCCGATTGATTCTCTCCGGGGTCTCAGCGGCAGTTCCAACCTGCCGTTTGCAGGATGCCAGTTGAAATCGCGGCTCCTTGCCTCTCAAAAGTCGGCTCAGATTGCTACGGTGCCGGTAGATTATCAAGATCGGGATCACGACACTGAACGCAGCAACGCTCCAAGATGACGGTGCAAACGGTTCCGGCCACAAGACAGTTATCTGAATCACAGCAAAAATTATTGCCGCAATCATCGAACTAAGGGCCACAATTCGGAATACCACAAGGATTGCCGCGAATCCAATGAATGCGGCCAATGTAGCCCAGGGCGCAAGTGCAATCACAACGCCCAATGTCGTCGCAACCCCTTTTCCACCTTGGAACCTCAGCCAACAGGGAAACATATGTCCCAAAATAGCCAACGCGCCACAACCGACTTGGACATGTTGTAATACGACTGCCGCAGGAGCAACAGTGGTCATCACCATTTGTGGAAATAGCCAAACAGATACTACCCCTTTCAGGCAATCGAACAGTAGAACTACGACGCCCCACTTGGCGCCGACCACACGCGCCACGTTAGTCGCTCCGATGTTGCCACTGCCATGCGAGCGAATATCTACACCGGAGACGTACTTCGCCGTTACGAAACCGAATGGGATCGAACCCAAAAGATACGCCGCCACAGTCGCCAATACGCTTGCCGTTATACTGTCCATGACAGTGTTAGAGCCGATTGTTTTCAGAATGTCGAGCCATAACAATGAGCGTATTGCCACCCATAAGAATCTTATTCGAGTTGGCTTGGCTAGCCCAATACTTCGCCTGGTTGCCGCGATCGGCAATTTTTGAGATCAACTGGATCGTCATCGCCAACGGTTTCAACAAGTATTGCTTCTTCTTGATAACGTCCTGCTCGATTAATTCAATCTCGAAGCCAGCCGTTTCGAGGAAAAATCGCAGTTGCGTATAACCGAGTGGTGTAATATGTAGCATTGACGCAATGCCACCACTGTTCTGCAACCGCTCTTGTGTAATGCATTTCTCGGTCGAACCAAAAAACAGATACCGCAAGCGTTGTTCAATATTGGTGTAATTAGGAAGGGTCACGATCAGTCGGCCGCCGGGTTTCAAAACGCGCGCAAATTCTCGAAATGCGAACAGCGGGTTTTCTGAATGCTCAGGCCCCTCGACGAACGTTGCGTAATCGAACAAGTTGTCGTCGAAGGGAAAGCGACGACGCAAATCTCCGGCGACAACCGGAATCTCTATTGGCTTAAACTGTTCCGGACGAATATCGCATGCGGTGACACAGAATCCTTCTTTCGAAAGCCGGTACGACAGCGCACCGCTTCCGGAGGGCAGGTCGAGCAACGAACCACGCGGAAACCGATTCAAGATGTCACTGACCTTGGGATGAATGGCTGGCCGCGCGAACTTTGGGAAAACTCGGTCATAGACTTCAATGGTTTGCTTTTTCATCTATTGCTCCGTGCCTTGCGACTCAACGAACGATCCTAGGTCGCATCCAACAACTCAAATGAATCCCCAATATCAAGCGATTCATCTGCGAGAATCTTTTGGAATTCAGTTCGAAAAAGAAAGCGTTTGAGCCGCTCGCTTTGGTTGCGAACGGTCCTCTTTTTTACATCCAGCTCCGAAATCAATGCCATCGTGCCGTGATTCAAATGTACGATACGCTGCATTGCTTCCTTGACATTCAACAACCGTGCTTCGTAACCGTTGGATTCGATCGCGTAATGCAGGGGACGTCCGGCGGTGTCTTCGAAGTCGTCATACCGCAATCTCAACTCTTCAAGCACATCACGACGATACAGAGCACAGTGACTGCGGATGTACGGTCGATGATCGCCAATTTGCGAATTGGATGTCTTCCACAACCCCACGCGATACTCCAACGCTTTCAGTATTCGTAGCGGTCGCGACTTCAGTTCGAGCTTGTACGTCCCGACTGCACCGATACGATCGTGAGCGCGAATTTGCTCGATGTGCCAGACCAACCAGTCATCGCGAATTGGGATCGTGTCGGTATGAAAGCTAAGAATCAACGGTGCCGACGACTGATCGATGCCGATTTGAACCGCTTCGAGATGTCCTTGGGGTCCAGGGCCGATGCGTTCCGTGCGTTCGATCAGACGAATCCACTCGACACGCCGCAGGTATTCTAGTGACGTGCCATCCTGGGACCCGTTGTCAATCACGACGACCTCATAAGACACTCCTTTCGTATACCGACGAATTGACCGCAGACACAGCCGTACCAGATCGTACGTCTGGAAATGCGGAATCAGGATCGAGACGAGCGGGGCATTTACCGGCATGCCTGATAGGCTCCATAGGAACTTCTTGAAACGACATTCGAGATGACTAACGGCAGTCGTGTTGCCGAAAAAGTTGGCTTACAATCGTCGCCCCAGATATGGACCATCTTGGCGATACATTGATTGCATCGGGGAAATCCGCGCATTCGCGGACGATACCCGCGGAACGTTCGTGTGGTAATTCATTCGAAATAGGGTCAGTCGATCCTCGATCGATCTTTCACCGCCGGTCTGTTCGCTTTGCAGCACAACTTCGAGCGTGCCGATCTGTTGCAGCTGCTCGCGACGACGGTATTGCGTCACCAGATAGACCTCTTTGTCACGAATTCGGTCATCAAACACAAAACTCAAATTATGTAGCGGCAGTGCGGAACGATCCAAATAGAACAGGCAGAAGAACGCTCTGAAACCTTCGACGCTCAAGTCGACCAGTAGCGGCGCTTCTGCTGGCCGAAATTGCCGAACCTGCTGCAAAAACACCGCATCCTTGCGATGTTTGTCGACGTAGGTTCCTGCGTACCAGTGGCCGAACACATACACCACGAGCAAAAACGAAAACAGTCCGCCCGCTGCAAATCGAGCGTTCTTGTGCAGCAACACCCATGCCAAACCGACCCCCACAATGGGACACGCAAGCATCACCGTATGCGTGATCCAATCCGGTCCAACAATTCTTTCACGCAACAGCCACAGCGCTATCAATGTCGGTATGGCAATCGTAAAAAGACCAGTAAGCGGATTGCGAGCTGCACGAGGCCAACTCAGTATCCACTGGCGAATCCAAACCAGCCCAAACGACGAAAGAATCGCCCAAGGGGCAATCGAGTGGAGCAGGTAATGGTGGTGCTTTCCGTGTGGAATCGAAAACACCGCGGGCACCAGCAACGCCCAACACCACACGAAACGTTGTGGCGAATACCGTTGTTTCAAAGCTTGGTGCCTAGTCGCCCAGAATGCGAAGGGAACCACTAGACTCCAGGGAGCAAGAATCCACAACAAGTTAAGAGGATAATACCAGACCGGTTCGTTGATCGCGGTGTAGTCGCCTGTCAGCCGCCCACCTAAATCAAAGACCCAAAGATCCAACACATCGGGAAACCGCCAATACGCGGCTAGCGGCCACGCCAGTGCAACGACGGCGAATGTCAACCAGCCCCACAACCAAGAATACCGCATGATCCGTCGCACGTCGGCGTTCCACAGCAGAAACCCGAAAATCGGGATCAATACCATGGTTGTTCCGAAGAGGAGCCCCTTGGCGAGGTTGGTCATCCCCAATACGAAAAAAAATGCCAGCATCAACCAGGATCGACTGCCTAGGAATTCCCGCAGAAATCCTTGTTCGGATGTCGTATTCGCTTGATCAGTATTTGAGTCGGAGAATTCTAGTTTCGTAAACAGCGCAAGCGCAGCCGTCACGATCGCGCACAAAAACATCTCGTCTTCAGCAAGCCAGGCATAGCGCACAAACTGGCAAGTGGTTGCCATTATGAACCCACTCAACAAACCAATCGTACGTCCAAACCAACGAGACGCCATCCAGGCAACCATCAGCACAACACAGGTGCTCATCAGTGTCGGACCCATACGGGCAATCCAAACTTTGTCACAGCGTCCGAGTGGCATTGCCAAGCAGACGGTGACCCACTGTGGCAACGGAGGACTTTCCAACCAGGGTGCGCCGCCACGCTTAGGAACTATCCAATCCGCATCGTCGAGCATAGTTCGAGCACTTTGCGGCAGCACTGCTTCGTGAATGCTCAACGGCCGGCCACTGATCAATGAGACTCCGAACAAAACAATACAAAACGCGATCAGCAACAGGTAGTCGCGGCGCAAGAGTCGGTCATCACCAGTCGGTCCTGGCATCAATTTCGTCTTTCTGCGACAACTGGAAGAGAACACACTCTTCGGAGGCTGCACGGGCATCCTTGGGGGCGGGATGGTAGCTTATTGACTCACCGGTTTGCAACGTGTAATTCGGCCTAGCATCGGAAAGTAGTAGCTCGATTCTTAGGCGGCAAAAGATGCTCGGCGTGTATTGCCCCAGTTGGCCTCGAGGACTTCCTGATACACAGACAGCACTTGCTCCACGTTGTGCTCAAAGGAATGTCGTAATGCCAATTCTCGCACGGCGGAGGACATTTGTTTGCGATAGCCGACATTGAGAAATTGATACATTCGATTCGCGAGTGTTTCAAAGTCATCCGGTTTTTCCAAAAGAAAACCGTGATACCCCTCAGTCATCAATTCTCCGGCACCGTTGTATTGCGTCGTAATTACCGGCAGACCACTGGCAAACGCCTCCAATGCGACCAGGCTACAGGGGTCGTAATATGTTGGCTGCACGTAGACGTCGGCCGCTGCATAAAAAGGAACTGTATCCGCAACCGCACCAAGAAAACTCACATGTTTTGTTATTCCCAGACGACTTGCCAATCGTTGATAGGGGCGGATACGCGTTCCGCCAACGACAGCCGCGTGAACCGAATGCCCGGCATTCACCAGCAATGCGAGTGCCCTTAAAAATGTGGGTACGCCCTTCAGTTTCAGATTGTGCGCTACGATTAAAAATAGAACCTCATCGCCGAGGTGCATCCGACGTCGAATTGGCTCGCGGTGCGTGGTCCGATGATCCGGAGAAAACTTTTCAATATCGACACCGTTGTAGACAAGCCGGATTCGCTCGCCGGATACGCCGTGAAAGTGCTGCAACTGGCGACTCACCATCTGAGACAGCGCAAGAACGACTTGGGTGCCTGAATACTGTCGCGATGTCAGCCGATCGAAATCGCGATACCGAGGCAGTGTTCGCGCAACAAGTCTTTTCCATCCTCGGAGCGAACGGGGTATCAGCAAGAGATTCTGCTCGAAAGCCGCCTGCCTAGCTCCGCCATGGGGCTGAAAAACATCGCAGTACCAGCCGAGACCCATATCGTGGATAATATCCAGTTTCAGTTGACACAGACACTCGGCGGCGGCTTGGGCGCGACCAACACGAGAACGAATCCCAGGAAGCTTATGGCGAACAATTGCTGGTCCTTCTGGATGCAAGTCAGTCCAACTAGAAGATCGAGCCAAACCTTGATACAGCGGTCCAAAGTCTGAGGCGACAACATGAACCTCGTGCCTGAAATTCAGTAGTCGATTGGCCAGTTGCCAAGTCCATTGCTCTACACCACCGCGCGTCGGATCGAAATGATCCAGCACCAAGCCGATTCTCATCGATTTATGTCCAGTGTTCTATTAACAAAACTGGCGGATACAGTACCAGGCTTTCCCACAGAATGAACATCCTTTGATGTTTTCGATAACAAGGCGCATTGGGGTGAACGACCGAACGTCTTGCGATACAGAGCGATCGCGCATTGCATCACGCGGAACCAGAATCGAGTCTCCTGATTCATAATGTCCCTTAGCGGCTTACCTCGGTATGCAGTCATAAAATGAAAGTAGTCTTGCCGAGATAGGCCAATGTCCATGCTCGAAAAAAACAGACCAGCAAGGTCTTTGACGATCCAACGCCGATTCATGCGCTGACGCAATTGTGCCCGGTGTAGATCGATTAGGAAAACTCTTAGCCGGTTTGAATGGAATGGCCGACGCAACGAGAGGCGGTCGACCAAAAAATGACAGAGGTAAAAATCGCGATGACACACACCATTTTCGTGCAAACGTTTTGCAATTTCGGCGATTTTGTCGATCAAGGCGTACTTTAGGGCAAACGGCGGAGGGCTGTTGGGCCAATCCCGGCAATAGTGCTCAAGACTGACCGTGTTCTCTAGTTCTTCGGTGATTAGGAACGATTGTCGTGATGCTGGATTCCAATCGCGCTGGCCATAACCAGCGATCGTCATCGATTCGATGCCAAGATTCTGCAGACGCCGAATCGCCCGCCATTCCGTTCCAGCGCTAATTACCGGCCAACGCAGCTGAACCAGGTTCTTGAAGATTTCTTTCCAACCAACTCCTCGGTGGATTTTCAAGAAATATCGTTTACCGTCGCAAACAAAACGGAGCGTCTTGCGGTTGTTGAATTTGCGGAAGAGTTCTCCGTCGATTGAGAAAATCTGATCAAAGACCGTGTCGCCTTGGAAGTGGTCGAAAAGTTCAGGAGAAAGCTGGACTTGAGAACAAAGGTTCTCGCCGCAATGATTCTTACCAACAAATTTCACTCGTTGGCGTCCCGACAGATGCGGCTGCATTGTAGAATTCATCGGATGTCTTACGTTTTCGTCTCCGGCGGAAAACGCCGGCGTGAATGATTCACTGTGTTGACAAAGGCCGAAACGATGGATGGTTCCGATTGCCAATTCCGGAGGAACCGGTTCCAATCACGTTCGCGTGCTAGGTGAAACTTTGGTTTCAGGTGATGAGTCCGCATGCCGTCGAGGTCAATGAGCCAAAGTTGAGTATCCTCCGAAACCAGAAAGTTCGTCGCTTTCATGTCTCCGTGGCTCATACGCAGTACACCAAGTCGATTCCAAATTCTTTGGAATTCGCAACAAAGCTTATCTAGCACCGGTCCCGATGGCTTGGCTCTTTGGACGAATTCATTGAGTGGAAGTCCCGAAATATATTCTGTCAGCAAATAGGACCGAGTTTGGAAAGGTCCAACACGACATTCCAGAAATGCTGTCGGCCTCGGCGATGAGATTCCGTTCGAACACAGTCGGCGCCCGTAAGTCCAGTTTCGTTCGGCCCGGGAACGCGACAGCAGATGTCCCGCCGTATAAAACAGTCCACGTTGGTTATAACGTTTTAGCATCCAGGACTTTTCGAGTCGCAAATTTTCGGCCGCGTCGATACGAACAACCGTCGTGGTATCCCCATTCTTCAGCGGTGTGCCGCAATCGACCAAGTGGTCAGCGTCCGACCACAATTTTGTCATCAAGTCACTTGGGATCCGAAAATCGCAACACATCTTGAGCGTGAACGATCGACGACGCAAAATTGTTGGGTCCCTATGTGTTGCATGTACGACTGGTTCTCGCACCCTTTGCCTGGGTGAATGGACGACTTCCAAAGTCTGTCGAAGCTGATTCATTGTTTCAACCTCCGTTGTCGTGAATCGTTGTCCGCCACTATCAGCCGATCATATGAAAACAATCAGGCGGCAAGCGTGTTCGAGCGAAACTGTCCCAATAAG
>CAUZSN010000037.1:0-23827 GCA_963582345.1 Planctomycetota bacterium
CATGTCATCTACGAAAGTAACTTATGGATCACGAGGATCAGCTTGTCGGCTGCTTCGAGCGAATTCATGGAGGATTCAAATGCGAAAAACTGCTTTGGCGGGACTAGTCTTGGTAGCTGCAGCCATTCAAATTGGATGCATCGTTCCCATTTACTCATCCTCTCCTGATGAACGAACCCGTCAGTTGACTTACGTCTCGGAAGGCCTACGACACATTCCGCGAATTTGGGAACGTGTTTGGTTCTTAGATCTGCCCGATTTGATGACTCCGTACAGGACACACGGAGGCGTAATTTAGATTTACGATTCTTGAGCTGCGATTGTTTTTGCAGTGTGGAATCAAAAATCGAGGCTTGCAGATTCGTTGAACGTTGCTGAGCCTACCGAACGTCAGTAACATGGCGTGCCGTGGCATCGTCAAGACTCGGCATACAACTGAATCGTCTGAATCTCGCCAATCCCATACTGGTGGCGTCGGGAACGTTCGGCTATGCGCGTGAGGCACAGGCATTCACTGACTTCGAACGAATTGGCGCGATTATTCCGAAAACGATTACCCCGCAGCCCCGGATGGGCAATCCGCCACCGCGTACGGTCGAGACAAGCTGCGGTATGCTGAATTCGATCGGCCTAGACAATGACGGACTAGAAGCGTTCATTTCGAAGCATCTGGATTATCTTCTGAACCTGCGGACGGCAATCATCGCGAATATTGCGGGTCGTAACGTAGATGAATTCGTTTACATGGCAGAGCGACTGAACCAGATTCCGCAACTGGCTGGTTTGGAACTGAACATCTCGTGTCCCAATGTCAGTGGCGGAGTCGACTACGGAAGTAATCCCGATCTAACCGCTCAAGTTGTTCGAAAAGTTCGTGGTGCCTGCGATTTACCCGTAATCGCAAAGTTGACGCCAAACGTCACCAACATCACTGAAATCGCGCAGGCGGCTGCCGAGTCCGGATCCGACGCCGTGTCACTCGTGAATACCTATCAGGGGATGGCCATCGACTGGCATCGACGCAAACCTGTACTGGGCAACGTTCTTGGTGGTCTAAGTGGTCCGGCAATCAAGCCGATGGCCTTGTATGCCGTTTGGAAAGTCGCGCGGGATGTCGACACGCCGGTGATTGGCATCGGCGGAATCGCGTCGATCAACGACGTCATGGAGTTTCTTGTTGCGGGAGCGACTGCAGTTCAAGTAGGAACCGCGAACTTCTACAATCCCTCTCTAGCGAGTCGGTTGGTCGACCAATTGGAAGAAACTGTGGCACGTGAAAATGTTGCTCACGTGACTGATTTTGTGGGCACACTTAAACTTCCTAATGTGGCCCAATGCTGAATGTGGCCGTTCGGTCGGACGTTCCATTAGAGACAACGCGAAAGGAAATTCGAGAGAATCAATGCGAGTCCTATCCGGAATTCAGTGTACGGGTCGATTTCATTGGGGCAATTATTTCGGCGCAATTCAGCAATACATTGCGCTACAGGATAATGAGCAGGCATTTTACTTCATTGCTGACTTACACGCGTTGACCACCATTCGTGATCACAGACTGCTGCAACAGTACTCGCGCGACGCGGCCCTTGATTTACTCGCCTTGGGACTTGACCCAACCAAAGCCACACTGTTTCGGCAATCGGACATCCCAGAAGTGACCGAATTGACGTGGCTGTTGATGACCGTCACCAACTTAAGCTGGCTGGAAAAATGTCATGCCTATAAAGAAAAGAAGGCTAGGGGAGTTGCGGCAGATGCCGGTTTGTTTACCTATCCCGTGTTGATGGCAGCCGACATCCTACTTTACGACAGTGAACTCGTCCCGGTAGGTATCGATCAAGTGCAGCACATCGAAATCACACGTGACATGGCACAGCGCCTTAATTCGATTTACGGAGACGTTTTGACGTTGCCTCAATCTCGAGTGATGGAAGCGACGGCCAAAGTACCGGGGATCGATGGTAAAAAGATGTCCAAGAGTTACGGAAATATCATTGAACTCTTCGCGACGCCAAAAAAGACTCGCAATAAAATTATGTCGATCAAAACTGATTCGATACCACTGGAAACTCCCAAAGACCCTGATTCGTGTCTGGTCTTCACGCTTTACCGCTTGTTCGCCACTCCCGAACAGCAAGCGGACCTAACTCAACGTTATCGCGCGGGTGGCATGGGCTACGGTGAAGCAAAGAAAATTCTATACGAAACGGCGATGGAGCACTTCGCGGAAGCCCGGCAGCGCCGTGAAGATCTGGAAGCGCACCCGGACAGGCTGGAAGACATTCTGCAAACCGGAGCCCAGACGGCACGGGCAAAGGGCCAAGAAGTGCTGGATCGTGTGCGAACCGCCTGCGGTCTGTCCGCTCGGATGAAATAATCTAAGTCAAGGCGATCACGGGGTATCGACTCATGACCGCTCGTTCGTCCGAAGATTCTCGAGGTGCGACCCGCTCCGGCTCAGTCCGATTCCTGCAATGGCTGTTCTTGACCTCGGTTGTGATGACCACTTTGACACTTTGCGCGGTTCACGCCCCCAGTCGGATCAAACTACTGGGCTTATTCGCGATTGCTTACGGACTGCTTGCTGGCTGGAACACCGGCCAGTTGGCACACATCACCGGAATCCACTCGCGTCGCATAGTGGCAATAGTTTCCTTTGCTGTCATCATTGCGGGGCAGGTGGGCATGGCAGTTGAATCGTACAGGTTGTATCACAGGTTTCATGCAGCGGAACTGCGGCGTCTGTATCAATCCGACCCGATGGCGTCTCTGATGAAACACATTCCGGTCCCGAAACAACTAGGCGATCAAGCACAGTTGAAAACGACCCTCGAACAGAATCGTCAGGAACGAGACCGCAAGTTGGCGGTATTGATACGCCGAAAAACGAGTTTTTCGGCGTATTTGCGTAATCGTGTTTCGTCCCTACGTTTGTCACAACCGTGGGCAGTGTTGCTATGGGCGGTAGATATGGCACTGGCAAGCGCTGCCGGAACATTTTTTGCCGTACGAGTGGCGAACGGTAACATGCCCAAATAGACGGTGACAGTTCATTTGGCTAAGCTGGACTAACGGCTTATCAGCTTCAATTTTTGTTGGTCGGCCTTTCTCGGCCGACTGGGAGTCTGGCGGCCTGGAAAGGCCACCAATAAGCAAACTGACAGCCCACAAAAATCATCTGATTGCAACAGGAGCCGTTTCGTGATCGTTGGGCTAGGAACAGATATCGTCGAAATTGTTCGAATCGGTCAAATGATCGAACGACACGGCGAGTTGTTTCTGAAGCGGGTCTATACTGATGACGAAATTTGCTACTGTCAGCGCAGAAAGTCATCATACGAACATTTTGCGGGACGATGGGCCGCCAAAGAATCTGTCATGAAGACATTGGGCACTGGTTTCACTCGCAACGTTGGATGGCAAGACATCGAGGTCTGTTCGAACGAAAGCGGAAAACCAAAGGTTGTTATCCATGGTGGAGCACGTGAATTAGCAGAACGGCTGGGCATTGACGAGTTCCTGATCACAATTTCCCACTGTCGTGCGTATGCGACCGCAACCGCCATCGGCATTCGGCATTAACGAATGTCTTGAATTGCTATTCCAAGCGGGTGAACTTTTCGAATGGAATGGCTGTGCATTCGTCAACGCGTCGTGCAACGGAGTGTTCGCGGCTCTGATGGCTGCCGAGGAGCTAACCAGGCCTTCCCCCATATTCGAAGGTGAAATGGGATTCTTCAAACAAGTCTCCGGCAAGTTTCAGATTCCCGTTCTGAGCAGCCCCGACCAGAACGAGAAGTTTATGATCAACAAAGCATCCATCAAGTTCTGACCGACAGAATATCATTCTCAGAACGTCATCCACGCGGCCCTGAAGCTACATCGCCAGATTGTCGACGCCTTGCAACTTGCTTCAATCGACATTCACTCGTTCGATGCAGTCGTACGACATCATTGACAAGGATCCAGAAAATTGGCGTCCTAAGACTCGAGAAACGGCCGATCACAGTTTGCCGTACTACATGGCAGTCGTGCGGATAGCGTAATCGACGCTCAATCGCAGCGATGAATACTCGCCATGTGTTGACACCTGGAAGATCTGGAAAACATCGGCGATCTCTTTGACTAGTTTCTGTAAATCAAGGCGTTTCATAAATGACGGTGGATCAGCAGCACGAACCGCTAACCAAAGACTAACCGGATTGGGCAGCAGCATCAAATCGTGTCGAACTTGGCGGCCAGTGGCATGCGGCGCCCGCTGCCGAAGGCTCGGCTGGAGAGTTTGATGCCGGGCGGCATTTGGCGACGTTTGAATTCGTTGCGGTCCAGGCAGTTAGCGACCCAACGGACGATTTCGGGCGGGTATTGCTGGCTTAAGCTGGCGAAGGACTCTTCGCGTTCGATTAGGCCTTCCAGGACGGCGTCCAGTATGGGGTAGTCGGGCAGGGTGTCTTGGTCAAATTGATCGGGGGCCAGTTCGGCGCTAGGAAGTTTGGTCAGGATGTTGTTGGGGATGATTTCGCAGCCCTCGCGGACTTCGTTCACGTAGCGAGAAACGGCGTAGACGTCTCGTTTAAAGACGTCGCACAAAACTGCAAAGCCGCCGGCCATGTCGCCATACAGGGTACAGTAGCCGATGGCTAGTTCGCTCTTGTTGCCAGTTGCCAGGGCCATCCAACCGTGGCGGTTGCTACGGATCATTACCAGCGCTCCGCGGATGCGGGCTTGCAGGTTTTGATCGGCCACGCCGGCAGGTTGACTCGATAAATCCTGGCCGACGATCTCTCGAACCTCGTAGGCTTGATGGATTTCGTCGATAGAAATCAATTCGTAGTCAATATCCAAAATCTCTGCCAGTTGACGCGCGTCGTCGATGCTGTGCTGGCTGCTGTAGCGGCTGGGCATCAACAGGCCATGGACGTGCTCCGGCCCAACGGCCTGTGTAGCCACGTAGCAGGCCAGCGAACTATCGATGCCGCCCGACAATCCCAGGACGCAATCCGTGAATCCGCACTTCCGCATGTAGTCATGCAGTCCCAACACTAGCGCGTCCAGCAGCCAGGTTGCTCGCGGTATCGACTGTGATGGGCTATCGATAGAATAGACATCGCTCACCGATGGGTCCTGCGGCGAGTCACTAAGGTCAATGACCTGCAAATCACTTGCGAATCCGGCAAGCTGCGTGACTGTGTTGCCGTCACCATCAACAAACAAGCTGTGTCCGTCGAATACCAGGTCGTCGTTGCCACCCACTTGATTCACGAACGCGAACGGAACTCTATGGTGCTGAACGTGGCGCATCACAATTTCGCTGCGTCGGTTCGGCTTGTCGATCTCAAAGGGGCTGGCCGAAAGATTGATCAGCAACGTGGCCCCCGCAGAGATCAATGCAGCCACAGGATCAGATTTATGTAATCGATCTTCGTGATAAAACGTATCCAGTTCGCCCCACCAAGCATCTTCGCAAATGTGGATTCCCAAGCGTCGTCCTTGAAAGTCGATCGGTGCGACACAATCGGCCGGCCGAAAGTACCGCTGTTCGTCAAAGACGTCGTAGTTGGGCAGCAACGACTTATGAACCGTATGAATCAATCGGCCAGCCTGCAGCAGGCTGGCTGCATTGGCGATGCGTTCCGCTGGAACGCCGTGATGAGTGGGATGTCCGACGATGACTGCGATTCCAGGGTCGATGGACCCGGCCAACTGATCGACGGCAACGTCGCAGGCGTGGACGAATCCTTCACGCAGCAACAGGTCTTTCGGTGGATACCCGCTGATCAACAGCTCGGACGTGATCAGCAAATCGGCGCCTGCTTGTCGGGATTGCTCGGCCGCAGACCGCACCAATTCCACGTTGCCGGCCAAGTCGCCGACCGTTGGATTCAGTTGGGCCAGGGCAATCTTCATGAAACCGTCTCAATATCTGGGGCGACTCGTGAACCAGCCAGTGCTGGAGCATCTAGAATCAGTTGAAATTGCGACGTTCTGCCCAGCCGGCTGGTCATCACCATACAACCACCAATGCCGCACGAATTAAGATTGACCAGAAACTGCACTACAGCATAGGTCACGACGGCATCGAAGGCATTCCCACCGGAAGCTAGCACTTTCGCAACTTCTTCAACCGCCAACGGCTGCGGAACGCAAATTATACCGGGCATTATCGTGTCTCGCGTATTTTGAAATTGGAAACATCCATTACTAACCGCGTCCCATCGTCATTCATCGTCCATCCATAATCAAATACACAGATCACACATTCAAACGACGCAAATTTAGGAATTAAGTAATTTAGTATGTCCTGTACCAACCAGGGCAGCAACGATCCCGTGGTAACATTCTGTGTGGCTGGTACGAATGCGGCTCCAGTGTTACGATCTCCCTCAAATCAGTCTCGCAACCTCGCCAAAAGCCCCCCGTCAGCTGAATCGGCCACCCAAAATCCGATATGAACACAACGGACCTACGCCGATTCTTTCCATCGCTACTTGTACTCTTAGCCCTGACGACAGTCGGATGTAACACAGAAACAGGTGGCATTAGTGGAAGACGCAAGTTCGTTAGCATGGGCACAGCGCCGATTGGTGGAACCTTCCCAGTAGTAGGCGGCGCGATGGCGGAAGTCTTGAACGAGTTCCGCGGCCAGAACAATTGGAAAGTGCAAATCAAAGGCTCGAAGGGAAGCCAGGAAAACATTCGCCGTCTGGCCAGAGGGCAATTCGAGCTAGGAATGTCGAATTCGGCAATCAGCTACTTCGCGTATGGTGGCGAATCAAGTTGGCACAACGAACGTAAGTACGAAGTACAGGCGATCTGCACGCTGGCCCCACTGGTGGCGCAGTTCATCACCAAGACGAATTCGGGTATTCACAACATTTCCGACCTGAAAGGCGAACGCGTAGTAATCGGGCCAGCCGGTGCTGGATTTGAAATGTTCGCCCGGCCGATCCTAGAAGAGCACGGCGTAGCGTGGGATAGCTTCACGGCACTGTTCCAACCTCAAGGCGTAGCGGTGGATCTGCTCGCCGACGGCCAAGCAGACGCTATCTTTCTGGGAGGTGCAGTTCCACACCCCATGGTTAGCCGAGTAATGACTACATGCGACGTTCGATTCCTCCCGTATGACACTGCGGCATGCAAATCATTAATCAAGAAATACCCTTTCTACCAAGTCTTTACGATTCCCGTGAAACTGCGAGGGAAACAAACCTATCCCGGAATGACCGAACCGTACGCAGCGATGAATGTCGGATCAATGCAATTGATCACATATAAGGACACGGACGAGGAGTTAGTCTACCAAGTGACGAAGACGCTTTATGAAGCCGAAAATGATCCGGATCCCGACGACTACGAAGAGGCACCTCGCAAAGCATTCTCGCGAAAGCATCCGGTCGGCAAAGCGTTAAACTCCAAGAACGCCGCGCGTTTTACAGGCATTCCATTTCACCATGGCGCGATTCGTTTTTACCAGACACGTCCGAAAATCCGTAATGGCATGTGGAACCCCCCATTGGGGAAACCTGAGAAATAATGAATGACTAACCGATAGATGAATGTCGAAATAACGAAACCTTGAGGATTTTTTTTCGTGGTCAGGCCTGCCTTTGTTATTTGTACTTTTGGCTTCCTTCGGCACTAGTCTTTAGATATTCGTCATTCTCCGTTGGAGTCCTCGTGCATGCTCAACAAGGTTCGAAAAATTCTCTTCCCGGGCCTGAGCGTCCTGCTTTGTCTGTTCACGCTGGCTGAGGTGAACTTTCCTCGACTCCAAGCGCAATCGCAGTTGTCGCTGTTCGTGATGCTGGGACTGATGCTGTGTTTTCTGGTTTATCCAATCCGTCAGAAATGGAAGGACCGTCCCACGTGGCAAGCCGTCGATCTTGTGTGCTTCGTGGCGGTTGCGGTCACGTGTGGATACGTCTTCGTTCAAAGCGAGCCAGTGTTCAGTGGCCTGTGGTCCAAGGGAAAGTCGCTGGGAGACCGGGCAGGAACTGAAACGACTGTCGACATGGTGATCGGCATCATCGGATTGTTGCTGGTGCTAGAGGCAACCCGGCGCTCAATTGGCTGGATCGTACCGGTCCTGGCGATGCTGTTTATGGCTCACTCGTTCTATTGCGATCTGTCGTCCCACAAGGAGTTCCCCGCCGTTCCGGATTGGCTGCTGCCGCACGCTGGTCAGGGCATGGATTACCTGGTCAGTACGACGTTTTCTCAATCGCTCGGAGTGTTCGGACCAGCGGCCGGAGTGATGTTCAAGTATGTGTTTCTGTTCGTGGTATTCGGGGCATTTTTGGAGATGTCCGGTGCGACACAGTTCATTATCGATTTAGCGAAAAAATGTTTTGGAGGCAGCCCTGGCGGACCAGCGAAGGTGTCGGTGCTGGGCAGTGGGTTGATGGGTTCCTTGTCCGGCAGCGCTGTGGCCAATGCCGTCACAACCGGGACGTTCACCATCCCGATGATGCGTAGCGCAGGTTTTAAACCGCACATTGCCGGCGGCATCACTGCCGCCGCGGCGTCCGGAGGTGCCCTGGTACCCCCGGTTATGGGGGCCGGGGCCTACATGATGCTTGAGTTGGTCCAACCGCAAGTCCGCTTCATCGATGTGGCAAAGGCAGCTCTGATCCCAGCCATTCTGTACTACTTATCGATTTTCATGATCGTTCATTTCTATGCCCGTCGCGTGGGAACGACGGTGCTCGGAACCGAAGACCGTCCGTCAATTTCCAAGTACCAAGGGCTCGTATTTTTTTTCGCGTTGGGCACGCTCGTGTTGTTGCTGGCCATGAGCTTCACCGCATTTAAGGCTGTATCTACATCATTGGCTGTGATCCTTGTCCTCGCGATGGCAAGCCCGCACTTGGCGATTTCAATGTCCACACGAACCGCAGCGGTCGGTGGATTCGCACTCGTATTGGCGGGACATCAGTGGTTGATTGCCGAACCACTAACCGTGCCCAAAGCGCGAATTTTTATCGAATCGTACACAAATTCCGTGTTGGTCGGAATGTTCTGCCTGCTACTTTTCGGACTGATCAATCCCGAACTAAGAAAGCACGTGCTACGTTCACTTGAAACAGCGGCAAGAAATGGCGCATCTCTAGTGGCCGCAGCCGCGTGTGTTGGCATCATCATAGGAATTGTGCAGTCGACGGGTATCGCCACCGACTTTAGCGCGATGATCAAATCCGTAGTCGACTCCAATCTGCTATTGGCGCTGATCGGAATCATGGTCTGTTCGATCATCCTGGGAATGGGTGTGCCTTCGGTCGTCTGCTACCTGTTGATGGCGACGCTGATGGGCTCTCTTTTGGAACAAATGGATGTGCAACCACTGGCCGCGCATCTGTTCATTTTTTATTTCGGTATGATGTCGATGGTAACTCCGCCAGTAGCGTTGGCGGCTTACGCCAGTGCCTCGTTAGCCGAGGCACCGATTATGAAAACGGCATTGGCTGCATTCCGATTTTCTCTAGTCGGATTCGCGCTACCGTTCTTATTCGTCTATCGCCCAGCACTGTTACTGCTGGTTCCACGAGACACGTCAACCCCTGGAGCGGCAAAGGCGACGGCCAACAAGTCGCTCGATCTTACCGACGTGAAGTCTCTCGTAGAACTCGGAATTGCCACCGGAACGGCTGTGGTGGGCATCGTGTCACTTGCTGCCGGATTTTCTGGTTACCTGGCATCAACTCTGTCCATGGCGTCTCGCTGTATGCTAATTTTTTCAGCCCTCTTATTGCTTTCGCCTAACGTGACCGTTTCCGGAAAGGAAATCGGAATTTTCTTGAACATCTGTGGCAGCATCATGTTTGCTGTAATTGCGACCGTGAATCTCCTGTCCAAGCATGCTCGAACTAGTAAGAGCAAATAGTCTCTTATCGAGGATTCGCATTGGGCAACGTCATCAGTGCCAATTCCGATGCTACCGATTTGATGCTGTTCTCTCGAATTGTTTGGTTCAAGCGACGTGTCATAATCGCAGATTCGACCGCCTTCACGGACTGAATGCATTGAACGACGCGGTCCGCACCGTTTGCTGATTTTTGACACGCGACAGTTTTTGACCTGGCTTTCTGAACGAGATACGTCATCGCATCAAACACGGAAATGTGGAACTGCCGCTTCCATCGTCATATCCCGTGGTTAGCGATGATGCACACCAGCCATTGCAGACGCACGGTAGTCGCCACTGCAGAGCAATACCTACCGGTTCCCAATGTCAGCCGGCTGACGAATTACTAGCAATTACAACTGCGAGGAAAAAATCGGTATACTGCTTCTCATGAATATCATGATCCGTCAGATTATAGCCCTTCTCGCAGTGTCACACTTCGGTGGTCTCTATGGAGTCCAAACAGAATTGGCGGCCCAAGACACTACTAAACGCCATTCACGACGAGTGCTGGTCGTTGTGAATGGGCAACCTATTACGCAAGGAGACCTCAATTTCCTGATGCTGTCACGCCGAGTTGTAAAACACAAGCAATCCGGCTTACGCAAACAATTCCTGGAACACCTGATCGACAATCGGTTGCTTCAGTCATTCCTGGCGCAACGGAAGGCAAAGCCTAACGAAAAACAATTGGACTCACAAATCAAGTTCATTTACAAGATCATCCGCCAAAGCGGTGACGACCCTACGAAAGTGTTGGCTTCGTTGGGGTACACCAAACAAACGCTCCGAAACGAACTTGCCTTGCCGTTGGCTTGGAAGTCATACGTCAATCTGATCGTGACCGGAAAGCAGTTGCGAGATTATTGGAAACAACACCGACACGAATTCGATGGCACAGAGGTCTGTGCTGCTCACATCGCCATCAAAGCGTCATCGAAATCAGAAATCGAGGCCGCCAAAGTGAAGCTGCGTCAAGTGCGATCGGACATCGGCGGCGGAAAAGTTACATTCGCTCAGTCAGCGAAGGAATATTCACAATCACCCAGCCGCATAATGGGTGGCGATCTGGGTTTTTTTAGTTATCGTGGTAAAATGCCGCTGATTTTCTCACAGACCGCGTTTCCGTTGAAAGTCGGACAGGTCAGCCAGCCTTTCCGGACTCAATTTGGAATCCACATCCTGACGACCACTGCACGCAAGCCGGGCCAATTAAGCCTAGAAGACGCGCGCATACAGTTGCTCGAGCAACTCGCGAAAGAATTGCGCCACGATCTGATCCAACGCGAGCGGACGAAGGCGAAGATCGAATGGAAGATTGAAGTCGAATAATTGTCGCAGTATAGCGATTGGAACGTCGGCTTGTGATCGGACGTGTACCAGTGTGTTTTAGTCATGATAATTGCAGCCATCCATGCTTCAGTCCTGCGTTGGTCGGCCGGTCCACCGTTATTTCTAGGTGCACTCATCGCCGCCGTGATTATCTAGGCAATGTCTCTAGAGATGTTCGGAATGAACGGCATCTCGTGCAAGTGCATCGAGATCGCACGTAGCAAATTCGGATTCGTAGAGAATGTGGGCAACGGCCAGACGGTTTGTTGCGCGACCCCTCTGAAGACATGTGGATAGCTTCCGATCATTCTATCCAATAATAGATGTCGCTTTGCCGCGACTTACCAAACGGTTTAAATTAGCTCGACGAATCCACTAACCGAGCAGGCGGCCTGGAACCTCGTTCTGCCGAGGAAGTCTGGAATTTCGACTTATGTGTTGGCCCGACGCGTGGAGTGCTGGCAGCGATCAGAATCGCACTGAGCCCCATCCCCAGGATTCCTACCCACAATAATACTCCGCCTTTCAGCGTACCGCCCGAAGAGATCAACGTGTATACCGCCGTCACCGTAACGGCTCCACCAAACACCACAGGCATTATGGCGTGGGGAATTCTGGCTCCGCCATTGAACATGCCGATCGTGAGACTCAAGGCTCCCAATGCTCCTAACGTTCCGGCCGCAAATCCCCAGCGGCTGACCCGATCAGTGAATACGTAGGTATCTTTGCCGACAACAAGCATCGCGATGAATCCACCGGTGATTGCGATGACTAGGTAGGCCACTCCAATGCCAACGTACGGCTTGAAGGGACTAGCCGTCGGGTCCGCCAATCGAGCCTTGCTGAGCGTAGGGCCATACAAGCCCCAACACAACGCGGTGCCCAGCGCGAATATGTACGGTAACATGTTCTTCATGATTGCCTCAGATTACTTTCAAGAAGTTTCACGACGGACGCGCGGCACGCGCATCACCTTCATAAGCCAGGGGTATCGTGTCTTATCAGATCATAACCCAGGCAACATCACGTAAAAACAATTGCACCGGACAATACAAAACGACTGTGCCATAAGTTCGCTTATCGTAGCGATTGACAGTCCGAAACACATCCCATAGGAACGTGTGGCCCGACAACAGAGATGTGCGATACACACATGAAAATTCGAGTGTGTCACATTACTCCGACCTCAGTGTCGGCACAATCGGCGTCCGTACCGCTTCAGAAACCGCCAGCAACGCAGCCGTCTTGCCGACAACGAAGACCACTAGAATCGTTAGGCCCGCAGACCAAGGAATTTCTCCTCCTGTGCTTAACATATGCGGCAGCATGGCCAGCAACGCGGAAATCGTTCCAGCTGCCAGACCCCACAACAACAGGAAATCATTCTCCCACATGACGAGCTGCCCAAGGCTGGCTTTCTGAAACCCGACCGCCCGCAGCAGAGCCAGTTCGGATCGCCGCTCCAATACGTTTCGAAACATCACCATCGCTAAACCGAAGGTCCCCAACAACAGGCCCAAGCCGCCCAGCGTCCGAAACGTATCCAGGTATGTATTCTGCACCGCTAAAAAGTTCGCCAGACGCACGGCGACTAATTCGGTGTCAAATCCTGATAGTTGCGATTCCAATACCTTAGACAAGTCCTGGATATCGCCGCCAGATAGTGTCTGCGTCAGATCCTGGTCGCGATGGCTACCGATCAAGAAAAAGCTATAACCAGGCTGGACGTCCGTGTAAAGACGGTCGAATTTTTTTTCAGACATGAGCAACACGCCTTGAAAAAGGCTGCCGTCGAACATACCCATGACTTTCAACTTGTAGTCCGGTTTCTTGCCGGCTTTCTTTTCCTCTTCGGTAATCGGGGGCACGGAGATTGAGTTGCCGATGCCAGTCTTTAGGCTGTATTGGAGTGTGTTCACATCACCGAGAACAGGAAAGACCGGCACGCCGTCCTCATTGGGCAACTCTTCGGTCAACAATTCCCAAGGCCTTTCGACATTTGTGTCGGAAAACTTGAAGCCGCCCCGCTCGATCATCGCTGGCGTCACACCCAATACCGTGGGCAGATACGTTTGGTAAAGGTTCAGACAACTCGCCTCTTCACCCAGTTTGACGCGGAACGGCATCACCAGAATTTTCCGGAGGAGTTCATTGCTGTCCCTAGCTTTGTTGCGGAGTTTCTCATCGGAAACGCTCTCGTCAAAATCGAGGCCCACCGTGACGCGACCGGCGACAGTATTGAGATCCGGCAGGATCGGCTCAGTCGATTCGCCGACCAGAAGAAACCCTCCGTTACCCGAGTTATTGTCAGGCGCTTCGCTGATGGGATTTCGACGTGCGGCAGCCACGATGATGATCAGAAACGCGGCCGAGGCGATCAGGCTGGCGGTCCAGACGCTGCGTTGACGATGTCGGGCCGCATTGCGCAGGCCCAGTCGGCGCATACCCTCCAAACCAGACCCTCGCACGGCGGTCGCTTTGTCCGAATCCAGCCACGCCGCCAAACTCGCCAAACTCGCCACCAGAAAACTGCTGCCGACCACGAAGAAAGCGATGTGGGTCCACAAGAATCCTGAGATCGCTTCGCGGTTTGGAATAAGTCCGCCGATCAGTCCGGCTACCAGCAATACAACTGCCAAGATTAGGCTCACGGTCGCCACCGTGGCCGCCCGTCGTTTGCGCCGGCGTTGCGCTTCTGTCGTCAAGGCTTGCTCGGCGACACCGGTCAGCAGCTCCCGTGTCGAAAGCCGTCGCAGTCGCCACAACGCACTCCACACGACGAACGACTTGACAACGACTGAAATACCGAAACCGGCCAGCAAACTCTTCCACTCTACGTGAAGTTCGAGGAACTGCGTACCGACAGCTTGATTCCACCAAGACCGCAAACCATGCATCATCAGCGCTGCGTAACCAACGGCTGCTAAGATGCCCAGGGCTCCGCCGATACTGATAACCAGCAACCCCTCAATCAAAAACAACCGGCGTATCTGCTGCGACGAAAGTCCAACAGCGGATAACAAACCAATGCTAGTACTCCGCCGTTCAATCCCTAATCGAAACACGAGCCCAATCAGAATCGCTGCCGACACGATGAGAAACAAGCTGAAGCCGAAATATAATCCGGAAAAATTGTTCGTCCCCTTCGACGCCGCCAGTCCGTCATGTTTGACCGATTGAAATACCAGTCCCATTGTCATCGGCTTCAGCTCCGCGAGAAACGCCTGCTCAAACACGTCACGGCTTTCCTGCAATGTTTTACCGGGAACCGTCGAAATGCGATAAGATGTGAGCTGTCCGTAGCGGCTTGTCCACAATGTCTTGGCCGCGTCTAATGAGATAAACGCTTTCGGAGTCGCTCGATACTGTTCCCAGTACTCCTCGTCACGTTCTGTGATGCGGTCGATCGCTAACGCAAAAGGTGATTCCCAATCATCGATGTAGTCCACATCTGTGATTCCTCTCACTTCCGGTGTCAAACCGCGGTCGTTTGCCTGCGTGTGGTCCAGCTTGACGATGTCGTGTACTATGAATGCTCGGTGTTCTACTTTTAGTTCGCCATGAGAATCTATGGTGTGGTACGTTACGACAACCTCGTCATCCTGATTGACTTTCAGATCACTTGCCAACCACTCGTTCAGAATAATTTCATTGGACCCCAGGAACCGGATTCGCTTGGCTGCGTGGAGTGGATTCAGACTGATGCCGATGAATGAGTGCGGCGCGGTTGCAGATTCGAAAGGACCAAACGGTGACACATCACATAAGTCGAAGTCCAGTCCGGCGACGACCGAATACATTGAAAATACATCTGGTCTTTTGACGCTGCTGATTTCGTTCGCCAGATAGACCAAAACAGGGGATTGCCGTAGTTTCAGTCCGTCTGCCGCCGCTTTCGCAGCCTGCTCGAACGATGCCTCGAGGATCATCTGATGACTTTGTAGCGACAGATAGTTGAACTTGTGGTTGTATTCAATTTTCAGGCTGAGGTCAGCGAGCGAAAGCTGTTTTGCCAGCGCAGCAGTCAACGCTTCGGACGCCAGTTTCGCTGTTTCGCCGCAACTGTCCGCATCGGACTTCGCTTGGACGAACAAAGCGTTCACCCGAGCCGGCTTGGCGACTGGGCTATGCCGAACTGCGGCCTGTTCGTGAAGACCGAGCAACTCCTGTAAGGCTTCCAAGGATAGGAAGATGTTGGGTGGCAAATGTTGGTTTGGATTCAAATCGAGACGTCCGAGGCCAGATCGCGAGGGCAAGACAGCCTTGACCGTCAGCTCGAGTTCCTTCGATTGGACTTTACGCTCTCCGAGCAACGTGTCGCGAGGAATCGCACTGGGCAACTCGACGACCAGCGACATCGTCTTGTCAACCAGCATCTGTGGATCGCCGTCCTCGCCGACAAATTGCCGAGCAACTCGATTGTTCAAAACCACACCGCGATCCACGGGAACCGGTATATCGCCGTGTTGAGTCAGCTCCCACAACCGCGCCTCGACGCCGTATATTTTGAGACGATTCGCACGCAACGTCGCACCTTTCGCCTGCCATTCCAAAGTCCCCTTCATCAAGAGCACCGGGGCGACTCGCTCGAACCGATGTTTGAATGTGTCGGTTTCTGCCAACTCGTCGACAAGTTGTTCGCGAAAGAACCGTTGACCGAAAAGCGAGTGGTCGATATCACCCAGCTGACCCAACGTCATCTGTTCCAAACTGTCGCGAACCGAATCACCGACGACCAACGCCCCACCAATTACCGCCGTTCCAACAATCACGCCCAATACCACGGCACAGTTTGTTCGCCAGTGGTAACAAATACTGCGAA
Organism: Planctomycetota bacterium; assembly: GCA_963582345.1. Taxonomy (GTDB): domain Bacteria; phylum Planctomycetota; class Planctomycetia; order Planctomycetales; family Planctomycetaceae; genus CAUZSN01. The sequence goes on from CAUZSN010000037.1 coordinate 16,056, forward strand.
TGATAAATTGCAAGAATGTCATAGATTTTCCTCGGCCACATAACCACCTCTCCCTTCGAGAGCGGCCATAGAAACCTGGGACAAGGGTCTCTTTGTGCTACCGTCCTAGATCGTATTCGAGTCGACCAGTCTCATTTCCGTTCACTGTAACGTGGCCAGTAAGCACAACCAAAAGTTGTTCTACTACTCGTTGATTTGTTGTTTTTCTACGTGCATTTCTGGCGAACAGTGGGCTTTAACCGGATTAGTGATGTGCGTTTAGCAAGCCTGTGCCTTCGGCTTGCCTTAAACAAAGGTGCGTGCACGACGCAGACAAAAACGGTAAGCCTCTGCCCGAGGAGAGAAAACTATTTTTTTTTCTCAGTTCACGTTCGTTCAGCCAACGTCCCATCACGCAACTGTAACTGCCGCGAAAACCGTGCGGCCAGTTCGCTGCTGTGCGTGACACAGATCAACATCGTGTTTTGCTCTTTGCCCAGGTCCAGCAACAGAGTCCCCACTAACTCGGCCGTCTCGCGATCGAGGTTGCCGGTTGGCTCGTCAGCCAACAACAGGGAAGGCTGATTGATTAACGCTCGGCAAACGGCCACACGTTGTCGCTCGCCTCCGGAAATCTGTGAAGGCAGACAAGTGAGCCGATCTCCCAAACCGACGCGGTCCAACAGTTCGCGGGCTCGTTGCTCCGCCGCTGCATCAGCACCAGAACCGGCCAGCATCGGGATCAGCACGTTTTCCAAAACTCTGCACTGGGGCAATAGATGATGGTCCTGGAAAATAAATCCAACGGTTTCGTTCCGATACTTGGCCAAGTTGGAATCGTCCATCGCGAACGGGTTCTTGCCGTTAATGACTATGTCACCGCTGGTCGGACGGTCCAAAGTGCCGACGACGTACAGCAGCGTGCTCTTGCCGGACCCCGACGGCCCGGTCACAACAACCGATTCGCCTTGTCGCAGCGTCAAGTCGACACCTCGCAACACTTGCAGCGCTCCAGCTGCCCCGGAAAACTCCTTGGTGAGCTGTTTCACCGTGAGGTCGCTGTCGGCTTCACTCATCGCTAATCTGTAGCCACTGAGTATTGATCACTGCCACCTACCTCCTGAATCTTGTCGAAGGTTAGCGGAATTGCAATAGATTCCATTGGGGCACCATGGCGGATCAGGCAACAGGCAGTCTTCATCCGTCCCTTGGCTACTTGCATGTCGTCCCGCCAAAACTCGTACGCTAATGTCAGCGACTTCACGCCGCGTCGCTCGACGGACAGACGGATCTGCAACACGTCTTCAAAATGCGCCGGTGCCATAAAACTACAGGCCGCTGACACTCGCGGCCAACCAATGACCGAACCGTCGTCCTGCTTATGCATAATGCTTAAACCCAACGAACGAAAGTACCCATGCTCGGTCTCTTCCATGTACCGGTAATACGAGGAGAAGTGGAGGATACCTGCCATGTCGGTATCGCTGAATTCGACGCGGCGGGATGTCATGAATTGAGTGGACATGGGAATGGCTGTTAAAGGAGTCACGAGTTTCGACAACAAAAACACCTCATACCTATTGTGCCATTTCCGGGAAGAACTTGGCCAGTGTCCGCTGGGCCGGTGGTCGCGTGACCAGAGAAATGCTGATCAGTGCGGCCGTCGAAGCGAACATCATCACCACGACCGGAAGCATGCCGAAGACGGAATAATCGAGGCGAGCACCGAAATCGGATTCTCGGAAGAAATAAAGGCAGCTCCCTGCAGCCGAGAGTACGCACGCGTACGCTCCGGCTTTTGTCAACCGCCGCCAGTAAATCGCCGCCACCACCAACGGTACGAGACTCGAGAATCCACTGAAGACCCACACACCCAACGTGAAGACGCGCCGCGGCTCGAAGAGACTGAGCCCGTAAGTCACTGCCACGATGACAACGATGAACAACCGTGCCAATAGCACAACCTGCCGCCCGCTGAAACGATTCCGGTCAGTGTAGTGCAGGACAATATCGTTGGTAAAAATCGTGCCCAGGCAGAGGAATTGGCTATCGAGCGACGACATTATCGCCGCGAGAATTCCGGCCGAAAGGAGACCGACCAGCGTGGGTCCGGCCAGTTTGTTGACAAGGAACGCCAGTTCGGTGTTCTTCGGCAGACCGTCCGGGATACCGGCAAGATCGGACGAGGCCCATGCGCCGATTAAAACACACGGTGCCCAGACGATCATGATGAAGATCGGATGCGCTACGATCGACAGCTTGAACGACGCCGCACTCTTCGCCGTCAGCCAGTGCTGGAAGACATGCGGGAACATCCCGATCGATAACGGTACCAGCAGGTAGCTGGCGAACAGTGGTCTCGAGATGCCCGCAAAGGTCAGCTTCTCACGCGGAACGGCTTCACTAGCGGCCTGCATGCTGGCCAACAGACCGTCACCTTGACCGAGCCGCGTGGCAATGACGTAGAACGTCACGACGCCCAGCACCATGAAAACAGTCGTCTGAAAGGCGTTGGCCCAGGCAGTGCCCCGCATGCCGCCGAAGAAGACGTACGTCAGCACGACGAGGCAGATCGCCAGAGACGCCAGCCAGTTTGGCACGCCACCACCAGAGTCAGCGAATAACTCGGGGAACGCTCCTCGCGTCACGCTGTTGACAACAGAACCGCCAGCCAGCACACCAATCAGCAGATACGGCACGATCAACCCGACCAGCACTGGGAACAACACGAGACCGATTCCGTTGCTCCCGAGTCGTTCACGGAAGAACTGGATCTGCGTGATGTAGCCATGGCGACGACTAATGGACCAGAGCCGCATGCCGATCACGAAGAAGCAGAGCGAATGTATGATGCCACTGGACGAGGCCATCAGTCCATAGACACCAATGCCTCGCCGATATGCTTCACCGGTCGAGCCGACCAACGAGAAACCCGTCATCGTCGTGCCGAACAGTGACAACAACAGCAGCACCGGCCCAATCGTATGACTGGCCAGCAGGTAATCGCGACTCGTTCCGCGTAATACGCGGTTCGATGCCACGCCGAGCGCAATCAGCAACGCCAGATAACCGATGATAATCGCGAGTTGCATCACGTGTCGAATCCCGTCTCTGATTCATCCGTCAAATCCGTCGGCCATACACGTTGCGTAATCTTCCACCAGCTCAACGCCATGAAAAACGAGACACTGATGTGATAGAACAGTCCCCACGGAAGAAAGCCGGCGACAAGACTCGCATCCTCGCCAAACCAGACGCCCTGGTGGATGACGATCATCAAAACGACTAGTAGCCAATACGTTCGCATCATTGCCATCTTTCTGCTACTTTCCTGGAACTCATCCCCAATGCATCGTCGCGATGAAAGGCCGTAGTGTAACAGCGGCCACCTAACTGCGGTACCGTCACTCACTCGCAGCCGAAACAGTGGGGTCAACCGGCGGAAGCACCTTGCTCATCGCGTCGAACATCTCACCGACGCCCGGTTTGAAGATGTTCCCGATCAGCATGTCGACCAGATTGGTTTTGTACTGCGGATGTTCACGCAGAAACCGTCCAAAACTGAACCCCGGCGTGTAGAACGCGTAAACCAATTTGCGGAATAGTTCTACGCCATCGATGAACTGTTTTTGCCAACAGCCGAGTTGTTCGCAAGAGAAATCTTTTCTCGCGAAAGCTTCGAGGATTGCATCAGCCGCAAATTCACCAGACTTCAACGCCAAAAAGACACCGGTCGAGTAAACCGGGTCGATGAACCCAAAGGCGTCACCGACCAGTAGCCAGCCGGGCCCTGCTGCCTTGCCAGCTTTATACGAGAAATCCTTAGTCGTAAAGAAGTCTTTACAACGTGTCGCGTTCTGCAAGCGCTGCGCCATGCCGGGACAGCGCTGGAGTTCCTGATTGAAGATGTCGGCAGCGCAACCACGACCACGAGCCAACATGTAATTCATTCCACCAGTTACTCCGACGCTGACCGTGTCGTTCGCCAACGGAATGTACCAAAACCACGACTTCTTGCCTTTTGTCTGCAGGATGATGGTTGCTCCCTCGTCTCTACCGGAGTTACGATACGCTCCACGAAAGTATGTCCAGATGCTGCCCTTCTTCAGTCGGGGATCAGTTATTTTCAGGCCGAGCCGCGAAGCCAGAAACGCTGACTGTCCGCTCGCGTCAACGACAACTTGGCAATTGATGGTCCGCGTATTTTTGTCTTTGTCGGTTGCAAACCGGACGCGCACTCCTGTGGCCTGATCGCCGTCAAACATAACGTCCATCACCTGGGCATCGGTTCGAACAACAGCTCCTTTGGCTGCGACATTCTGCAAGAGCATTTGATCGAAATCGTCGCGCCATACCTGCCAAGTCTGCGAACATTCATGCGGGTTGTAGTCGTCGAAGTAAAATGGTGCTGACTCCGTGCCGTTTTCATTCACGAATTGGACGCTATATTTTTTCTGAAATGCACTTTGGCGTAGTTGATCAAGCACCCCAAGACGCTTGAACGTCCAATACGTTTCCGGGATCAACGATTCACCGACGTGAAATCGCGGAAACGTTGACCGTTCTAGCACTAACACGTTGTAACCGTTTTCGGCGACTAACGCACCAACCGTCGAACCAGCCGGACCGCCACCGATGACGATGACGTCGTAAGCCGATTGGACCGTTGGTTGCGGCTCAGAAGTTTCGAGATTTCGCATCATCGGCGTTACCTAAAAACCCTGCTTCTTCGACGAAGCCGGGGTTCTAGTCCAACGGTGCTGAGATTTCCAATAGATCCACGGCCGGTCGCTTGTTACAGAAGATCGTGGCCAGTCGGCCGTAGGTGATTCCCCCTGGTTCCATTTGGAGATATTTGGCCAGCGGCGGGCCCGTCGTAACTTTTAACAAAGCTCCAATGTCAATGTGCCGCAGAACATTGTGGTCAATCAGAATTCGTCCCAACGGAATTTCCCCCTGCAAAATTTCATCGCGCACCTCGTTCGTGACAAAACGAAAGTTGAACCGCATAATCCCGAATTGGACGACCTTGTTAGCACCAGTCTTCAAAAGCAGGATCTTCCGGCTGTACGCATCTCGTTCATGTTTTCGGTCCAGAATTCTCACGTCAACCGTACTCGCATAATGCGCTTCCATTGTAACGGTCATGTGCTGATCGTGAACGAGCACTGTTTTGTACGGCTCCGGCGTCAGTACCGACGGAATATGTTCGGTCGCGGTGAACAACGGCTGCTCGTCGGGAAACAGGCTAATCAGCGAGTTCAGTTCGTTCTGAGGATTCACGATTTCTTTCCTGTCCTAATCGCGTTCATAATCATTTCGATGCAGTGCGTCTTCATGGGCCCACCAAGAGGTAGATGCCGAATTTGGCTATGTATACCGAACCTGTCGATGTTCTTCTTCGAAGTACTCGGGCAGCAAACTGTCGACTTGCAACAGGCCTTTGCGAGTCAACCGGATTTCGTCTCCTTCGATTGTCAGATAGCCGGCGACCTGCTGATTTTTCAGAGGTTCTGAAAACTCTCTTATCACGTCGACACCAAACTTTTCACGAAACGTCGCTGCCAAAATCTGACCTTCTTTCAGTTGCAGCACCACCTCACGAATCAGTCGTTGATGCGCTGTCGGCGTCAAGGCCCGGTTGATGGGCAGCCGACCGTCTTCGACAGCTGATATGTATTCTTCGATCTCGTCGAAGTTCTGATAGTTTACTCCTTGAAAATGACCGAACGACGAGACACCTGCAGCCAGAACGTCGGAACCGCGAAACAAATTATCGCGATAGACGAAATGGTCGGTATCGAAGTTTTTGACCAGTTCGTTTCCACTGGAGATCTGGTAGCCTGCGGTCAGAAACCTGTCGATCGCTTCTTTGGCCCAACGGCGCTTTGTCGGCCAATCGGCGATTGGCGAGGTAATGCCTTGCTCCAGGATTTCTTTCGAGTAAATCGTGTTGTATGGCAATTCCATCTGATAGACGGTTATGTTATCCGGTTCCATCTCCAGCGCTTTTTCGATGCACGCCGACCAGTTTTCATCGGTTTCGCCAACCATACCGACGATCAGATCGATGTTGATCTGCGGAAAACCGACTTGCTGAATCCATTCGTAGGCCTTGAAGATCTCAGGCGAAAGATGAGCGCGGCCGTTTTCACGCAAGATGTTGTCGTCAAAATTTTCGATCCCCAGTGAAATGCGGGTGACTCCAACATCATTCAGTGTTTGGATTTTATCCAGACTAAGTGTCCCTGGTTCGCATTCAAATGTGACCTCCTGAGCATCGTCCCACGACATTGACTTGCTTAATTCGTCTCTCAGGAATCGTAGCTGCCGGGAACTAAGGTACGACGGCGTGCCTCCACCGAAATACACGAACTGCAATCTGCGCTGCTGGACGCCTGTCTTTTCACTCAACAAACGTACTTCCCGCGACAGCGCTTTTACGTATCGCTCAATCGTCTTGGCATTCCGGTTTATATAAACACGGAAGTAACAGAACTTACACCGTTTGCGGCAAAACGGAATGTGAATATACAGGCCCTGAGACACACTTCGGTCCGGTTCGCTGTCGAATGCGTCTACTGCCTCGACAACGAATTCCGACTTCCACTGTGAGTACGGTGGATAGTTCGAGATGAAATAACTACCAACTTCGGTAGTGTTGGTTGTGTCTGTTGACATCTTGTAATGCTCACTAATCGGAAAAAAATCTGCCTGCCGCACTGGACGTCACGAACCTACTACCCTCCAAAGCAGTAGATACCACCTTTACTCCCCTCGGTTCCGATCACAAGACAGCCCTCGCCAACCGCGGGCGAGGCCGTGATCGATTGACCCGTGTTGAACTTCCAGACTTGCGTGCCGCTTTCGAGGTCCAGTCCATACAAGTTTCCATCGGTCGATCCGAAGAAGACGCGGTTTCCCACAACGACGGGCGAGCTGTCGACACGGCCGCGCGTAGGAAAGACCCAAACACGCCGACCCATCTTCCGGTCAATGCAGTGTAATTGCTTGTCACGACCACCGATTACCACGAATTTATTGGTCACGGCCGCTGACGAATGGTACGGGAATTCGCGCTTGGAATCCTTGTACTTCCAAACAATCTCCGACGTTTTCCAGTTGATCGCCAGCACTTCGCTGGCGTAAGTGCCGACATAGAGCGTGTCTTTCATCACTGCTGGCGACGCGATCAAATATGTGCCCAGCTGCATGTTAGTTTCCTGCCTTCCGGTTTCGATGTTGATGACCCGCAGGTGCTCGTCGCAGCCGGTGACAAAGGTAAACCTGTCGACAATGGCAGGCGAGCCGTTAATCCGATCCTCAGTCACGAATTGCCACACCTTGGAACCGTCTTTGGCATTCAGACAGTACAGGCTGCTGTCGTAGGACCCAAAGATCACTCGGTCATTAATGACCGCTGTCGCGCTAATGATCTGAGCCTTTGCCTGAAACGTCCATCGAGTCTTTCCGGTAGCGCGATCAACTGCGTGAAACACACCGTCTTCGTCGCCCAGGAAAACGCTTTCGGCCGTTACTGTGGGCGACGATTGGAATCCGGGGATGAACCTCTTCTGATTATCCTTTTTCGCCGACGAGTAGGTCCAGATCCGCTTGCCTGATTTTCGGTCAAGACAACGAAGTTCACCACTGAGAACGGACGCGTAAATGCGATCGGCAACGATTGCTGCCGCGGAAACGACTCCCTCCGCCGCCGGTATTTCCCAAATCAATTTCAGGTCTAAAGGAAGCTTGCTTTTGGCCACGCCCAATTGGTGATTACCGTTGCGGAA
>CAUZSN010000038.1:0-21739 GCA_963582345.1 Planctomycetota bacterium
ATCACAAGATACCGAGTTCATTCGGTTGCATCAACTTCGTTCCGCTACCACACAATGGGAGCACATGTTTACCGATGTGTAAAGCGTCTCTACATCGCTTGTCACGACGATCCGACGTTCATGAGACATCTAAGTCGGCACCATGAGCGGGTTACTCGAACTGCACAGGGTTAACTCGAGTGACCTGGTTAATCGCGATTGTGTGCGGGCCAATCCCCACAAATACGTTCCCTTCTTCCAAGAAAGCACGTTCGACGGTTGGAACGTCTCGGGCTTATCGTCATCGTCAAGCTCGGTTCGGTTTTTCCCGGCCAGAATTTCGCTGATGTCCTTCACTGTTTCGATGTTCAAATGACTGCTAGACCACACAATGGACTAGCCAAAACTTCACACAACACAGCGACAAGGCTGAACATGCACATAATGCTGACTAACGACTGTATCATCACCTATACCTCCGTCAATTGCATAGAACTCCAGACATCCTCCAATTCTCGGGCGGCACAGCGTTCCTGTCTGTAAAGGTGTTCAGACCGTTGTTTCTCGGCCAGTTTTTCCAGGACCTTCACGTCCTGGTCTGCCTTGACCAAGGCGGTGCGGCAAAGCTGCAACTGTTGTTGCACCAGTTCACGTCGGCACTCGACCAACCCAATGTCACCCAGCAATTGTCCGGCGAAGTCTCGGCGGGAGGCGGATCGGTCCACAGCAACTTCACCGGTCTTTCCGAAGCCCCTCAGCTCGTCCAGTTGGCCGGCCCGGTTTCTTTCAATTTCTTGACGTTGTTCGATCAGCGCCCGGTCATTAATCAGTACTTGTGCCAACAGGTGCCGACGAAGGTTGCGCCGATTCTGGAGAACTTGTAGCAATGATTCGAACTGAAAGAAAAATTTCCGCGTTGCAGTCATTAATGCCCCTCATTAGTTCGACGTTTTCTCAATCGTGCACCGTTTCGACCTCGCTGTATTCGCTGAGTGAATGACTGGTCGTAGTTAAGTTCTGTATCAATTTTTCTTGAGTGCTCGCGATTTTCAGCAAATCGCCGACTGCTTCATGAAATTCAATTGTTTCAAATGCTCCTTGCTGCAAATAGCCGTCAATGGTGTCTTTGAGTTGAATGGCGATGTCGATCAACTGATTCGAACCGGATTGGTAGGCGCCGATGGAGATCAAATCTTCCGATTTTTTGTAGGCGGCCAAGAGTTTCTTCAGGCTATCGGCTGCGACGCGATGCTCGGCACTGATGATATCGTCCATAGAACGGCTGATGCTGCCCAGAACGTCGATGGCCGGCCAATGGGTTTGCTGAGCCAGCTTTCGGGATAGCATCATGTGTCCGTCTAGAATGCCGCGCACCGCATCTGAAATCGGCTCATTAACATCATCAGCTTCAACCAGGACAGTGTAAAACCCGGTAATACTGCCGCGATCCGTGCGGCCGCTTCGCTCCAACAAACGCGGCAATAGCGAGAAAACGCTTGGGGGATAACCCCTTGTGGCCGGCGGTTCGCCAGCGGCCAGTCCAATTTCGCGTTGAGCCAGCGCGTACCGCGTGACACTATCCATCATCAACAGAACGTCGCGGCCGGTATCGCGGAAATACTCGGCAATAGCCGTCGCCATGTGAGCGGCTCGCAGCCGGACCAGTGCCGGAAGATCGCTGGTGGCGACGACGACGACGCTTTTCTTCAAACATTCCGGACCCAGATCGCGTTCCAGAAACTCGCGCACTTCACGGCCCCGCTCGCCCACAAGCGCGACCACATTGACATCCGCGGTGCTGGACCGGGCAAGCTGGCCTAATAGGATACTTTTCCCAATGCCGCTTCCGGAAAAGATGCCCAATCGTTGGCCCTTCCCACAAGTCAATAGTCCGTCAATGGCACGAATGCCTGTTCTCAGCGGCGTTTCGATGCGCGGCCGGCGCAACGGCGACGTTGGCGGCGAATGCAGATTGACACGCTGTGGCAAGACGGGAGCAGGAAGCGCGTCCAAGAATTGTCCCTGGCCGTCCAAGACGCGGCCCAGCAAACGATCACCAACCCGAACACCAGGCACTGAATGCACTAATGTCACGCTGTGACCCCGCCGGACTCCTGCCAAATCGCCATACGGCAAGACCAGTGTTTCATCCCCGCGAAATCCAATGACTTCGGCATCGACTTCCGAATGGTTTTCGCGTGCGATCCGACAAACCGAACCCAGCGGTGCTGGAAATCCAGCCACGACGGCCGTCAGTCCGACAAGCTTCGTAACGCTGCCGGTCAGCCCGACGGGCAAGATGCTCTTGATATGTTCTTCAATGGCCGGCATACAGTGGCAACTCACACAAATGGGTCGAGAACAAGCCAGTATGGTTGTGTCTACGTTCCCTGGGTCAATTCTGAGGCAATCCGTTCCAACATCGCATCCAACTGTGCATCGATTCTTCCGTCCTGGGTCTCAATCAGACAGCCGCCTGGATCGATCGAATCGTCTGGGACCAAATTCACGTCGCTGCCGGAAGAAAGACTTCTGACGACCTGTTGCCCGTGGTCTCCCAGCAATTCCAAATCGCGCGGGTTCAACCGTAATTCGATGTGAGCGTTCCCGGCCGCCAACTGAAGGGCCTCGAAGATCATTTTCGTGGCAAGCTCGGGCTGTACAGTTAAACGGTGCCGAATTAGCTTTTCAGCAATCGCCACGCTTAAACGAACCGCGGCCGTCTGCCACTTTGCCAGCCAGCAGTCGTATTCTCGCATCACGGCGGCTGACGCCTGTTGCATTGCTGGCAACAACGTATTTAACTTCTCGGCAGCCTTCTGCTCAGCGAAGATGCAGGCACGCTTTTCAATTTCGGCGTCCGCTACTTTCATAGCGTCGCGTAGTCCAGCATCTTTCGCTTCTGCGTAAGCCCGTTGGCGAATCAACTCGGCTTCAGTTTGAGTGTCTTTGATCATCTGCTCCATGTTGCGGCGAACCTTCTCGACGTATTCGTCACAGCGACTTTTCAAATCCTCATAGTTGAAGGCGATCTTTGTGCCGAAGTTTCGCACATCCTGCGCCTTCAAAACTCGGTTTGCGTCGGTAGTTGTCAATGTAACGCGCTGCATGTTGACTTATTCTTTTCGTCTTTGCACGGTCATGAAAACAGCATCTCTCCGTTCAAACTGCTAGCGACCTCGACCTCGCCAGATTCTTCCAATCGATGGACGATATCCACAATTTTCTGCTGCATCCCCTCAACATCACTGACCTTGGCCGGTCCCAGATACTCCAACTCCTCTCTCAATAGTTCCGCAGCGCGTTGTGGCAGATTGCCCAGAATCTTTTGCTTAATTTCTTCCGACGCGCCTTTCAATGCCAAAGCCCATTGGCTGGGATCGACTTCCTTCAACAGCGTTTGAATGAACTTGTCGTCCAGTTTGCACAAATCGTCGAAGACGAACATCAGTCGCTGAAGTTCATCAACTAGTTCGAAATCGTCTTGTTCCAAATTTTCCAGAATGCTCTTGTTTGTCATACAATCAGCGACCTTCAAGATTTTGATGGCCATCGGCACTCCACCAACGGCTTCCGTTTGCTGACTGAATGTCGACGTCATGCGCTTTTTCAGACTCGATTCGACATCGCGAATCACCTCGGGACTGGTCTGCTCCATATTTGCGATACGGCGGATAACCTCGAACTGCTTCTTTGATGGTAGACCGCTCAGTACCTCGGCAGCCAAATTTGGTGACAAATGCGACATGATCAAAGCAATCGTCTGCGGATGTTCTTCGACAATAAACGTTAGTAAGTTGTCCACGCCAGCTTTTTGGAGGAAGTCAAACGGCACCGAACTCATGGATCCCCGAACGGTTTCCCGAATCGCCACCGTACTGTCCTTGCCGCCGCGTTCGATGACCGTATGCGTTCCTGTCAACTCGTTGAATTCGTCTAGCACCACATCCTGCTGCTCCTGGGTAATCTCATCCATCTTGGCTAGTTGCATTGTGACCACCGCCACTTGGTCTTTTGGCAACTGGCTCATGACCTCGGCGGCCAACGGCTTATCCATGCTCAGTAAAAGAACCGCAGCCTTGTGAAGGTCTTCCATGACGCAGCCTTTTTAAAAGGGTCGAAGGTCTAACTTCGAGGATCTTAGTCGGAAATGTTAGTTGCACATTTAGTCTGGTCACTCGTCAATTTGTGATTCTTCGCACTTCTAATCATTATCTGACGGCCTGAATCCACTTACTTAACACAGCAACGGCCGCTCCCGGATTATCCCGAATTGTCAATTGCAGTTGATCCCGTTTTGATAGTGCCTTTTCGGTTTTCTTGTTAGTCTCTTCCTCATCTTCACTGACCGCCTTAGTGAAGCTATCGGTTGATGTGGTAGGCTCTGGGAACGGGGTTTTCGCCATGCTTTTGTTCAACATCCCCAAGACCAAAAATGTAAAAATCGCAAGGCCAATGGCGCTACCCCACTTACCCAGACCACCGGTGATCGTGTCGAACCACGAGCCGGCCGGAGGCGTGATGTTCTTAGGAATGCGGAAGTATGTACGGACGTTGATTGCCTCCGGTGGCGAGCCGTTCGGTAGCAACGTCCGCAGTTCAAGTTTTACCTTGTCGATTTCTTGACGCTCGATCTCTTTGAGGTGTTTTTGGAAGTCGGCTCCACCTTCAGCCAGTCCTTGCTTCAGCGCGATGGCGCGATAGTAGTCGTCGGGAATCGAGACGTTAACCTTTACAGCTTTGGGAATCGCACCGATGTATTCCTTACCAGAAACTGTGTGTGGCGACGGAACGCTGACCGTGCCCATATTCTGTTCCGTGCTTGACTGCGAATTGATTTGACTACCCAACGAATTCAACTTCGCAGGAGTGTTTGCGTTCTGTCCGGGCTGGTTTTGAGTCAATGTTGTGTCTTTTGTTCGCGTGGTGGTTTGAAGCTCCACCGTCTTTTTGTCGATTTCCGTCTTCCGCTCCACGTGTCGCTGCAAATTGTCCAGGTCGATACTAACTGTGACCAGGACGTCATCGATGTGCCGCAAAGTCGCGGTGATATGTTTATCATGTAATTGCTCAAACTCTTGGATTTGCGTCACCAACTTGGTTCCAAAAAAACCGGACTCGTCCGCTGTTCGCGAAATCCCTGTCGACTGGTCGAAGATGGTCACATCGTTGGGGCTGAGATCGGGGATCATGCCGGCTACGGCTGCCCGCAATGAGTGAATTAAGGAAAGTGTTAGCTCGTGACCTCGATTAGGCCGAACATTGACAGTAGCCGTGACCTTTGCAGGTTTCCCGAATCTTCGTGCACCCTTTGCCCAAATGACATCGGCATCGTCGATGTCAGGAACCGAACGAATCACGCGGCGAAGGGCTTCTTGCAATGCGGCTTTCTTTCTCAGCTCAACTTGATGTCCCGTCGCGAAGGCGCTCATTTCCTTAAAGTACTTCTCCCACGCCGAAGCCGAATCGCTGGGGAACGTGCCGTCTGCAATGAGCGCTGCGTTGTAGCGGTCTACCTGATTCTTGGGCACCATGATCCGTTGACCTTCACGGCGATAATCGCTCAATCCGGCTTCAGTGAGAGTTTGTTCGGCGTTGATCAGATCCGTCGATTCAAAAACCTTTCCCCATGACAAAGCGACATGCGAATTGGAACTGCCACCGAACATAACGACACCGAACGCCGTCACGATAAACAGAGGAACCACGATCAGCGTTCCCCGCTGGCTGGGTGACATGAATTCGTACAGTTCCAGAAACTGTTTGAAGGTCCGACTGACCGATTCCATATTTTCCGGTTCTAATTCAAGTGTTCCAAGTTTTTCGCGCTAGAGTTACATCTGCATCTGCTTGATTTCGTTGTACGCTTCTAGAATCTTGTTCCTAACCTGCAACAGTAACAGCAAAGCCATTTCCACTTCCTTCACAGCTGTGAGAACTTCGACCTGCGTGATGTCGCCACCAGTCAGACTTTCTGTGATTCCGGTCTGAATGGTTTTGTCCATCGAGCTGACTTGCTGCAACGACTGAATCAGTAATTGCTGAAAATCCAAATCCTTAACGGCCGAATGTTGGTCGCTGGCACTGAGTGTCATCGGTGGCAGCGACACCGGTTTCAAACCATCGATTCCACCAATTGGATTCACCATTTCGTTCAGTCTTTTTGAATTATTTTGTTAACCGCCTGCCAGCAGAGATCAATGTTCAATCGACTCCGGGGTCAACGGACGCGACTTACAAGAAACGCAATATTCTCACACGTCAAAATCCCCAGACCAGGTTCCGCCATTTGTTTCGTGATATCGATTGCCGCCACGTTGGGCTCGTATGCACGACTCGCTTTCATTGCATTGAAAAATCCGGGACCAAATTGATGTTCAGCTACGCAGCTCTCAGGTTCGATCCCGGCCCGCCGCGAGGTGGGTAGCCGTACTCCCGCAGCTTGCCTGATAATGTTCGCAAACCAATGTTTAACGACTGGGCCGTTCGTTCGCGGCTTCCACCGTAGCGAGTGAACGTCGCCTCGATCAACTTTCGTTCCATTTCTCTTAAGGTCAATCCCCTCGGGATGGAGCGTTCGCACCCGATGTCGTTGGCCAACCAAGGACGAAGCATTTCGGCTGTCAATGCAGGCCCGCAATCAAGCAAGCAGGTGTTCTCGATCACGATCTGTAATTCTCGCACGTTGCCGGGCCAATTATGTAATTTCAACAAACGCAGTCCTTCTAGAGTAATGTGCTTGCTTGGTTGCTCCTCTTTGACCGTCTGCTCGGCCAGGAAATGTTCAGCTAACACGGCAATGTCCTTGGGACATTGCCGCAAAGGTGGAATTCGAATGGTGAAGCCGTTCAATAGTTCATACAAATCGTCTCGAAAATGTTTCTTCCGGACGCGTTCCTTTAGATCGACGTGCGTCGCGGCCAACACACGCACGTTTTGGTGATCGAATTGTTCGTTACAAGCAGAGCGGCCGGCTTGCTTGTCCAAAGCACGGAACAGCCTCCTTTGCATTGGCATTGCAATGGCATCAACTTCGTCCAGAAACAGCGTCCCGCCCGATGCCAGTAACAGCCGGCCGGGATTGGCGATCAGACTGTCCGAATTGTGTGTGCGGCAACCAAACAATTCTCGTTCGAATCCCGCAGCCGATAATCTTCGACAGTTGACTTTACCGAAGGGGCCACGAGCCTGTTGGCTACCGTCGTAAATTGCTTGCGCAACCAAACTTGTACCGGTTCCCGCTTCGCCGCAGATCATAATGTTTTCGTCAGTGTTGGTAGCCTGTGCTATCCGCGCGCGTAGCCGTTCGACTTCCGGACTTTTTCCGAGGAGTCGCCTGGGTGTTCGACTGCGAAGCTGTGATTTGAGCCGCCGGTTTTCCGAGAACAGCTGCGAGTACTGAACAGCCGAGAACAAGGCCCTTCCAAGCGATGCAGTTGTGTAAGGTTGCTGAACCACATCGTACATCTGCGAAACATACGTCGATCGACTATCAATATTGGCGCCGGACGGCGAGACGGATATTTCGGGCACGAGTAAGATCAGCCTAGTCGTCAGTTTCTTGCGCCACAAAGACGAAGCAATTTCCGTGACGGTCCGGCCTTGTCTCGAGAACGCCGACCGGGCTAATCTCGATTGAGTTTCGCGTGCATCAAGCAAATACGCATCGAACGCCTGTTCTTCCAGTAGTTCTAGCGCCGCATCGACGGTGCCGATGACTTGAATGTCGATTCTAAAATGAGACGCGCCGTCAATAGTTGCGCGCCAGACATCTGCGTCGGTCGAACAAACAAGCACGCGACCCGCGGAACCATTTACAGACTTTTTGACTTCCGATTTCATCGAGAATATCTCGCCCTCTGGATTATTGATCGATGTCCAAATGACGGTATTTCACCGGTGCTAAACTGTCTCGATAGGCTTCGTGGACTTGGGTTCCTTCTGCAATCGCTTGTAGATTCTTTCGGGTGTAATCTCGACACTGTGTCAGCAAATCGGTGCTGTCCTGTTCGTTCTTCATAACTTCCTCCAGAATCACCTTAGACTCGGCCAACATTCGCTCGCAAACGTTCCGCGACAGTGGGTCCAGCGTATCTCGCTTTGAATGCCATTGCTGCCAAAGGTCAGGAAGGCTTTGACGCAATCCGTCCATATCCTGCAAAAGACTCTGCTTTTGAGCCAGAACTTCTAACAGTTGTATGTAATTGTCGGTACGGATCAGGTCCGTCTGTCTGAGCGATAGATCGAGCAGCAACTGGTAGTATTCACGGCGGCTCTGAAGTGTTTTCAAAAAACAGGATTGACTGGGAACCGACATACTTGTCTGTTTTTGATCGGAATGGTTGACGGTCATAATCGGAACGCGATTCCGAAATCGCGCGGACTCGATTCGCACACAAACCCACCAGTTAGCACAGCAGCCCGGCCGATCTGAGTTCTTGACCGCAGATTTCAATCGATGAGATGACGAATGGGACGTTCGTTGAAGAGAGGGAGGAGAGATGAGAGGGCATGTGATAACGATAACGTGCTGTTTGTGTCAACCCGACTTAGGTCGACCTAGAAACGTCTTTCACAATAAGGGCTTGCGCATTATCAATGCCAATGCTTATTACACTGACGGATGGGCAGGGCAAAGAAATAATAAGCGGCCTCCGAAATTAATTTCGGAGGCCGCCTATGGTCGATCACATTTGAATTTACACCGTGTAAATCGTTCCCATCGGTTTAGTATACTCTGTCGATCAAGCTGAACAGACCAGCCAACTTGCTACGCGTCTTGATGGAGCGAAACGTGTGTGTCCGATTCAGACGCGATGGGACGAAAGCCTTCTGAGCCTTGGGCGGTGCCGGCGGAGCGGCTTCCTTACCTTTGGCAGGAGCTCGCCCACAACCAGCCGGTGCACAGCAAGGGCTCTTTGTCGGGCAGCAGCCATCCACAACACAGTGACCGCACAGCACTAAAGCTTCTTCCGCCTCACGTCGGACATTTCTATCACAGTCGCTAAGAGCAGTCGTCAGAGCAGCCACGACTTCCTTGCTGCAGCAGCAGGCATCATTTTCACGCTGTTGATCGCCGATTTCATCAGCAGCCTCGGCCCGAACTCGCTCGTCGGCATCATTCAGACCATATACCAAGGCTACCATAATTTCGGGATTACAGACGCAACTGAACCTGTCACCCAGATTGTCGATCGCTTTGGCGCGATCTTTTGCGTAGCAGGCTGTCTGCGATTTGTAGATCAACTCAGCGATCTCACAGGGATCCGCATTGCAGCAACGATTTGCCTTGTCACACGGATCGCCGCAGCTCTTCTTCGCATCACAGCAACTCTTACTCGGCTTGCTGCACTTGGGCGCAGCTGGTTTACAGCAAGACTTACGTGACTTGCTGCAACTCTTACGCGGCTTGCTGCACTTGGGTGCAGCTGGTTTACAGCAAGACTTACGTGACTTGCTGCAACTCTTACGCGGCTTGCTGCACTTGGGTGCAGCTGGTTTGCAGCAAGATTTACGTGACTTGCTGCAACTCTTACGCGGCTTGCTGCACTTGGGTGCAGCTGGTTTACAGCAAGATTTACGTGACTTGCTGCATGACTTAGGTGCTCGGGCACAACAGCTCTTTGGTTTTCCGCAAGGTCGACAGCACGGCGCCTTCTTGTTCGACACCTTGCGTTGATACGTATTGACTTGCGTATCACACGGACGAGTAATCGTTGATTTACAACTCTTGGACGGTTTACAACACGAAGGTTGAGAAGTCGAAGCACAGCCATAGCTCTTTGCGGCCCCACATTGGCCACCTAGATTCAGATTGAAGATTCCTGCCTGTGCCACGGCACTCATACCCAATGTTGCGACCACTGCAGCGATCGTTCTGATCCTTAACATAAAGCAGCGTCTCCTTTCCTTAGGGAGAAATGTCGTGGGGCCGTATCGACCTGATTCAACGCCGGTCATGACATCGCTCGTAGGCGGTTTACAGAGCAAAACTGCCCGCGAAGCACATCACAATTCACTGGATGCGGTTGGCATCCAAATCAGCTCGGACGACCAAAACGTATTTCACTTCCACCGTGACTTCCAAGACTCTCCATCGTGCCGTGGGGCGATATCACCCTACACTTCTGTCATTAGCTCCGATGGCTCCCCAAAAGTCGGTCTTTATAGGACTGATGCAATGTATCGGCGACGGAGAAGAGCCGCCTTGAATCTCTCAAGTCAGGAATTCTTGAAAAGATTATGTCAACTGAACGTCCACATTTTACAGACATAACGCTTAGTCAAAATAGGTGCGACTTTGACACCAAACGTCGAAAAAGCGAACGTCGAAGTGTAACAATTTGGGAGGGGTAGATACGACAGCGTCGCTCACCGGTGATGTAAACGAATGTGCCGAATGCAACCGAAATTCATGTCCGCAAAAATCGTCGTACAACGTGAAAAAATCATTTGTCACGCTACCAATTCGATTAATTCAAGCAAATAGCGGCCGTAACTGTTCTGTTTCATTGGCTCGGCCAATTCGCGAACTTTTTCGGCGTCAATGGCCCCCATCCTCCACGCGATTTCTTCCGGACAGGCAATCTTCAGGCCCTGACGAGCTTCCAACACACTGACGAAAGTGCTGGCGTCGACTAGCGATTCATGAGTGCCCGTATCCAACCAGGCCATGCCGCGTCCCAGCATCTCGACATGTAAATTTTTGCGAACCAGATACGCGCGATTGACGTCGGTAATCTCTAGTTCGCCGCGTGCTGACGGCTTCAGTTGCTTGGCGATTTCGACAACATCTTTGTCGTAAAAGTATAAACCCGTCACGGCGTAGTGCGACTTGGGCTGTTGTGGTTTTTCCTCGATCTCAACTGGTTGACCAGTATCGTCCAGAACGACGACCCCATAGCGTTCCGGATCCCTGACGTGGTAAGCAAACACCGTCGCGCCGCTAGGCCGAGCTGCCGCTTGGTGAAGACTGTTCGTCAACTGATGACCATAAAAAATATTGTCGCCCAAAATCAAACAGGACGGATCATCAGCGATGAACGATTCGCCGATGAGAAAGGCCTGAGCCAATCCGCCGGGCTCGGGCTGTTCGGCATACTGAAGCCGCAGCCCCCACTGTGATCCGTCGCCTAAGAGTCGTTGAAACGCCGGCAGGTCATGCGGACCGCTGATGATCAAAATCTGCTTTATTCCCGCTAACATCAAAGTTGTGAGCGGGTAATAGATCATCGGCTTGTCGTAGACCGGCAGCAACTGTTTGCTGACGACGCGCGTCGTTGGATAGAGCCGCGTACCCGCACCACCGGCAAGGACGATCCCCTTTCGGTGAATCTCTTTTGTGCTAATCTGTTCACTCATTGTTTTACCACTTACAACTCGCCATAGGATCATTACATCTCTCAGACCCCATGATATTCGCGGAACCACTCGACAAATCGAGCGATTCCGTCCTCAATCGGGGTCGCTGGTTTAAAGCCAACGTCTCGCACCAGATTGTCGATGTCGGCACAGGTTTCTTGCACGTCTCCCGGCTGGATTGGTAGGAAAGTTTTTTCTGCTATCTGCCCCAGGCACAACTCCAAAATTTCGATAAAATGCATCAACTCGACGGATTTATTGTTACCAATGTTGTACACCTTGTACGGAGCCGTACCGATTACCGGATCCTGAACATCTCCGATCCTGGCCGGATTCGGTTCCGGAATTCGATCGGCCACACGGACGACACCTTCTACAATGTCGTCGATATACGTAAAATCTCGCCGCATTTTTCCATTGTTAAAAACTTCGATCGGCCGGCCATTCAGGATGGCCTTGGTGAACAAATACAACGCCATATCCGGACGACCCCAGGGTCCGTAGACCGTAAAAAAACGCAAACCGGTCGTCGGCAATCCATACAAATGGCTGTATGTGTGTGCCATCAACTCATTCGCCTTCTTGCTCGCAGCGTAAAGACTAATCGGACGATCGACGTTGTGATGCACAGAAAATGGGATATTCGTATTCGCACCATAGACCGAACTCGATGACGCATAAACCAAGTGTTTGATTTCGTTGTTCCGGCAACCTTCCAGAACGTTCACAAAGCCAACCAGATTACTGTCAACGTACGCATGCGGGTTTTCTAACGAATACCGAACACCCGCTTGAGCTGCCAAGTGTATGGCAACATCGAACTGCTCGGCTTTGAACAAGCTCGCGGTCGACTTGCGCGCAGCAAGATCAATCTTACGAAAACTGAAGTTCGAGATGTCGGAGAGTTGCGATAACCGGTCTTGCTTCAATTGCACGTCGTAGTAGTCGTTCAAGTTGTCCAATCCGACGACCGTATCGCCTCGCTCCAACAGACGCCGCGAGACATGAAAGCCAATGAAACCCGCAACACCAGTGACAAGGCACTTGCTCATATCGCCTCCTGTGCGAGCAATTGCCGGTAGTACTCGACCGTGTTTTCCAACCCGGTTTTGAGATCGATTGTAGGTGACCAGTTGAGCTTCCGCTTCGCCTTCGCGATATCCGGGCACCGCCGTTTCGGATCGTCCTTCGGCAATTCCAGGTGTTGAAGCGACGATGAGGAACCGGTCACTTTCAGCACTGTCTGTGCCAGTTCCAGCATTGAGTGTTCCGTCGGGTTGCCCAAGTTCACCGGTCCAACATCATCGTTCTGGTCCATCGTCCGAATCAGTCCTTCGACCAAATCGTCGACGTAGCAAAACGATCGAGTCTGTGTCCCGTCGCCGAAGACTGTCAGCGGTTCGTCTTTAAGGGCTTGGACGATAAAATTCGACACCACGCGACCGTCGTTCTGATCCATCCGTGGTCCATAGGTGTTGAAAATGCGGACGATGCGAACTTCAACTTTGTGCGCCAAGTGATAGTTCATGCACAACGACTCGGCGATCCGCTTACCTTCATCGTAGCAGCTTCGTGGACCAAGGGGGTTCACGTGGCCCCAGTAGTCTTCGGTCTGCGGATGAATCTGAGGATCGCCGTACACTTCGGACGTCGAGGCCTGTAAGATTCGGGCTCGGCAGCGCTTCGCGAGTCCCAGTAAGTTGACCATCCCCAGGGTCGACGTTTTGATCGTCTTGATCGGATTAAACTGATACGCCACAGGAGACGCCGGACACGCCAAGTTGTAGATTTGGCGGACCTCTAAATACAGTGGCTGAACAATGTCGTGCCGAATCGCTTCGAAACGAACATGACCTAAAAGATGTGCGATGTTCGCTTTCGTGCCCGTGAAGAAATTGTCGACACAGATGACTTCATCGCCCCGTTCGATCAGCCGATCGCACACATGGCTGCCAAGAAATCCGGCTCCGCCGGTCACAAGAATCCTAGTCATCGTCTTTTAATCTCTTTTGACCTGGGCGTGTGAATCGTAGTAAACAAGAATTTGGCTGAAGACACAACAGCATGTCATCCGTTTACAATTTTCAATCCACCTTTGCTAGCGTGTTACGGTGGTGCGATGTGGAACTGCTCGAAGAACCATTGCACGGTTGTGTCCAGACCCTCTGTCACAGAATACTGTGGCTGCCAGCCCAACACGTCTTTGGCTGAATGGATCGCAACCAGACTCGATCTCAAATCACCGCGACGCGGCGGTCCGTGTCGCGCAGCAGACACCTGACCCGCCTTTGACACTTGAGACCAACAGTGTTGACACCGCGTACGAACCAACGTTGCCAACTGGTTCACATCAGTTCCAATTCCCGTTCCAATGTTTAAAGCGACGAACTGATCCGGCACCTCTAATTCCAGAGCCAGCAGGTTCGCACGCGCAACGTCAGCGACGAACACGTAATCCCGAACATGCCCACCGTCCCCAAAAATTGTCGGCTCCTCGCCGCCCGCCAACATCTTCTGACTAAAGATGGCGACCACGCCCGCCTCACCGTGCGGATTCTGTCGAGGACCATACACATTGGCGTAACGCAATGCGACACCTTGAATCGCATTTTGTTTGGTGTAGAACTCTAGATACTGTTCGCCCGCCCATTTGCTGATACCGTATGGTGAGATCGGTGCGACCGGATGTTTTTCGTCCGCTGGCTGGGCCACGTCGCCGTACAGCACACCTCCGGACGACGCAAAAATGAACTGGTTCGCGCCGACTCGCACGGATTGATCCAACACATTTAGCCAACCTAGGATATTCACCCTGGCATCGTAACCGGGTTCGCTGACGGAACGGCTGACGGACATCTGCGCGGCCTGATGGCACACCGCCTGTGGACGGACTTCGTCAAATACGTCGGCTAATCGTTCTTCGTCGCAAATGTCAATCTCGTACAGCGGCACATCGGCAGGTAGATTCTCGCGCCGCCCCGCTTCGAGATTATCAACAACGAAGGGTTCGAAGCCTTGTGCTAAAACGCCGTCAACAATGTGGCTTCCGATAAACCCGGCACCCCCTGTGATCAAAACTCGCATTATCCCCCAAACAGTCAATTTGCATCCGACGAACCTGTCAATCACCGATAGTAGAAAGCAACCTGGATGGATGCACAAGTCAATCGGTCAGTAAAGGAAGCATTCTACAGTCAGCGATTTGCGAGTCTGTGAAATGGTGTACACACTGTCCCCAATTCGGTCGACTGCGGAATGGCTCAGCCAATTGTTTGGCAATATCTAGTTTGTTATGGACTTGTCCTTTCTGAAAGAGTTGAAGAAACTCTCTTCAGAAAGAATTCTCGTAGAACCTCGTCAATGTCGAAAATTCCACCGGAGGAGCGGAGCAATTGAGACTCTGAGATCGCTCTATCGTCACTCACTGGTGCTGCTGACGGATCTGTACCAGCTCACAATGGCTTTTGGCTATTGGAAGTCGCGTGTTGCTGAGCGTGAAGCTGTGTTCCACCTGTTCTTCCGCGAAAACCCATTCGGGGGATCATTCGCTGTTGCGGGTGGCCTAAGTGATGTCGTGGAGCTGTTGTCTGAGTTTCGCTTCGACGACGGCGACATTGAATACTTGTCCGGCCTGGCTGGAAACGACGCACGAGCGTTATTCGAACCGGAGTTTCTGGAGTACCTGCGGACGCTCTCGCTAACTTGCGACATCGACGCGGTGCCCGAGGGAACCGTGGTTTTTGCACCTGAGCCGTTGGTCCGGATCCAAGGCCCGTTATTGCAGTGCCAAATATTAGAAACCGCCCTACTAAACATTATTAACTTCCAGACTCTGATTGCGACTAAGGCGGCTCGAGTCTGTCTGGCAGCGCGCGGAGACGCCGTGTTAGAATTCGGCCTGCGCCGAGCTCAGGGAATCGATGGTGGACTGGCGGCCAGCCGTGCGGCCTACTTGGGCGGCTGCACCGCCACCTCCAACGTTCTGGCCGGAAAATTATTCGGCATCCCGGTCAAAGGTACACACGCTCACAGTTGGATCATGTGCTTCGATGACGAACTTGAGGCATTCCAAAGCTACGCCAAAACCATGCCCAATAACTGCGTCTTTCTAGTTGATACATTCGACACCCTGCGAGGAGTTCGCAAGGCGGCCCAAATCGGTAGATGGCTGCGTGAACAGGGGCATGAAATGATCGGCATACGTCTGGATTCGGGAGATCTGACGAGCTTAAGTATCGAAGCTCGGAAGATCTTGGACGAGGCCGGCTTTGCCAAGTCCGTCATCATCGCCAGCAATGATCTAGACGAACATTTGATTGAAGAATTAAAACAACAGGGCGCCATGATCAGTATTTGGGGAGTCGGCACCAGGCTGGCGACCGCGTACGACCAACCTGCATTAGGAGGCGTTTACAAACTGTCTGCCGTTCGTAACGAAAGCCATAACTGGCAGTACAAGGTGAAACTGTCCGAGCAGGTGATCAAGGTGTCAAATCCGGGCATCCAACAAATCCGACGCTATCGAAACGCCGAACGTTTTTTAGCCGACGTGATTTACGATGTGGGTAATCCCCCACCAGAGGACGGCTCGTTCGTTGAATTGATGGACCACACTCCGCGACCCATCCCATCGGGGACAACATTCGATGATCTCCTAGTGCCCGTGATGCGACAAGGTGGAATCGTATACGATGCCCCGCTGCTAAGTCTGTCGCGCGACCGATGCCAACTGGAACTAGACTCGCTAACTGAATCGGTTAAGCAACTGAAAAACGCGCAGCCGTATCCTGTCGGTCTGGAATCAACATTGCACCAACTAAAGACAAACCTAATCGAGCAGTCTCGAGGTGACCCACAGAGTTTTAGCGTTTCTTCCTGAAGTGACACAACACAAATCTCATTCCAATTCGTCACCATAGTAATTGACATGAAAACACTGATCCTGGTCGATTTGCAAAATGATTTCATTCCTGAAGGAGCGTTGCCCGTGCCGCAAGGCCACAAAATGGTTCCACTGGCGAATCGGTTGCAGCCACATTTCAATTTGATTGTCGCCACTCAGGACTGGCATCCGCCAAACCACGAAAGCTTCGCGTCGGAACATCCGGGCAAACAGCCGGGCGACGTAATCGATTTACACGGACTAAAGCAGGTGCTGTGGCCGGACCACTGCGTGCAACACACATACGGAGCCAAGTTCGTCGCCGAACTTGATGCGAGCCGGATTGCTCGTGTTTTCCAGAAGGGAACCAATTCAACCATCGACAGCTACAGTGGATTTTTCGACAATGGTCACCGTCAGTCGACCCGTCTGTCCGACTTTCTGGACGAAGCAACGGCGGCCGAAGTTTATATTTTAGGATTGGCCACGGATTACTGCGTCAAATTTACTGCCTTAGACGGATGCGAACTTGGCTTTCAAATGTACCTGATTGAAGACGCCTGCCGAGGTGTTGAGCTACAACCGGGCGATTGCCACCGCGCGATTGACGAAATGCAATCGTCCGGTGTCACAATTGTCAAAAGTCAGGATATTCTGAATGATTGATCCACGAAAGAAAGCAATCGTCCTCACATTCGACCGACTGCCGCTGCGCTTCCTTGGCTGCTATGGGAATCCGTGGATTGAGACACCAAACTTTGATCGGCTGGCGGCCAGATCGGTTGTGTTCGACCAGCACTTCGCGGAAAACGTCGATCCGACAGCGGCGAGTCATGCTTGGTTCAACGGCTGTTATCAGTTTCCACGCTCTCGACAGCGGCAACAGAAGCAACCGTCGATTGCTGAAATGCTGCGCGATACTGGGATCACAACGCGTTTGGTGTCTGAACAAACCCACGGACAGGCGGCTTCAATGCGGCCCAGGTTCAATCAGATAACCGAGGTTATCGGAAGGGACGGACTGGAAATCGATCACGCTGATACGCCCTTTGGAAAATTGATGGACCAAGCTGTCGGTTGCCTGAAAGCGCTGTCTTGCGATGATCGAACGCCGTGGCTGCTGTGGTTACAATCACGGGGAGTACCCGTACCGTGGATTGCTCCCGAAGCATTCGCGACGTTGTACTTTGATGAACTCGCCGGGCGGAAGCTCGGCACAACCGGTCCGGATTTTGAAATTGCCGACCTCAGCCACACCGATACGGCGCAATTCGATGCGTCCGATGAATTCATTTTGTCCGGCGGCCGCATTGGATTGGGTCCGGATCGTGCGGAGAACTCAGTACTCGATAAATGTAATCTGAGCGACGCTGAATGGCGCGTATCACGAGCCGTCTACGCTGGCTATGTCACTCTCCTAGACTTTTGGTTAGGACGACTTCTTGACGAAATCGAACAAACGATACAAAACGAAGAACTGTTATTCATCGTGACTGCTGACCGAGGTGAATCACTTGGTGAAAGAGACACGAGCACAATCGTGAACGAAACACAGAATCTTCCGGGACTCTTGGGTGACGAAATTGTCCATTCACCACTTATCGTATCTTTCTCAAGATCAGATGGCTTAGGATCTCGGCAACAAGAACTGGTGCAAGCGGTCGACTTGGTTCCGACGTTGTTTGAGTGGTTCCAGATTGATGGAACCGGATTTCCCAATGAAGGTCGATCGTTTCTGACGCACATACATGGCAAGCAGATGTCCGACCGGCGGTACCTGTGTCTCGGCCACGGCCGCCGACATCAAGCCATTCGGACCTCGGACTTCTATCTAGTTCAATGTCTCACATCCGAACACGACGACATCGAAACCGATGCAAATCCGGTCGCACTGTATTTAAAGCCAGAGGATATTTGGGATGTGAACGATGTTGCCGCTCAATCACGCGGCGAGGTGGAATCGCTGTCTCAGACACTAGAGCAATTCGTCTCAAATGCTCGGCAATCGCAACCACTAGAGATTCCGTGTATGCAACATACCACGGAAATGGCAATACCTAAAAATGTCACGACCCCATCGTAATTGACACACTTTCCGTCACAGCCTGTAGGATAATACAGTCTTCTGTCAACTGTCCCTTGTGGAGTTTTATAACAACGGCTTCCGCAACTATCGCTTTCGATAGTTCAACGGGATAGGATAGAATGGTTATGTTGAACGACAATGCACCAGCCGCCAGTCAAGAGTCAATTGATCGGCTCAACAAGGCGTTCGATGAAATCCGTCAGCAGATGGCTCAGGTGATTGTCGGCCAGGACC
This sequence comes from Planctomycetota bacterium, assembly GCA_963582345.1. Taxonomy (GTDB): domain Bacteria; phylum Planctomycetota; class Planctomycetia; order Planctomycetales; family Planctomycetaceae; genus CAUZSN01. The sequence continues at coordinate 18,543 of CAUZSN010000038.1, forward strand.
AGGTGATTGAGCAACTGTTGATCGCGTTGTTCAGCCGCGGGCATTGCATGCTGGAAGGCGTGCCCGGTTTGGCGAAGACGTTGATGATCAGCACGCTGTCGCGTTGTTTGTCGATGAGTTTCAGCCGCATCCAGTTCACTCCTGACTTGATGCCGGCTGACATTACCGGAACCGAAATTTTGCAGGAAAACCGTGACACAGGCGAACGAGAATTTCGGTTTCTGAACGGACCACTGTTTCATAACGTCATTCTGGCAGACGAAATCAATCGCACTCCACCGAAGACTCAGGCGGCGCTGTTGGAAGCGATGCAGGAACGGCAGGTCACAGTCGGTCAAATTCGGCATCAGCTAAGCGATCCATTTTTCATTTTGGCGACGCAAAACCCCATTGAGCAGGAAGGAACCTATCCGCTGCCCGAAGCCCAGCAAGATCGCTTCATGTTCAAGGTTTTCGTCGACTATCCAAACTTTCAAGAGGAAAAACAGATTGCCAAACAAACCACATCGTTGCAGTCCGAGGACATTCGACCTGTCCTGACCGGTGCCGAAATCCTGGACCTTCAGAAAATCGTCCGACAGGTGCCGGTCACGGACCACGTGGTTGACTACACATTGGCACTGGTCCGTCAAACACGTGTGAACGAGCTGGGAACGCCGGATTTTATCAACGAGTGGCTCAGTTGGGGCGCCGGTCCGCGGGCTGTGCAGTTTTTGCTGCTGGGTGGCAAGGCGCGAGCGCTATTGAACGGCCGCACTCACGTGTCCACCGGCGATATCCGGGCGCTGGCGCCGCCAGTGCTGCGGCACCGCATGATGACGAACTTCGCAGCCGAAAGTGAAGGAGTAACTCCCGACCGCGTCATCGAACGCCTGATCGAAGCGACCCCGTCCAGAGAAGGCGAACTGACCAGTGACCCAAGACTACAAAAGATTTTTGCGGCCTGAGGAAATTGCTCGCATCGCGCGACTGGAAGTGAAAGCCCGGCACATTGTCGAAGGCTTTCTGTCCGGGCTGCACCGTAGCCCGCATTATGGTCAATCAGTCGAGTTCGTACAGCACCGCGAATACGTCCCAGGCGACGATTACCGCCGCATCGACTGGAAAGTCTGGTCGAAAACCGACAGGTACTACGTCAAGCAATATGAAGAAGACACCAACCTGCGGACCACACTAGTTGTCGACGTCAGCGAATCGATGCTATTCGGCTCGCGTCAGATTACCAAGTACGAGTACGGATGCACTCTGGCAGCAGCATTAGCCTTTCTGCTGTTGCGGCAACAGGATTCGGTTGGGCTGGTAAGTTTCGACGAACGAATCCGTTCGCGTGTGCCATGGCGCAGCAAGAAAAATCACCTGCATACGATTCTGGCGGCACTAGACGCCGAAAATCCTGGAAAAAAAACAGATGTGTTCGCCGTCCTGCAACAGGTTGCCGAAGAGGAATCACGAAAAGGAATGGTTGTGATCATCTCGGATTTGTTCGTGCCGCGGCCAGGTCTGTTCCGGGGCCTCAGGCTGCTGCGGCATCGAGGACACGACGTGATGATCTTCCACATCATGGACGACCAAGAGTTGGACTTTTCTTATTCAGGAATGACACGGTTTGAAGGCATGGAGCAAATGAGCAATCTCGTTTGCGATCCCCGATCGCTGCGTGAAGAGTATTTGCGAGCAGTCGAAGCGTTCGTGGATGAATTGCGCAGTCACTGTGCGAAGAACATCATCGACTTTCGAACGATTCGAACCAGCGAGCACCTAGATGCGGCGCTGGCACATTACTTGAATCACCGCATTGACATGCGGAAAACCTTAAGGAGGTAGGGCCGAAGTTGGGAGTCATTGGTCAGGAGTTGAGAGTGTCGGATTTCAGAAAGTGACGACCAATTGACATCTTTTGACTAACACTTGGCTCATTAGCCATGATTTCTGGTCACTGATGACTGGTAAGAAACCATGGAAGCGTGGATCGCACAGCATTTCTTTAACCCAATGATTGTGGCTGGGGGAGTTGCCCTCGTTGTTTCGCCGATCATTATCCATTTGATCAACCGTGTTCGATTCCGTCGGGTGCGGTTCGCGGCGATGGAATTCCTGCTACAAAGTCAGCACCGCAGCAGACGGCGCGTATTGCTGGAACAGTTACTGCTGTTGCTGTTGCGGATTCTGATCGTTTTGGCACTGGTTGCGTTAATTGCACGGTTAATCCTGGATCCCAATCAACTCTCGATATTCCGCGGTGCTCAATCGCATCATTTGGTCCTGTTGGATGACAGCGGATCAATGCGCGATCGGTGGGGAGAGACCACTGCATTTGACGAAGGAATTGATGTCGTCAAAAAATTGGTCGCCGAAGGGGCTCGACGCCCAGACGCTCAAAAGTTTTCGCTGTTATTGCTGTCCAACTGCGATCACCCTGTCTTCTCGCAACGCGATGTGAACGACGCGTTCATCAACGAATTAGAAGCGAAAATTGAAAACCTGCGGTGTTCGCACCGAGCCCTGGACCTAGTCGCTGGCCTGAACACTGCCCACAAGCTGCTGAGTGAGCAGAAAGCGATCATAAAGCATCTGCACGTAATATCCGATTTCCGTGATCGTGACTGGAAAAATCAAAAGGCGCTGTCCGATGCCGTGCGAGCATTGGACAAAGACACGATTGTAGTCAATTTTGTAAAAACAGTGCCCGAGAGACATCGCAACCTAGCGGTTACACAACTGACGGGAGACCTGCAAGTAGCCGCAGCAGGGGTTCCGGTCCGTTTGAAGGTCGCGGTGAAGAACTTCGGCCAACAGGTGGTGACCGACGTACCGCTAATGGTCGTCCAGGACGAGCAGAAGCTTCCGCTTAGTATTAAATTCGACAAAATTGAACCAGGCGTCGAAGTGAATCGCGAAATTGACATCGTCTTTGACACTCCAGAAAAACATCGCATCCAAGTTGGTCTAATCGGCGATGCTCTGTCCGAAGACAACACCCGGTTTCTGGCGATCGATATATCCGCGGTCAATAAAGTACTTATCATTGACGGCGATCCGGCGGGTGAAGAAGGAGCTTATCTAGCCGATGCCTTGGCCGCTGACCCCGGAATCACTGGTTTCGCTCCGCAGGTCGAGCCCGTCGGTTACCTGCGCCGGCAGCTACTGGACGAGTTTCAATCGATTTTCCTATTGAACGTTTCGAAACTTTCGGCCGA
>CAUZSN010000039.1:0-21705 GCA_963582345.1 Planctomycetota bacterium
CAGAAAATCCACAAAACATCCCTAGAGTCGGCCGAGCGTAACGTGGCGCGTGCAACATTTTTGCGACAACGGTTGTCCAATCGAGATATTGAACAAAACTAATTCATCGTAATCCATTCGCGCAAGCCCATATAGCCTTAACTTCTTACAATGAGGGGTGCAGTAACAGTGAATGTTCTGGCTGATCAAGATCAGCTGGAGTGCCGATGAAGAATGTTGGCTCGTTGCCTTCTATCCACTTTATGTTGCAACCTAGGCTGGACTTCTGATTGCGCGGGATCGGCTTGTCGGCGAGTACAGCGTCGCAGGCGGCTCGCAATCGGCACCAGTAACGGGAGTGCTGCGATCGGGCCGGCTGTCATTAAATTTCCGTGATCGACCAGCGTCTTGTTGCGTTCGAACGGGTAAAAGTCGGGCGCGCAGGCTGCGTGGTACGCTTTCGCAACGTCCTGCGATTCATCGAAAAGATAAGGCAATGAATAGCCTGCAGTTTCGGCCTCTTTGGCCATATTTTGGGGACTGTCCTTCGGATGAGTTGAGACATCGTTGGAATTGATACCAACATGGCACCCCCCTTTGCTTGATACTCCGTGGTAAATCGTGCCAGCTCACTGCGAATGTGGACAACGAACGGACAATGATTACACATAAAGATCACGACCAGCGGCGAGTCTTCTGCGACGTCGAAAAGCACAACAGCGCAACCGTTGACATTTCGTAGAGAAAAGTCAGGGGCGCGCGTTCCGAGGGGTAACATTGTCGAAGCCGTCTTGACTATGATTGTTTCTCCTTCAGCGGTACTTAGAAAGCAAAGGTGCGATGACAACGGCCGGCAAAAACTCTTTCAAGTGTTCTGCCGCTGCATCCCGTCCCATGGCCGCGATCTGTCTGATCAAAGTGCTGGAAATATGCGAGTATTTCTCACTTGCCATTAAGAATACTGTTTCGATATTTGGTTCCAGAGCACGGTTGGATAAAGATAACGTGAATTCACTTTCGATGTCGGTTAAGGTCCTGACGCCTCGAAGTATGACCGACGCCTCACGGGATTTAACGAACTTGACTGCTAACCCGTGAAAACATTCGACTTTGACATTCGTCAACGGTTCAACGATCTCTTGCAGCATCTGCAGGCGATCTTCGGACGAAAATAACGGCTTCTTGTCAGGATTGATTCCGATCCCGACCGTCAGGTGAGCAAAGATCCGAGCACCCCGGTAAATGATGTCCTGATGTCCTAGTGTCAGCGGATCAAAGCTGCCAACGTAAACAGCGTGGCACGGGTTCAGCCGCTCGACCATTGTCTCGCTCCCTGAAGGCTCTCACGATTCTAACCACGACCTGAACAGAGTCAAAGACACGTCGAAATCATTCTCCGTAATGACGCTCCAACTAAAGTACATCCTGACGGATTCATCGGCAATCCTACTATCTGCCAATGTGGCAGTTGCGTCTGCCTTAAATCATCGTGAATTCAATAGTCTGCCGGTTTTGACAGGATTATGAGTGATTTGTTTTCAGGGTTTGGTGCCATTTGGATTTTGTCACTAAAATTTGTTCTTGTAAAACACTAAATTGGGAGCAAGAATTTTGGAATCGCGCTCGAATTGATGCGGGTGGGAAAAATGTGATTCGGAGTCGATTCAGCAATTTCACGGTTATTGCTTCCGGAGCAATTAATTGACATTAATCGCCAGAAAATTTTTCCATTGGTCCGTTGCAAGCGGTACGTAGTTTGCAATTCTGAATTGAGATTGTATTAACAAACGTGCGAATGAAGCATAGTTATCGAGGGCGAACTCCGATATTCTCGAACGCGATCGAAGGCGGTTAAGGAGATACAAAACATGGCCATTTTCCGTTGGGGCCATAGTTGGGACGCATTCCAAGACGTGGAACGTGAGGTCGATCGCTTGTTGCAGAGCGTAAACCTCACATTTCAGGGATTTCGATTTGGACGACAGTATCCACCGATTAACTTGTACGAGTTGCACGATACGTTGCTCTTGACGGCCGAAGTGCCGGGCACTCGGGCTGAGGACCTGTCGCTGACAATCAGCAATGGCGTTTTGACCTTAGCAGCGCAGCGGACTGATGCGGAGAATGTATCGGACGATCGATTCCGCCGCCGCGAGCGTCCGCACGGATCATGGCAGCGCTCCCTGGAGATTCCCGTTCGCGTTCGAGAGGATAAACTGACAGCCGAATTTGACAATGGAGTGCTGACGATTCATTTGCCGAAGGTGGCGAAAACGAAGCCACGACAGATCCCAATTGTCGAGGGCGAGACTGGCAATGCACATGATGATTCATAACGGAGTAACCTGATGTCGGAAGACATCACGAAGAGTACGAATCAAGCAAGGCGAGATGACGATCGCGAAGCGGAACTGGCGGCCGAACGATACATCATCACCCCTCCTATCGATATTCATGAAACGGATGAAGGATTGGTTCTACGCGCCGACCTTCCTGGTGTTACAAAGGAGACACTGGAGCTGCAAGTTCAAGATAACAAACTTACCCTGTTCGGACGGGTATTGCCCTCGGTGACCGAAAATGCGAAGCTGGTGCATCAAGAGTATTTGATTGGCGATTTCTTGCGATCATTCATTCTCAGTGAAGAAGTCGATCACGATCGAATTACCGCCAAGTTGAGCAACGGTGTTCTGGAATTGGTCCTGCCGAAAGCACAAAAATCGAAACCGCGAAAGATACAGGTCAACATAGATTGACGGATTCTTGAAGACCAGGAGCCCCATTATGTCGCAAAACACCTCATCTTCGGAAAGCCTGTTGACATCGTTGGTTGGAAAATTGTGACACGAATTGGATCGCTGGCTTGCAGTGGCATGATCTCAAGACGAGTGTGCCTCGGACAGATTCGGTTGGCGAAGCAGCAGCCCATGGATTCCTGTAGTCGACGTGGTCGACTCCGTGGATGAGGTGCTTGCCGAGGCGAGAGACGGGGCCTTGCGAATCAAGCTAGCAAAATCGATGTGGCCAGAGTCAAGCAAATACAGATTAACGTGGGTACTTTCAAGCAAGAGTGAGCCTTCATTTGCTCCGCAGCCTATCGAGGCTTGTCCAATTGGACTGTTAATATGACCCGATTACCGTCACGCAGTACCGTCACTATGACCTCATCGCCGGGCGCAAACTTTCGCAGAGCCAAGTCGAAATCTCCGAGCCACCCAATCTGGTGATTGCCGAGCCGAACGATGACGTCGCCGTTTCTCAATCCACCTTTGGCCGCAGGACTATCAGGGGTGGTTCCAGAAATTGCGTAACCGGGCATATCTGTACCGAAGTCGGGAATACTGCCGAAATATGGACGGTTTCCGCTATGGCTGGCTGTATGCTGACGCTTAACTTCGACGTAATTGGGACGTTCTTTGGTCTGCGCGGTTGTCACGATGACTTGCTCGATTACGTCAATGATTCGGATCATACCTTCGACGTTAATCTTCTGCCAATCATCACCAGGGCGATGGTAATCGCTGTGAGTGCCCGTGAAAAAATGTAGTACAGGAACTTGTTTTCCGTAAAAAGAGGAGTGATCGCTGGGACCAAAACCACCGGGCTTCATTGTGAGTTTGAATAGATGGTCCTTACTCAAGTCTTCGATCATGTGCTTCCATCGCGTAGCGGTTCCCATTCCAAACACGGTTAGTTTGTCATCTCGCAATCGACCGACCATATCCATATTGAACATGGCGATCGTATTCTCTAGCGGGAAAACTGGTTTGCGCACATAACGGGCCGAACCGATCAAACCCGATTCCTCGGCCGTAAAGGCGATAAACACTAACCGCCGTGGAAGTTTTTCTTTGCGCCGGGCCAACCGGCGAGCCAATTCGACGAGACTGACCGTTCCCGACGCATTGTCGTCTGCTCCATTGTGAACTTCCTTGGAACCGCTAGCCAGTGATCCTAGTCCACCCATGCCGATGTGGTCGTAGTGAGCTCCGATTACAATGGTTTCGTCAGCCAACGGGCCCGTGCCTTCTAGAACGCCGACGACATTCTTCACTTTAGCCTTGACCTGTTCAACGGCTGTCGTCCCCTTGGCACTCCAACCTGTCAACACGGCGCTACGCGGTTTCAGGTCCTTGTCGATTTGGGCTTCGATTTCCGCCAGAGAGGTTTTTAAAGTTTTTCCGAGTAGTTGATTTACTGTCTTTTGCGTAACGTGAAAAATCGGAATCGTACGAGTATTGCTGATCGGTCCGTAGCCAAAGTTCATCAGTGGATCCGTGATGGCATTGGCGTATGCATTCTTGGCACTGGTCTGTAGGGTCTTTACTCTTTTCAAAGATTCAGAAAGCTTTTGCCGTGCTTCGTTCAAATTCTTCGAATTGTTCGGGTCAATCGCATCGACCTTGATGGCAGCGGTTACGACCCTGTCTTTGGTCTTTCTTAAGTCCTGCTGGCCGTTCTTTCGGTTGGTATACGGGTCGTTGACGAACACAATCGCGGCCGCTCCCGCTTGAAAGGCGTTGCTGACTTTGGTCCTTAACTCCGCATGCCGCGACAAACCACCGTGTGATACCGAAAATGGGCCATGCGAGTTTCCCTGTTGAGGACTCCTCCGCATGATGACGATCACCTTGTGCTTAAGGTCAATGCTTTCAAAGTCATTGTACTTCTCGTCCTTAGCATCAATGGCGTAACCGGCGAAGACCAGCTCGCCCTGAAACGTTCCGGAACCGCCGAACGAGCACGTACGGAAATCCGTGTCGAGTTTCAATTCGATCAACTCGTCATCAGGACCGACGAGTTGTAGCCTGTTGGTTGTGCCTAGCTTCGTACGGATCACCATCGTGAAACTTTGAAACGCTCGGCCATTGATGCGAGTGACATCCAATCCAGCTTTCTCGAACTGTCGCCGCACGTAGTCAGCCGCGAGACTCAACCCTTTGGTTCCAACGCCTCGGCCCTCCAATTCGTCCGATGCGAGATATTTGATGTCATTCAGCAGCCGATCCTTCATTTGGGGGGCGGCCTCGCCGAAAACCGGAGTTAACCAGGCTACAGCCACAAGTGTCAGAACCACTGGCATCACGCAAATATGGTTAACGCCGTTCACGCACCGACGATAGGTAAATTGTTTCATCAAACTGCATCCTTGAATTTGGAATCGACGAGAATTTCTTACAGACAGATGAAGGAACAGGAGCAAGTCAGATGGATCGAAGCGGTTCTAAGCAACGAGTTTTTCGACGATGTGCTAAGAAAACGCCACGTCGATGCCCAGGTCTTTTAAGGAGTCGGGAGTGCGCGAGTGTTGTCTGTGACTGGGAAACGGTTCGTCTCATTAAGAGAAGACGCATTCGCTACAAGAGAGCATGCCGGCATTCACATTATGACAACACGTACCCTTGGTGTGCCGCATCATTTTCTGACGATCGGTCCTGACTCGGGAACTTCCACGACGAGAACTTCGACGACATATTGGGCCTGTCCGCTGGCAAATTTACCTTGAACCGGTTGAATCAGCACGTCCACTGACTGCTTGTACCCTTCCCTATTACCGCTCCGCAACGCATCAAACCAGTAAACGCCGTTTGCCAGCTTCCGTTGCTCTCTGCGACGAAATTGCTTTTCGTATTCCATGCGATTTTTGACGCTGAACACGTCCGGTTCCATGCGGACGTAATGCAGGCTCAATGGAGCTGCTTCAAGGGCATCCATGTCCTGTGCTTCGTTGGGCCAATTCAACTTGAATTCATCAGCGACCTGCGCACCACGATGCAATTTGATGGGGAGGGGCCCACCGGTATCCCCGCTACCACTCGAGTTCTGGGTTGCCTTATGCAGTCGTTTCATCAGAGCAAAGAGCAGGTGTCCACTAACCTCTAACCACGAATTCTTCGCTGCCACTTCGGCCCTTTTAGATGCAGTAAGCTTCGCCGTGGCTCTATTCGCAGAGCGAGGCAGCGACTTTAGTACGACCATCAGGCCTGGATCGCGGGCCACTTCGAGGAAGAAATCAACAGACTTTAACGCACCGGCTCCACGGCGCCATTGGCTTTCAAGTATCGCGTGGACGGACTGTCGGACTGACGGAATGGGCAACATCGAAGCCAACACCAGAAAGTCATGGTGTTCGTTTTCCGGTCCCAGCCGCCGGATGGCACTAACACGTTGCTCGACCAAACCAAACAAATCAGAATTCCACATGTAGTGCACAACACGCTGTCTTTCTTCGGGGCTGAGCTGACGTGGTTGCAGCGTACCTGTCGAATTCTTGCGACCGCCTGGATTGCTCGGACCAAAGCCTCTAGAGCCTGGTTTTGATTGTTGAGCCGAAAACTGTTTGGCCAACGGGAAGAGTTCTTCGAAACTCGCTGGCTGCTGGTTGGCACGAGAGGGTCGTTGGCCTTTTGCTGGTGGACCGGCCGAACCGGGCCTGCTTTCTTTCGTTTCAGCGACGGATACGCCAAAAAAGTCGTCGAGAGCCGAGGCGGCGAATTCAATGTGCAGTTTAGCGGACTGTTCTTGCAGTTGTTGGGCGGATTCATCGCCCTCACCCAGACGCAATTTCTCTGGCGATTTCAAGGTCTGCAGGAGCATTTGAGATGCCGACTCGGAATCACAATGCCGGATCAAAGTTTCCAGCACCCATCCGACCAACTTGGCATCGTCGATTCCGGTGTCGAGATTGCCCTGAAGCATTCGTCGCAATGTCTGCCACGCGAGCTGCGATCCGTTATTGCCAAGCGCTTCTATCAGTATTTTCGCGACGTCGTCATTATTTCGATGCCTGCCGGACCTGCCTGAGTAGTTCCGACCAAAGTCTTTAGAGCCTGGATTGGTTTGTTGGCCTATAAATCCCTGGGCTAGCGGGAATAGTTCTTCAAAACTCGCGGGCGCCTGGTCAGAGGCAGACGGGGGTTCGCCTTTGTCAGGATTTTTCGGGTTGCTTTTCTTGCTGCGTTTGGCAGTAACCGGATTGCCCAATTGTTCAAGTAGTGCAGTCAGGATCTTGGCGCTTCCAGCTTCACCAGACGATGAGTGACCTAAATCGGCGATGGCTTTCTTTAGACGCGGATCGCTTTGTTGAAGCGCTTCGATGTAGTCATCAGACAGCCATTGCTTAAAGTCGGCCGGAAGATTCGAGCCCTTCGTGTGATTGTCTAGTTTATTCGAATGAGCGACTTTAGAGCCCGGCTTGGCTTTTTGGGCTTCTTCTCGCGCTCGTTCGGCTACAAACATTCTGGAAACTTCATAGAGGTCAGGACCGGCTGGCGGTTTGAGGGGCACACCATGCTCGTCCACTGCGACATTTTCTAAACCCAGACGAGCCGACGCGCTGTCGGTGTTGGTCGGAGGTGCAGTGACCGAGGAGGCTGAGCCATCGTCGGAGCTGTCACTCGAACAACCGACGACCAGGACCACGATTAACAATAGACCAGTAATCACTCGCAATCGTGTTACGGCATCCGTCAGAAGTTCTGCCATCCACACCATATTTCTCGCCATCGAATTTGCCTCACTCGATTTGGTCGAAGCCGATCAGTCACTCGCCAGTATGATACCCAATATCGATTCGAGTTTCCAAGCAACTGGATGGGATTTACCGGGCAGTTATTCTCGAAGTCGCAGTGCGGCGCGAAAGTTATGTTGCTATCGCTTCTCGCGGTGGAAGTGTGGTCGAATGGTGACGGTTCCTAAGATTCTGTGCCAATTTGTGACATCCGCCATGCATGATTGCAATCTCAACGAAGTGTGGACAATATGTGGTTGCGAGTGGTCTGCGGTGGGCATGGTCAACCAAAGTGATCCATTCACGACATGGCAGGCGGCCCTCTCAGCAAAGCTCACCGGCGTTAGTGCCACCTAACTCCCGAGTGGCGGTGATTGAAGCAATGAGAATCGATATCGTCTATTTTGAAGCTGCTTCCGGACACAAGACGGCGGCCGAGGCAGTGCGGTATGGGCTTTCGAAAAGACATCCGGATTGGACCGTACGGCTGGTTGATTTGGCAGACATACTCAAGTGTCAGACGTACAGCCTCTACTTCATCTATACCTGGGGAATCCGGTACTTCAACTGGTGCATGCGTCGAGAGTCGTACTTTTTCTTCACCACCGGTATTCGTTTGTGTATTCTCTTTGCTCGTCTGAACACATGCTGGCGGCCTCTACGGTTTCTATTGCGCTGGACTGCTGAATTCTGGCACGATGCGCCACCGGATGCTGTAATTTCAGTGACTCCGATGAAGCATACGATTGTGTACGAGGCTGCACGCTGTGTGAATCCGGACGTTTGTTGTATCACGATCCCGGTTGACTACGACGAGATGACACCGGGGTACTGGTTTCAGCCTGTGGTCAAACAGTTCTATCTTTTGGGATACAAAGGTCTGGAGTCGCTGGCTCTTGCTGCCGGCGTTCCAACGTCCGATATTCGCAATTTGAGCGGAATGATTGTCGATCCAAGGTTCTACGAGTTAGCAGACCTCGACGGAAAGCGCGAGGAGATTCTCAATTCGCTTGGTCTTGACCCGAAGCTCGCTACCGGTCTCATTTCTTTTGGGGGCCAAGGAACTGTGAATGTGCTGCGGTCGGTAAAACGAATTGCAGCAGCCCGAATCCCGTTGAATCTGATATGTCTGTGTGGAACGAATAAACAATTGCTAGAGGCGGTATGTTGTGAGGCAACACCGTATCCGGTCGTCGCGCTAGAATTCAATACTACTCCGCCGGTCACTGTTCACCGTATCGCCCAGTTTCTGATTGGGAAACCAGGCACAATGACACTCACCGAGGCGTTGATCACTGAAACACCACTAATATTTGTCAAGAGCAGAGAATTGAATGTTGTTCATGGAGGAAACGAAGCCTGGATTCTAGACCAGGGTATAGGGGTGATGGTTGATGACCCGGACTCCGTTGACGTCGCCGTCCAGCGCGTTCTCGAATGTCGTGAGATTCGAGAACGAATTGCCGCGAATCGCCATACCGGAATCTTTGACGCGCTTGATGCAATTGAAGACATTCTGAAGATTCCAGTAGCATGAGGATGTCGAAGAGTCAATTATACCGGCGGATTGCGTTGCTGTTCCAATAGAGTAGTCAGCAGTGAACCTGGTGAAAATGTAACTATTCGACTAGAATTTCCCCGCAATCGAAGTCAAAATCTCTCAAGAGACGTACCCGCAGTAAGCCAAAATGGAGACTATTGCGATGCAGTCGGCTATCGATATTTTTTCGCGTTTCGTGCACGTTGGGACTGTGATTGTGCTTGTTGGAGGTGGCGTATTTATGCGATTCGTCCTGATGCCCGCTAGCGAAGAGCTGTCTGAGTCGGAACATGACGCACTTCGCGAGCGAGTACAGAAAATTTGGGGAAAATTCGTACATGTTGGAATTGCACTTATCTTTGTCAGCGGATTGTATAACCTAGTTCGCACGTTGAAAACATCCGAAGTTGATGCAACCTACCATGCTCTATTTGGCATTAAATTTCTTCTGGCAATGGCTGTTTTTACACTAATATCCGCATTGGTGGGCCGGAGTTCAGTATTCAAGGCGATCCGTAGGAACCACAAGTACTGGTTGGGGGTCGCCACAGTATTGGCGGCCATTGTCGTCGCCATCTCGGCCTACCTGAAGATCAAGCCGTAGTCGCTGAATAACGATCTTCGGGCTCACGAAGCTCAAATTGGGCTCCTTGTCGACCACACTTTCTCACGAGACTGACTGTATGCAGAGCTCGATCACGTACGTGCAGCGAAGAACGTGATCTGCCAAATTGACACGTGCTCGCACAGCGGCAGCTTCGGATTGCCCTGGATCAGTTCGATCGGAACGTGTTCATGTTGAATGCAGCAAATTGAGCAACACTGATCAAAACGCTTTGCCATGCGAACTTTTTTCCATTCGGATGTCTCAGATTTCGCGTATTAAATGATCGAACCGATAAGGGGTTGAGCAACGTTGTGGTTGATCGAGACTTGGCTGTGATTGTGGGGTAAATGAGTTGTAAGTTGTTTTTTGGAGTTAACTTATGGGTTTTTCCGTCATGGTGCATCATCCGAAGTCTAAAGAGTTCGCGTTATTGTTCTTAAGTGAATTCAATAGACGTTATCCACAATACTTCGGAACGGGGCCCGACAAACGGAAACGGAACAAAAATTTCTGAAAGGTCAAGGTTGTACACCTACAGCAGAAAATCGCAACGATGTCCCAGTACTGCAACCCAGGAATGAAGCAGTTGACCGACCAGCAGGTGCGGTATGCTCCGCGGCAAGTTCGGTTGGAGCAGATTGACCATGCTGAGCGTGTACTGCACAGCATTAGCCCGAAGAAGACGTACAGTTACGGTGAGCTCTGCGAGCAAATCACATCTTACCGGCCGACAATGTATCCTGACCTATTGCTGAGTGGAGAGGAAGCTGTTCACGATCTGCGGTGCTTTGTGGAAGATTTGTCGGAAAGCATCAATATTTCGGTCGACAATGTTTCCGAACCGGTGCTCACGGTGAAAGATGTCAGCAAGCGATTCAATGTTTCGACTAAGACGGTCGACCGTTGGCGCAATCGCGGCTTGGTGAGTCGTCGTTTCAAATTCGGCGGCCGAAAACGTATCGGTTTTTTGGAATCATCGGTCACTCGATTTGTACGTAAACACGCTCAAGATGTCTTTCGAGGAAGTAGTTTCAGCCAACTAAGCAACGCTGAACGAGGAGAGATAATTCGACGTGCTCGTCGGCTGGTGCGTTATGGAGGCTCTCCAACTGATGTCAGCCGCCGCCTGGCGCGCAAATTCGGTAGGTCTCCGGAGACAGTCCGATATACGTTGAAGAGTCACGATAAGGAGTATCCTGAAGTTGCGATATTTCCCCAGGCGTCTGCGGCATTGAACGAAGTAGACAAGAAGGACATCTACCGCGGATTCAAGCGAGGTGTATCGGCTGACGACTTGGGAGACCACTTCAACCGAACCAAGGCGAGTATTTACCGCATTATTTCAGAAGTTCGAGCAAAGCAGTTGAGAGAACAACCCATTGAGTACATTCCCAGCGAAGAGTTCGAAACTCTACATGCCCATGGTCTCATATTTTCCGAACCGCCGGAGCGTAAGCCATCAAGTGTGCGGGCCAAGACGCCTCCCGGTTTGTCACCCTATCTGGCCAGCCTGTATTCTCTTCCTTTGTTGAGTAGGGAAGAAGAGGTCCATTATTTCCGGAAGATGAATTACCTGAAATACAAAGCAGCCAAGCTTCGTGAGCAATGGGACGGCTTTCGCGTAACATCGGCAACGATGGATGTCGTTGAAGAGTTACTGGAAAAAGGTCTCGAAATGAAGAAGTTTCTCATCCGCAGCAATCTTCGGCTCGTCGTCTCGATCGCAAAACGGCACGTCAAACCCAACACAAACTTCTTCGAAATGGTCAGTGACGGGAACATGTCACTGATGCGAGCCGTTGAGAAGTTTGATTACAGCAAGGGCAATAAGTTCTCCACGTATGCCAGTTGGGCCATTATGAAGAATTTTGCCCGATCGATACCGGCGGAGCACACTCGGCTGGATCGTTTTCGAACCGGCAATGATGAAATCTTTCAACATTCGTCAGATACACGAGCCAATCAGTTCTATGAGGAGCTCGTCAACCAGAAACAACACCAGCTTATCATGAGCATCTTGGGACAGCTCGATGAACGTGAAAAAAATATCATTTTGTTTCGATACGGTCTGAATCAGGACATCGAACCTCAGACACTTGCACAGGTTGGCACTCATTTTGGCGTGACGAAGGAACGTATTCGTCAGATCGAAGCCCTTGCTTTGAAGAAGCTACGGCAAATAGCTCAAGATAAAAAAATGGATATTCCGGGGGTTTAGGCAGGACACACTGTGAAATCCTGCCTATTTTAGGTTCAAGAATGCTTGAGCACGTTGCGGCCGAGTGCGTTCGAGAGACGAGCATCCCAAATCGGTATGTGTCGTCAACTGAACAAATTTGGTACACATGCGTAAATTGAAGTTGCCAAATTTCTTAAATTCTGTCACCTGTTCTGCCTTGCAAGAGGATGTTGGCTTGTTATATTGAGCGACTTATTCTCGTGCGGGCTGTTGCGCTAGCGTAGCTCAATCGGCAGAGCTCCGGTTTTGTAAACCGGAGGTTGTGGGTTCGAGTCCCACCGCTAGCTCCCCGGTGTTTACAGTCGAAGAATGCAAGCACGTGTTTTCCAGCTTTCGTCTGCCCTTGGAGTTGCTGACCGGTTGATGTCGCTGGGATGTTTGGGGGAATTCCCGAGCGGTCAAAGGGGCCAGACTGTAAATCTGGTGGCACAGCCTTCGCAGGTTCGAATCCTGCTTCCCCCAGTGGCTTGAAAGACGAGCGGGACTGATTTGAAAGGGAGCCTTTACTAAAAAACAATAAGTCTGCGGGCGTAGCTCAATGGTAGAGCTCCAGCCTTCCAAGCTGGTGGTGTGGGTTCGATTCCCATCGCCCGCTGTAGTTGGAATTGGCTGACAGATTGTGGATCAGCTGGTGGTACGATTTCCCCCTTTGGTTTGTCCTTCTGAGAGTACAGTCAGTTCGTTTCGCTCGGGAGTGATCTCGAAGCGAGGGTTTGCTGCTGTAGCTCAGTTGGTAGAGCGCGTCCTTGGTAAGGACGAGGTCATGGGTTCGAGTCCCATCAGCAGCTATAGTAATAAGCGGCAATTGGAAAAAGCATCCGATCCGGAAAGTTATCACCGCGTCGAATGATTTCGGTGGGGATTACCGTGACCTTGTGTTAACGGCCATTGTGTTCCTGCGACCAGAAAGTTTGACACAGAGATTGAGAGGGAGAAAACATGGCGAAGGAAGTCTTTCAACGCACCAAGCCACACGTCAATGTTGGGACAATTGGCCACATCGATCATGGGAAGACGACCTTGACTGCGGCCATCCTTGCGGTGCAGGAGCAAAAAGGATTTGCAAAAGTCAAGAGCTATGCGGACATCGCGAAGGGCGGTACGGTTCGGGACGCGACCAAGACCGTGACTATTGCTGTGAGTCACGTCGAATACGAAACAGATGCTCGACACTATGCCCACATCGACTGTCCTGGTCACGCTGACTACATCAAGAACATGATTACCGGTGCCGCGCAGATGGACGGCGCGATCCTAGTGGTGGACGCAGCATCCGGACCGATGCCACAAACACGTGAGCACATTTTGTTGGCACGTCAAGTGAATGTGCCAGCATTGGTCGTCTTCATGAATAAAGTTGATCTTGTCGACGACGAAGAGTTACTCGAGTTAGTCGATATGGAAGTTCGAGAGCTTTTAAGTAAGTATGACTTTCCTGGTGATGACATTCCAATCATTCGTGGGAATTCAAAGGGTGCGTTAGATAATCCTGGTGACGAAACCGTGGCGAAGCCGATTGGCGAATTGATGGATGCTTTGGATAGCCATATTCCCGAGCCGCAACGTGACAGAGACAAGCCGTTCTTGATGGCGATTGAGGATGTGTTTTCGATTGAAGGCCGAGGCACGGTGTGTACTGGTCGGATTGAGCAAGGAGTTGTCAAGGTAGGCGAAAAAGTGCATCTGATCGGACTTCGGGATACAACCGAAACGACCTGTACCGGCGTCGAGATGTTCAATAAGACGCTCAATGAAGGGTTTGCGGGAGACAATGTCGGTGTACTGTTGCGTGGAATCAAGAAGGATGAGATCGAACGCGGACAGGTTTTGGCAGCTCCGAAAAGCATCAATCCGCATGCGCAATTCGAAGGCGAAGTGTATGTGTTGAGCAAGGATGAGGGGGGGCGACACACACCTTTCTTTAGCGGGTATCGTCCGCAGTTTTATTTCCGCACCACGGACGTTACAGGTGCGGCGGCATTGCTGGACGGCGCGGAAATGTGCATGCCGGGTGACAATGTCAAGTTGCAGATCGAGTTACAGAAGCCGATAGCCATGGATCAAGGTAGTCGCTTCGCGATTCGTGAGGGCGGAAAGACGGTCGGTTCCGGCGTAGTAACCAAGATCCTCTCCTGATTTTGGAGCTGCTTGACATACGGGAGTCAGTAGGATGTACGCTCTGTTTTTGGGGTGATACCACATCTCTTGAAGGGGTCAGTAATGGCTCGGGAATATGTTTGGTTAGAATGCACTGAAACGGGCTTGAGGAATTACCGGGTTCAAAAGGAGACCCGTGGTACAGATCGTTTGGAACTAATGAAGTACTGTTCCAAGTTGCGACGGCATACGCTTCATAAGGAATCGCGAAAGAAGTAGGATGAACTGCCTGCGATTAAGTCAATGGACTGATTTTATGCGAATGCACACGGTGAGCCAGTCTGTGGAAGCCGTTAACATTCGACTAATTGCGGACTACGGGTGTAGCTCAATTTGGCAGAGCACCGGATTCCAAATCCGGCGGTTGGGGGTTCGAGTCCCTCCGCCCGTGTATTTGTCGTCTTCGGATCAGAATTCCGACCAGTGTTCGACAGATTGAGTGGTATTTGCAGAGACAGGTGGCGTCACATGTCAATCTGGAATGGAGTGCTTCGCATCTTGCTCACGCGTATGGTGGGTTGAAATGGCAAAGTCAAAAAACAGTCCAACAATTTGGGGAGAACTGCTGTCGGTTGGCGTATACAAGCGAAATCAAGGACGCTTGACACGGCAATTGACGTTTCTCGCCTTGTCGGCGGTCGTCGGGTTTGGCACGTGGACGGTGTCGCAGGGAGCCTTGTCAGAATCCGACGACGTACGAATTCGGATTGGTATTCCGTTTGTAATTTTTGTGGTTTGCGAGTGGGTGGTATATCGACTGGTCAATTATCCGCGGTTTTCGGATTTTCTGATTTCGGTCGAAGCAGAAGTAGATAAAGTCACGTGGTCCAGTCGACAGGAATTGATTCAAGCAACAATTGTGGTTGTAATCACGATGTTTCTTATGGGTGTCGTCTTGTTCGTCTATGACTTTTTATGGCAAAACTTTTTTTCGTCTCCGTGGATTAGATTCTTGCAGATCGTCAACTAAGTAGAGTCGCCATTCACTAATGGGAGGGGTGAACGGCAGGATTGACTCGACGGATTTTTTGGCTGTATTTCTTGAAAATGTTCCGTGCCGTCGTCAAGATGACGGCGTAGTTTCTTGGGGGCTCTCTTGCTGGTTCTCGATACTTGCTGCACCGCAGCAGGAATCCGCGCGCAGAAATGGACGTCGCGATGGATGTGATCTATGGATGAACAATCAACTTCAGTAGACGATTCGACGACGGATGCTGTCGATGTCAACGAATCCGGCCAGCTGCCGGTGCAAGCTGGTGAGTCGGAACATCAATGGTACGTGCTGAAAGTCCAGACCAATCGCGAGAAATCGATTCGTGATTCGTTGACTCGGAGGATCAAGCGTGAGGGGCTTGAAAAGGAATTTGGTGAAGTCATCATACCGACCGAAAAGGTCGTTGACACGAAGGGCGGCAAGAAGCGAGTCACCGAGCGGAAGCTATATCCGGGCTATTTGATGATCGAAATGGCTCTGAGTGATGAAACCTGGTACCTGGTGCGAGACACAAGCGGGGTCGGAGACTTTACGGGTGCGGCTGGGAAGCCGATTCCGATGCAAGAGCATGAGATTAAGCGAATGCTTGGGTTGGAGGAAACCAAAGAGGCCGAACCTGCGAAGGTCAAAATTGAATTTGTGTCGGGTGATGTAGTTAAAATCAAAGAAGGGACGTTTGAGAGTTTTGAAGGAACAATTGACGTGGTGGATGAAGCCAGCGGTAAGATTACCGTCCTAATCGAGATTTTTGGCCGTTCGACACCGGTTGAATTGGACTACTGGCAGGTCGAAGCAGTCTGAAAGGGTGCGATGGCGAAACAGATAAAAACTCAGGTTAAAGTGCAGGTGCCCGGTGGACAGGCGACACCTGCGCCACCAGTCGGAACGTCGCTAGGACCGCAGGGGGTCAACATAGGCCAGTTCGTCCAACAGTTTAATGATCGGACAAAGGACATGGCCGGCACGATCGTGCCGGTGGTCATCACGGTTTATAGTGATCGAACATTTGACTTTATCACAAAAAGCCCTCCAGCGGCTATATTGTTGAAGCAGGCAGCACAAATTGCGAAGGGATCTGGAAATCCCAGGGCCGAAAAAGTTGGGTCTGTTAGCACGGAACAAGTGGTTGAAATTGCGAAAACGAAGTTCGAAGACTTAAACACGCCTAGTTTGGAACAAGCAGTGAAGATCATTGCCGGGACGGCCCGAAGCATGGGGCTGGATGTTATTGGGTGATTCTTTTCTGCCGGTGACGTTTTCGTGGGGAGTATTTCGTTCGGACGGGCGTCATAGGGTTAAGTTTCGGCTGTGAATCACTGGGTTGAAAGACGATGACTAAACTTTCGAAACGAATGACGTTGTTGAAAGAGCACATTAGCCAGCTCGGTTTAGTGGATTTGGCGACAGCGGTGAAAACACTCAAGTCGCTTGAGACGTCGTTGCCGAAGAACGTCAAGCTATGCAAATTCGACCAGTCGGTCGAATTTGCCGTTCGTCTTGGTGTGGATCCCAAACAGGCGGACCAGATTGTCCGTGGTTCCATCGTGCTCCCGCACGGAATCGGGAGATCGCAGCGGGTGTTGGTGTTTACGCAGGGTGACAACGTTAAATCTGCCGAAGATGCCGGCGCTGACCATGTTGGCGGAAAGGAACTTGCTGACAGGATCAAGGACGGTTGGCTCGAATTCGACGTGGCCATTGCGACGCCCGACATGATGAGCGTGGTGGGACAGTTGGGCCGGGTTTTAGGGCCTCGCGGACTGATGCCGTCGCCCCGCGCCGGAACGGTCACCCAGGACGTTGCTGTCGCTGTTCAAGAATATAAGGCCGGGAAAGTCGAATTTCGCGTCGATGCTGCAGGAAGCGTCCAGTGTATTGTCGGTAAACTGTCGTTCGAAGAATCGCAGCTTGTTGAGAATGTCGAGGCATTATTGAAGTATATCCATTCATTGCGGCCGACGGCCGCGAAAGGTACCTATGTTCGCAAGGTAACGATATCAGCGACTATGAGTCCGGGAATTATGGTGGCCGTATAAATGCGGTGGTAATGAACCACCTTTATTGACGAGCAGTCTAGACGCTGGCGGAGACATCGAAATCCGTCTGCAGGTTCAACGGAATTTTGATAGCAAGCAAAGATGAGTAAACGTGTCAAAGAAATGGTGATCGAAGACCTGCGGGCGCGTATCGGCGACCATTCCGAGATGCTCGTAATCGATTCGTCACGGCTCGACGCAGTCGGCGACAATAGATTCCGTCTAGCACTTCAGGAAAAGAAAATGCGTTTGCTGACTGTGAAAAATTCGTTGGCCAAAAGAGCACTGAATCAAGCCGGAATCAGCGCTCTGGATCCTATCCTGCAAGGACCTTCGTCATTGGTTTGGGGTAGCGAGGATATTGTCACTTTGTCGAAGGAGATCGCAAAATGGGCCAAAGAGATAGAACAAATCGAAATCAAAGGCGGCACGGCTGAAGGGAAGTCCTTGTCAGCCGACGATGTGCACGTGTTGAGCAAGAGTCCAGGAAGAGTGGAGCTGATCGGCCGAATCGTGATGTTGGCGCTCAGTCCCGGTGCTCAACTTGCAGGGGCATTGTTAGGGCCTGGTGGGAAGCTATCCGGACAGGTTGAGGCGATCGCAGACAGGGATAAGGGTGAAGAATAATCAGGAGATATCAATCAATTAGAATTCGAGCGGCAATAGTTGGCTGTCATTCTGAAAAGGAAGAAAGAAGGAATACGAAACATGGCGACTGCAGAGGTAACGAGCGAATTTGATGATGCGACCAAAGAGCTGGGTGACAAGATTGTCAGCCTAACTTTGCTTCAAGCCAAATCGTTGGGCGACTATCTTCAAGAAGCCCATGGCATTGAGCCGGCCGGCGGCGGAGTAATAATGGCTGCTCCCGGTGCAGCTGCTGAAGGTGCAGGGGAAGCAGTCGAAGAGCAGACCGAATTCGCTGTTATTTTGACCGGATTTGGTGACAGCAAGATTCCAGTCATTAAAGTCGTCCGCGCGAACACGGGACTTGGTCTGAAAGAGGCCAAGGACCTTGTTGAAGGAGCTCCGAAGCCATTGAAGGATGGCATCTCGAAAGAGGATGCCGAGAAACTTAAGGACGATATCGAAGCAGCCGGAGGTGCTTGCGAAATTAAATAGGTTTGCAAGGAAACGTTCCTCGCGGACGAAATGCCATCTTGACTCCATTCGGTTTCCGCACAGTTGCAAGCGGCTTTGGGCAGGCAGCTGTCTCTTGTGCTTAGAACAACGATTTTGACAGATCGAAACCGCCAAATTCATCGTCACCTGTTGATCCTGAGCAATCGATGCTCGTGTTGCATCGATTGCCAACGGTCCGGGTTCGGCTTGTTCCCAAAGGAATTATCCCTCAGCAAGAATAGAGCAACGTATGCCAATCTCACCGACACGTGTTCTCGAAACTAAGACAACCCGTAATTTCGGTAGCATCGAAAGTGAGTTCGAACTTTCGGATTTGACGCAAATCCAAACTCGGTCGTACGACAGATTTCTGCAGGTGGACAAGACTCACCGTGAACGCAGAGATCAGGGATTGGAGGGGATTTTGCGGGAAATCTTTCCAATTGAGAGCTACGACGGGCAGTACCGGCTGGAATATACCAAGTACGAGTTGGGAAAACCGCGGTACACGCCAACGGAATGCCGTCAGCTTCGGATGACCTACGGTCGTCCGTTCCGCGTTTGGTTACGTTTGGTCAAGGAACAACCGGTTGAGGAGGAGGTCTATCTGGGTGACATGCCGATTATGATTGGGGGCGGCGAGTTCATCATCAACGGTGCTGAGCGTGTCGTCGTCAGTCAGTTGCATCGTTCGCCCGGCGTCGATTTTGTGCTTAGTTCGGAACCGGGTGAGCGGAAGAATTATTCATGTCGAATCATCCCCGAGCGTGGCAGTTGGATTGAATTGGTCGTTGGCAAGAAGGAAGGGCTTGGTGTTCGAATTGACCAGAGCGGTAAGTTCTCGGCCATGACGTTGCTACGAGCAATGGACCCTGCGTACTCGACCGATGCCCAGCTAATCCGGCTATTTTACGATACGACAAAGATCAAGTCTTCGAAGTCAGCTAAGGTTGATCTGTTCGTCGGCAAAGTCGCGGTTGACGACATTATCTATCCGATGAAGCACAAACGTTGTGGAGATATTATCACTGAAGCTGGTCATCCAATCGAGGAATCAATGGCCGAAGAGATCCTTGGGTCGGGATTGAAGAATATTGAAGTCATCAAGGTCGTTGAGGATGAATTGATTTTGAACAGTATCGCCGAAGACAACACGGTTAGCCACGAGGAAGCTCTGCTGCGTATTTATCAGCGGTTGCGCCCTGGAAATCCACAGCAGCTTGAAAAAGCGACAGATCTATTCAAAGAAAAATTCTTCGACGTCAACCGTTATCGGCTGGGTCGAGTCGGGCGATTTCGAATCAATCGCAAGTTTCAGCAGGACATCCCCGATATGGCCATGACGTTGCGACCGGAGGATTTCGTCAATGCCATTCGCTATTTGATTCGATTGCGTACAAGCGATGATTCGGCGGATGTTGATGATATCGACAATTTGGGTAATCGGCGATTGCGGACCATCGACGAACTGGCGACCGAGGAGGTGCGCAAAGGATTTCTCAAACTGCGGCGGACGGTTCAGGAGCGGATGAGTTTGAAAGACGTCGAGGAAATGACGCCTCGAACGCTCATTAATCCCAAAAGTGTGTCGGCAGCGATCGAGTACTTCTTTGGCCGCAGCGAACTGTCCCAGGTGGTCGACCAAACGAACCCGCTGTCAATGTTGACTCACGAGCGTCGTTTGAGTGCGTTGGGGCCAGGCGGACTCAACCGCAAACGTGCCGGGTTTGAAGTCCGCGACGTGCATATTTCGCACTACGGTCGCATCTGCCCCATCGAAACGCCGGAAGGCACGAATATCGGTCTGATTTCCAGTCTTAGCATCTTCGCCCAGGTCGACGACTATGGATTCCTGACGACTCCGTATCGGAAGGTCAAGAAAGGAAAGCTGATTGATGAGGTCGTATGGTTGCGTGCTGATGAAGAATCGGAAGTTTACGTTGTTCCGGCTGACACCTCTGTCACGAGCGGAAAGCTGCTCCAGGGTAGTGTGTTGGCGCGGCATCGCAACGACGTGGTCTGGATCGACGCTATGGAAGTACAGTACGTCGACATTGCGCCCAGTCAGATTGTTGGAGTGTCGGCCGGTCTCATTCCGTTTTTGGAACACGATGATGCGAACCGTGCTCTGATGGGTTCCAATATGCAGCGTCAGGCCGTGCCGCTATTGGTCACTGAACGGCCGATCGTCGGGACTGGAATGGAACGCGTCGTTGCCGAGCACTCGGGCATGCTGGTACGCGCAGAACGGTCTGGAAAGGTCACGTATGTTGATTCGGACCGAATCGAAGTAGACGGTAGACGCTACCCGCTGCGCAAGTTCGTCGGCTTGAACGAACGGACGTGCTTGAATCAAAAACCAATGGTGACACCTGGCCAGCGGGTGAAGAAAGGGCAACTTATCGCCGACAGTGCTGCGACATGCAATGGCGAGTTGGCATTGGGCCGGAACGTGCTGGTCGCTTTCATGTCGTGGGAAGGTTACAACTTTGAGGACGCAATTATTCTCTCAGAGCGCTTAGTCAAAGAAGACACCTA
This sequence comes from Planctomycetota bacterium, assembly GCA_963582345.1. Taxonomy (GTDB): domain Bacteria; phylum Planctomycetota; class Planctomycetia; order Planctomycetales; family Planctomycetaceae; genus CAUZSN01. The sequence continues at coordinate 20,723 of CAUZSN010000039.1, forward strand.
CACGTCGATTCATATAGACGAATTTGACGTCGAAATTCGCGAAACAAAACTCGGACGCGAAGAATTTACTCGCGATATTCCCAACGTCAGCGAAAAGGCGCTGCGTCACTTGGACGTGGACGGGATCGTCCATGTTGGTACGCGTGTGCAACCGGGCGATATTTTGGTTGGTAAAGTTTCGCCGAAAGCGAAGTCGGAACTTACGCCAGAGGAAAAACTGTTGCATGCTATTTTTGGTCGAGCTGGCGAAGACGTGAAGAACGAATCCTTGGAAGTTCCAAGCGGTGTCGAAGGAATCGTCACCCACGCTGAGAAGTTCTCGCGGCGAATGAGTTTGTCTGACGTCGAGCGGAAGGAGTACGAAACCAAGCTCAAACAGGTTGAAAAGGCAGGCAACAAAATTGTAGCTGATGCCATCCGCTTGTTCCTAAACGAATTTGAAAAGGTGCTTGACCGCAGACTGACAGACGATGATGGTCGAGAGATCCGCTCAATCGAGGACGAAAAGTTCCTTATGGAATATGCGCAGAAATTTCTGACCAAGTTCGAGGAGCTTGACATCCGCAGTCCACGGAAGAAGGCTGACTGTCAGAAAGTAATTAAGCAGTTTTGGTCTGATGTCGATAACGCCCTTGATGAGCGAGACCACTCGATCAACAGCATGAAACGAGGTGACGAGCTGCCCAGCGGCGTGCTGCAAATGGTGAAGGTGTATGTAGCATCAAAGCGGCATATCTCGGTGGGCGATAAAATGGCAGGCCGTCACGGCAACAAAGGTGTTATCTCGAAGATTCTTCCGATCGAAGACATGCCGTTTTTGGAAGACGGCACCCCGATCGACACTATACTGAATCCATTAGGCGTCCCGAGCCGTATGAATGTTGGGCAGATTCTGGAGACGCATCTGGGCTGGGCGGCGGCGAAAGATGGATTTCGGGCGATTTGCCCGGTTTTCGACGGAGCTCCCGAAGAGCAGATTCGAG
>CAUZSN010000040.1:0-21237 GCA_963582345.1 Planctomycetota bacterium
AACGCCATACAGCCGGGATTGGAACTGAAAATTGGAGACGTCAGCGACTGGACGCGAAAGGGACGCCATACGACGAGGCGAGCTGTCTTAATGGAACTCGACTTCGGTGGTTGGGTGGTCGACACGCCGGGCATTCGCCAAATGGCGCTGTGGGACGTCATTCCAGAAGAGGTGGAAGGATTCTTTGTCGAATTCCGCCCGTTCGTCACACTTTGCAAATTCCCCGACTGCTCGCACACTCATGAAGACCACTGCGGCGTCAAACATGCTGTCGCCCGCGAACTGATTTCTTCAGGTCGATATGATAGCTATTTGAGAGTCATCCAAAGCGACTCGGCATAATCAATGCGAGTCTGCTTGAGCCTAAGCTGAGGAAGTTGGTCTCTACTCTCCTGGATGGCTCAGATCATGAGTCTTGAAATAGTCCAACTTGTGATGAGTGTCGAGTACGATTTTGAAATTGCGCGACTTGGCAACTGCGCCACCTACGAAGACTTAGTTGACCTAGTTACCGAAGCGTTACATGACGCTCAACCAAATTGTGATGATGTTGAGGGAACCGTTAATGCGTATTTTCGTAGAAGATTCATGAACGAATATGGAATCTCGTCCGAAGGTATCACACTGGATACTGAATTGCACGGCTCAGATTTGTGCCTTGGATGAAGATGCCCTGCTGCTGGGACCATCGGAATCGCCATCGACCTCTTGCAACATGAGCTCAGGCAATCGAATCAGCTGTCGCTAAAACGACATGGAGCAAGGCAAACGAGCAAAAGAGATGTTTTGGAAAAAACTCCAAGTGCTCGTAAAGTAGCGTTCGCCCTTATTGCTGAGTTCCACCTACGCCACCAGGTACTTGTAGAGATCCCGATCTGAACAATGCCAGCTGGATCCTCGATTTATCGCAGCTTTGGAACTTCCATCAATGTCGGCTTAGGATCGAAGAGGAACGTTTTCATTGGTGGCGCAGTCGCAGTCCGACCAGGAATTGTAATGACTTCGCCCACGAGGACTTCTTGTCCCGTCCCGGCATTGCGCTTCATTTTGGCGCTAAACAGATTCTTCAGGTTCGCGATTTGCGGATCGTGCGGCGAGTCAAAAGAACCAACTGTCACGAGCGAACGATAACGTCCGTGATAGACGTACGCGTCGAATTGGCTACCCCGTAACGCTGGCAGGAACTCGCGCCTTACACGTCGTGCGGTTGCTTTGCTACGTAAAAGGGCAACCAATTGTCGAGCGTTCTCTCCTGCTTGGTCCAGCGTCCGTCCCACCTTGAAGTGTCGCGATGCTTCCTCAATTCTTCGAGTCCCAATCTTGGTTTGTGCTTTGCCAAAAAACGTAGCGACGACGAGCGTGTACCGCCCTTCATTTTCCAACAACGAGAATTCCGAACCCGAATTCAGTTTCAATAACAGTGGATCTCGTTTCCTACTTTGCACTTCTTCAGGACTCAATTGCGGATTGATTGTCAAGAACGCACCGCTTAACGGACCCGGACGCCCCGGTGTTCGCCGATAGATTCCGCTCTTTTGCCATGACTTTGGATGGACCGTCTTGATATAGGCAAGCGTCTGCTGAGCCTTTCTGTCCTGAACACTAGAATAATTGCCTGCAATGACGCATATTCTGCCTTGCTGAGCTATGTATTGGATGCGCCGAAGGCGACCACGCGGATCCTGAGTGTTCACTTTATCGACGATCTCCTCTTGCGAGTACGTGTATGCTGGAATGCCTTTCTTTCGCAATTCGTACACCAATTGGCCCGCAGCTTCTTCGGGAGACGGGCCTTCCGTTTTTCGTTCCGGGGACGGCTCGGCCAGACTGGCGACCATGATCATCCAGGGGCCATGTTGCTTCGATATACGATATCTCCTCCCCTTCGTAGCATCGATTCTTGCCTGAGATGTGCTAGGAATCAGTAAAGGAAACAACAAGACCATATTCAGAAATAGCACAAACAGAGGCATAGATCGCACGACAGACTCCATTCTGATGTTACGAAACTGGTCGAAGATGGACGGCTATAAACGACGAGCAAACGTCGCCTTTCGTCCAAGATGACGCGACTGATGCACTTTGACTTTTTTCGATCTCATCCATCCCGACATGCCAGCTTGAGAACCTTGAGAGTAACGCGAGACAAGGGGGCGAAATATTAGCAAGTTGGCCAAGTTCAGTCCAGGCGGAGCTTCGTCAGTCTAAAGGCCATTCGTCTCCCAACGCATTGCGCTGCATTTGCGTTAGTTGCGCGATACCGAATTCCGCCAGGACCAGTTGTTCATCCAACAACTGACGGTCGAACGTCTGGCCCTCAGCCGTCCCCTGAACTTCGACGAATTCGTCGTTGCCGGTCATGACGACATTCATGTCGACTTCGGCTTGATAGTCCTCAGCATAGTCCAAATCGAGGATGACTCGGCCATCGATGATTCCCACACTGACCGCCGCGACGTTGCTTTTGAAAATCGATTGGCTGGCAGGCAGTTCAATTTCGATCGCAGCCACCGCGTCGACTAAGGCGATAAATCCGCCGGTGATGCCCAGTGTACGAGTTCCGCCATCTGCCTCCAACACGTCGCAGTCCACTGTGATGGTGCGTGGACCCAAAGCAGCCAGATCGATGACTGCTCGAAAGCTGCGTCCGATCAGCCGCTGAATTTCGCTGGACCGTCCGTCAATGCGTCCGCGCTCGCGCCGTTTGCGAGGCGTCGTACTTGCTGGCAACATGCTGTATTCGGCAGTCACCCAACCGGTCAAAGCCTCTTCGTCCGTCTTCCAGGCCGGCACCACTTCGTCAATACTAGCGGTGCACAGCAAAGTTGTTCGTCCCGCCTTGATATACACGCTGCCAGCTGTCCCGGTCGTAAAGTGACGTCGAATCTCGATGGTCCGCAGCTCATTCGGCCGACGATTGTTGTGTCGCATCACCGGAATTGGCTCCTCTACAATATCACTGAACTCTCGACACTCAACTCTGTTCCAACAACCAAACCAGCAGTCCTTTTGCCAAATGCAGCCGGTTTTCCGCCTGTTGAAACACAATACTTTGCGCGCCATCGATCACGTCATCAGTCACTTCCATGCCGCGCCGCGCCGGAAGATCGTGCATGAATCGACAGCCGACGGGGGCTTGGGCCATCAGCGAAGTGTTAACCTGATACGATGCAAAGACTTTTTTTCGTTGTGTCGCTTCCGATTCTTGACCCATACTGGCCCACACGTCGGTGTAGACGATATCTGCCTGCTTAACGGCTTCGATTGGATCTGTGATATGAGTAACTTCGGCCGTCGGAATGTGCTGCTTCAAGTCAGACAAAAATTCTTCGTCCAGTTCGTAGCCCGGCGGCGACGCAACCGTAAAAGACAACCGAAACAGCGATGCCGCAGCAGCCAGCGAACGAGCGACATTGTTCCCATCGCCGATGAAAACGATCCGCTGCCCGTTTAGGTCCCCGAAGACTTCCCTAATCGTCAGCAGATCGGTCAACGCTTGGCAGGGATGTGAATCATCGGACAACCCATTAATGACTGGACATTTTGAGTGTCGTGAGAATTCTCTAATCCGTTCCTGTGAAAATGTTCGCATCACGATCACATCGGAATAGCTGCTCAACACGCGAGCGATGTCGCTCAACTTTTCGCGGCCGTTTAGTCCGACGTCTTTGTCCGTGAGGAAGATACCGTCGCCACCCAATTGAATCATGGCTACTTCAAAGCTGTTTCTGGTTCGCAGCGATGGTTTCTCGAAAATTTGTGTCAGAACACAACCTTGCAACAAAGGCGGCCGGTTTTTTTGCTTCAGTTTCGACTTTAATTCTGTCGACACATTCAGAATTTCCTCGATATCGCCAACTGTTAAATCGAACAGGCATATCAGGTGCTTCATGGGACATCTCCCGAACTGACTAACCCGGGTTGTCAGTCCTGGTCACTCCTTCGTCATTCAATATTCGTTATTTCTACTAAGATGATCATTGCCAACCCACCCAATAGGATACTCACTTTGTTTAGTTTTCTTGAGCCATTTCTCTGAGAACGTCACCGATGACTGCACAGCCTTTGTCAACTTGCTCCGACGTCACATTCAATGCCGGCAACATTCGCAGCACCGTGTCGTGCGTGGCGTTGACCAACACACCCCGCTCCATGCACTTGCCGACAACTGGAGTCGCAGGAATGTTCAAGTCAACGCCAATCATCATACCACGGATTCGAAGTTCCGAGATAATGGACAACTCGCCTTTCAGTTTCTCGAAATGTGAACGGAAACGATTCGACATTTTCTGACAGTTTTGCAGTAGACTTTCGTCCTCGATCATTTTTATCACCGCGACCCCGGCGGCCATAGTCAGCGGATTGCCACCGAATGTAGTGGCGTGCATTCCGGGTCGCAGGCTAGGTGCGATCTCTTTTTTTGCGATAATGACACCGCACGCTACTCCGCCAGCCACTCCTTTGGCCATCGTCAGAATATCGGGCTGTACGTCCCACTGCTGATAACCAAACCAGGTGCCAGTACGCCCCATGCCCGTTTGCACTTCGTCGAATATCAAAAGACAATTGTTGTCGTCTGCCATTTGTCGCAATGCCGCCAGATACGCATCGTCAGGAATGTTGACACCTCCTTCACCTTGAATCGGCTCGACTAAAATCGCACATGTTTCATCGTCAACCAGTTCGGCGACTGCACCTAGATCGTTAAAAGGTGCGTAGCGAAAACCGGCCATCATTGGGCCCAATCCTTCGTGATACTTAGGCTGAGCAGTGGCAGTGGTCGCGGCCAACGTTCGGCCATGAAATCCGTTTTCGAAAGTGATGATTTTATGCCGGCCTTTCGGACTGTGCAGCCGAGCCAACTTGATCGCTCCTTCAACCGACTCGGCGCCGCTGTTGCAGAAGAATGCTTGTCCAAAACTGCGACTGCACAATAGTTCGGCAAATAGTCCCTGCGATTCAGCATACCACGTATTGGGTACGTGAATCAGTTTTTCCGCTTGGTCCTGAATGGCTTTCACGACCGGCGGCGGGCAGTGGCCCAACAGATTACAACCCCATCCGGGGAAAAGATCGAGGTACCGATTGCCTTCAGCGTCCCAGATGTATGAGCCTTCGCCACACACCAGGCTTATGGGATAACGTCCATAGTTCGGGATAACGTAATGGTTGAATTGTTCGATGGTCTGTTCGCTGCTGCGAGTTGCTGCGCTGTGCACGGTTGGGACCTCTCAATTGTTGCCTGCGTGGTGCAATATAAAAGTTAAGAAAAAGACGACACAAGAGACTTCGCCTCGATTCACGAAAATGTCAACGGCAACAGGCCATGTGACCGTTTCGGATTCAGGCAACAATCTCTGTCCCAACTCCTTTGTCCGAATAGATCTCCAACAGAACCGAATGCGGCATACGTCCGTCAACGATGTGGACCTTGCAAACGCCGGCCTGAAGTGCATCCAGGGCCGCATCGACTTTCGGAACCATGCCCTCATCGATTGCGCCGGCGGCGATTAGCTTGCGACATCGTGCGGCTTCCAAGTGTGACTGTAGCGTGCTCGGATCGTCCTTGTCCAAAAAAATTCCGGGCACGTCGCTGTAGAAAACGAGCTTCTCAGCCGCCAACATCCGGGCAACGGCCGCCGCCGCCGTGTCGGCATTCACGTTGAGCGGTTGATTGTGAGCATCTAAAGCAATTGATGGCAGAACGGGGATTGTGCCAGACGCGCTGGTTCTCTCCAGCAGTTCGCGATTCAAGGCGACAACCTCTCCCACATAGCCTAAATCGATCGACTCGCGGTCCTCGCCGATGAAGGTTAGCCGTCTACCGACAAGACAATTCTCGCTCAGGTAACTCAGTCCGACGGCCCGGCCGCCCTGGTTCTGAATTTCGGCCACGATCGACTGGCAGATGTCTTTGGCCAACACACGCAACACGATATTCAACGTCTGTTGGTCCGTGAATCGACGGCCAGCGACAAACCGTGGCTCAATTCCGGCTTCGTTCATCGCCTGGCTGATCGCCTTGCCACCTCCGTGGACGATAACCGGCTTCACACCGACCGATTCCATAAAAATCACATCGGTCAAAAAACTACGAACCGAATCAGCGTTCTCCAGCGCACTGCCGCCCAACTTGATCACTACGTAGTGGCCCCGAAACCGTCGAATCCAGCCCAGGGCTTCGATCAAAACACCGGCCTTTCGGATGGCCTCGTCCACTTTCGACTCTCCTGCCGGAAAGGGGAAAACCTATGATTGTAGAGGCTTCAACAGCACTGTCAATTCTCGGCTGTGTAGCCAAACTGCTGATTCTTTACTCTGGATGAGGATGATGAATTCGCCGCTTGGCGCCGATCATTCAAATTCTGAAGCCATAAATCCGGCCCAATTACCCGTGCGATTGGCACGGTCCAACTGTGTGGAGTCGACGGCATCAACATGCACTCCCCGAAAGTTTGGAGCCAAGTGAACTGCAATTCGTCAAGTCATGAATCGTTCGCGTCAAACCAGATTCCTTGTGGCCCGAGACACCACATTTCCCCGATATGAATGAGGATCAGAGAAACACTTCACGAGCAAGACAACTCGGAGTTTACAACGTGACCCATTCGCATATACCGATTAAACATTTACTGAAGCAAATGAAGATTTATAGTTACAAACGAATCAACCGAGATCTTCGACCGGACTGGGTCACGAATGTGATTAATGACGTTGCTGAGTTATTCGAGCCGCTGGCCGGCCTGGGTCGGGTTGGATTTGATTGCCAGTTGTCCGACGACGGCTGGGTCGTCGGCTTATACTTGGGCTCCACCGAAACTATCGGCGGCAAAGAGGACGGAATCGTCAGGCACACGAACTACGAAATTGACTTGCAACAATTGATCATCCGTTTCGACCGACTTGACGAGTTCTGTTTCGGCGCGTTTCCCTCTCCGGTCGGTCACGAGTGTCATCAGGCACGCTCGTTTGTGACTCTTGCCGGAACGATTGGCGAGGAAACATTGCGTTTGCAAATTTTCTCCACCCCCCCCAACGACGCAGGCCCAGGCCTGCGACAACTTCCAGACGGCCGCTGTGAACCCGTTTGATCCATGATTTCGAGAGGAGAAGTAGTTGGCTACGTGTGTCTGGTGACGGCACCAACGAAAATCCCCTTCCACGACATCCGCGTAAACGTACACTAGCCGTTGCGAGCAACAGAAACACGAAAGGTGATGATTGACACTCGGCAAGCGAAATGTCGGACAGTTCAAACTAGAACGCCTCCCAGACTCACTTTGAACGTCGTTGACTGTGATTCATCCACGATTTAAATTGGTATTTGAAATAGTCTGATTCTTGCACGATCAGCGGTTCAACCTGACTTTCGAAATGGAAAGCCGGTATGCTTGCCAAGCGAATTATTCCCTGTCTGGACGTTCATGCCGGGCGCGTCGTTAAGGGAGTCAATTTCGTGAACCTGCGGGACGCGGGCGATCCGATTGATGTAGCTGCTCGCTACGAAAAGGAAGGGGCGGACGAGCTGGTCTTTCTGGACATTACGGCCAGCCACGAGGAACGAGATATCATCCTGAACGTGGTTCAGCAAACTTCGGAAGTGGTTTTCATGCCCTTAACCGTCGGAGGCGGCATTCGTACGTTGGACGACATTCGCAAACTCCTGAGCGCCGGGTGTGATAAAATTTCCATCAACTCGGCTGCTGTCAAAGACCCCGAGTTCGTCCGTCAAGCGGCACTGCGGTTCGGCAGTCAGTGTATTGTGGTAAACATTGACCCCAAACGCGTTCAGAAGGTCGGCGGTGAGTTTTGGGACGTCCACATTAATGGCGGCCGCATTCCGACTGGGCTGGAAGCTGTCCAATGGGCACAGGATGTGGAACGCCTGGGGGCTGGCGAGATTGTTTTGACATGTATGGATGCCGATGGCACGCAAGATGGTTACGATATTGAGATCACGCGTGCCGTTGTCGAAGCGGTCAACATTCCGGTTGTCGCTAGTGGCGGCGCGGGGTGCCCTGAGCATCTATATCGAGCTGTCACGGATGGCAAGGCCAGTGCCGCTTTGGCGGCCAGCATCTTTCACTACGGATCATATTCCATTGAAGAAACAAAACGATATCTGGCTGAGCGCGGGGTGCCGGTACGCGTGACCAGTTTGGCAAGTTGATGTGTAACCCTTTATTCAATCGAAAAACGGTGATGCTATGGTACTGATTCATGAATGGACGAAGTCCACATTTATCGCGAACCAGGAAATCGAAATCAATAAAATCTTCCGTCAGGCGATCACACACGAGGCTTCAGACGTCCACCTTCAGGTCGGACGACCGCCGGTTCTTCGGCTTAAGGGAACATTGCGAGAACTGCAGATGGATCCGATTGACGAAGAACAAATGATCGACTTGACGTTTGCCATGATGGATCAGCGTAACCTGAACATCTTTCACCGCGACGGCGGAGCCGATTTCGCCAAGACGGTTGACTACGAAGGATCGTTGTGGAGGTTTCGCGTCAACTTGATGACGCAATTGGGCAAGGTCGGAATGGTGGCTCGTAAGGTCGAACAGTTCATCCCACAATTCGAAAAACTCAATCTGCCGCCCGTGACGGAAGAATTATGCAAGTATGACCAGGGGATGGTCCTGCTGGCTGGCGTGACGGGAAGCGGGAAGAGTACGACGATCGCCTCGATGCTGGACTGGATCAACCACAATTACCGCAAGCATGTCCTGACCATCGAAGATCCGATTGAATTCATCTATAAATCTGACAAATGCCTGATAAATCAGCGAGAAATCGGCATTGACGTTATAGATTTTCATATAGCGATGAAGCACGCCGTCCGCGAAGATCCGGACGTGATACTGGTTGGCGAAATGCGTGATCGGGAAAGCTTCGAAACGGCTCTTCGCGCCGCTGAGACGGGACACCTGGTCTTCGGAACGATCCACGCGTCAAGCGCACCTGGTACGATCGCACGTATTCTGGACCTTTTTCCGCCCGAAATGCACATGGCCATCCGCGCCAGCATTGCCATGAACATGAGGGCTATTATGGGCCAAAAGTTGCTAAAGACGATTGTGGACGATCCCGGCAGGGTGCCGATCGTCGAAATCATGCGTTTTAACCCAACAGTCCGCAAACTAGTGTTGGAAGATCAAGACGAAAAACTTGCACAAGCGATTCGCCTGGGCGTCGACGAGGGAATGCAGTTATTTAATGATAGCCTGTACGATTTTATTCAACGGGAATCTGTCAGCCGAGCGGCGGCTTTCGAGATTTCGCCTAACGTCGAAGAATTGAAGATGAAGCTGAAGGGCATCGACGTGCAAGCGGCGGCAATACTGTAGACCGCTGATTGGACCATTTAGCTCTCACTAGATCACGCCTAGTCTTTAGTTACAAGACGAACGTCTGCAGAGTGTTTGGTGACTGTCGGCCCAACCATGTGACTTGTGAACAACTCGGCGATCACGTCTTCCAAAGGACGTTCGTGAACGCTTACGTCTTCAATATTGAATTGTGTAAGCAGCGCTGAGAGGACTTCTGGGATTTTGCTGCGCGACACTTCCAGCTTTACGCGTGGTGGATGCGCGTCGAAAACGGTGCCGTAGTGGTGCAGTTCGTCGGGGATCGCAGAACCTGAAAATTGCAGCTCAATCACTTTGTGTTGGCTGAAACGGTCGACGATGTCGACCAACCGTCCGTCGTGTTTGATTTCTCCCTCATTGATAATGATCGCGCGTTGGCACAGGGCCTCGACATCCTTCATATAATGACTGGTTAACAGGACGGTAATGTTCTGTTCGACCTGGTAATATTTCAGAAAATCCTGAACTTTGCGCTGCGACACCACATCCAAGCCAATTGTCGGCTCGTCCAGCAGCAGAACATCTGGTCTGTGCAACAGAGCGGCAATTAGCTCCATTCGCATCCGTTCGCCCAACGATAGTTCGCGAACCGGTTGGCCAACGAGATGGCGGACTTGTAGTAGCGCCGTCAATTCGTCAAGTCGGCGGCGAAATGCGTCTGCTTCGATACGGTAAATCTCCTTGTGCAGCCGAAATGACTCCTGAGCCGGCAAGTCCCACCACAATTGGTTCTTTTGACCCATTACCAGCGAGAAACGTCGGCGGTACGTGTTTTCGCGCTTCCACGGGATGTGGCCCAACACTTGGGCCGTACCGGCAGTGGGAAAGATCAGACCTGACAGCAGTTTCAGCGTCGTTGTCTTGCCAGCGCCATTGGGGCCCAGAAAAGCGACCATCTCGCCTTCGTCAATCACGAAACTGACACCGGCAACCGCTCGAATCTGTTTGTATTCGCGATGAAATAGTCCGGTAATGGACGCCAAAAGTCCTTCGCGCTTGCAGTAAACGCGATAAAGTTTTGTCAGATGATTGACTTCGATAGCGCTCGTCATGGAGCGGATTGCGGCTTCGATCAAGGAGTTCGGTAAAGTGCGAGAGGCGAGTATTTTTGAGGAAGCCTGTGCAACGTTTATAAAGATCGCTCAGCAAACTTACACGTCTGCCGAGCGATATGGAGCGTTTCTTGAAAAAACAATGTCCTGCCGCACTACTTCTTAGCGGTTTTGGCGTCATTCAACAACTCAATGTAATCAAGCGTGATCTGCAACACCTCATTGTTGTAGTAGTTGTCAGGAAAAACGGGCCCTTTCCCATATTGTTTGGCCTTGTCCTGGTCGTCATTGTCCTTTTTCATCTTTTTGATTTCCTGCTGTTCCTCGCGACGAGCTTTTTCGTTCAGAGAAACCATCTGTTGCTTCTTCTGAGCCTTAAATCGATTAATTGTCTCTTGCAGTTTCTGAAACTCCAGATGGGCTGCCACACGACGTTTGCTCAACATCTGCAAACGTGTGATTATGTCGCCTGTGACCATTCCGGCAGATCGATGTGCAGCCGGATTAACCTTGTCGAAGCCTAAGGTGTTATCTAGAAACGACTCGCCGAGCTCCATGTGGTCCAGTATCGACGGCAGCACAATGTCAGACGACACACCATGTTTCTGAGTACTGTGACCGTTGACACGATAAAATTTGTTAATTGTCAGCTTCAATGCGCCGCGATCTTGTCCGGGGAAGATCCGGGAAAACGGCTTCCTGACACGCATCACATTCTGAACAGTGCCCTTGCCGTGAGTTGTGATGTCACCTACCACGATGCCACGAGCGTAATCTTTGATAACGCCAGCAACAATCTCGGAAGCGGATGCGGACAATCGATTGCACAGAACAACCAGTGGACCGTCATAAAGCATGCCGGAGTCCTCATCGTCGTGCGGTTTAATTTTTCCGTTTTGCTCTTTGACCTGTACGACTGGACCCTCGTCGATGAACAATCCCGCGACTTCAATTGCTTCCCTGAGTGACCCGCCGCCGTTGGTACGCAGATCGACGATAATGGCATCGACTTCTTCGTTGCTAAGGTCGACTAGCACTTCTTGTAAATCGCGGGCGGTGCTCTTGAAACCTCTCAGCCCCTGCTGCTCTCTGCTGAAATCACGATAGAAGGATGGAATTCTAATGACGCCGATGCGAGCCGTACGTCCCTTGATCCGTTCCGTGGTATTGATACTCTCACCCTTCACTGCCGATGATTTCAACTCGATCTTCTGGCGAATCAGAATGTAAAGGACTGTCTCTCCGCTGTCGCCTTTCTTGACCTGCAATCGGACTTTCGTTGTCTTCGGTCCGCGGATCAAACGGACGACTTTACTGAGCTTCATTTCGATGATGTCGACCATCTCACCCAGTTCCTGACCGACGGCTACGATCTTGTCTCCCACTTGCAACCGTTTGTCCTGGTCCGCTGCGCCGCCGGGAACAATTTGAGCCACAATGGTATACCCGTCTTTAGACCGCAAGGCAGCGCCGATCCCCTCCAAGCTCAGTTCCATCCCAATTCGAAACTCTTCATAAGCAAGCGGCGACATATAACTGGAATGGGGATCAAAACAGTGCGTCAAGGCCGACAAGTAATTCTCTAGTATTTCCCTGTCTTCGGATAAACGTTCGGAACGCTGAAACATCCTGTACCGGCGATGCAGTCGCTTGCGTGCCTCGCCCAACTTCTCGTCGGAAAGCCTTAGGTCTAACAAATCGTACTTGATCCGTTTTCGCCATCGCTTGTCGAGGTCCACTTTATCCTTGGCCCAATCGAACTCTCCAGTGTCCTTGAACATTGATTCGTCCGTGGTGAAGTCGTATTCCGCGTCGATCAATGTGTGAACTTCGACAATCCGCTCATCGAGGCGATTTAAATAAGTGTTCCAAGTATCATAGGCAAATCTTACATCGCCATTCTTCACAAAATCGTCCAATTCGGTCCGGTATTTCTCCATCGAAACAATGTCCGATTTGAGCAAATACATCTTTTGCGGATCAATGACTTCCAGGTACCGCTTCAGCAGCTTTAACGAAACTGCATCATCGATTTTCGGCCGGGCGATGTGAAAACGACTCACTAACTCGCAAACCAGCTTGGCCGTTTCTTCGTCTGGATTCTTTTCGTGAGTCAACTTCTGGGCGGCAATCGCTGTCGCTACCAGCAAGACCATCCCGAATGTTAGAGTGTAAGCGGCACGTGAAGGGCTTCTCAACTTCATGAATCCACCTGATGATTCTTGTGTAATTATCTCCATGCTTCGGCTGAGCCGCCGCAAACCGTAATTAGCCAATGTTATCGGATCTGGATAAGGTGTGACAAGAGGCGCTGTTCAGGCGACAAATTGCACATATCCTGGTCGCGACGATTCTTAAGTGCATTGTCAATCTAGACTTATTAGCCGGCTAAATAGTGAGCAAGCGTCGTACCGTGTAAACGTGGAGCTGATTGCGACACGCAACGTTGTGAGCTGGCTAGCGCGTCACCGGCTCGGTTCATCACAAGATCAGCATGGTCATCGGGCTGACAGGAAGAGTAGCCGAATCTGGCACTGGCTGACCCGTAGTAGCGAACTGATCGCAACGCTTCGGTGTCGTGGACTCCTCGAGCATGTATTTGTCAGCCGCTTCAAGAGTCAGCGCAAACGACGTCCAAATTAGGCTGAAAACAATCAACATACACAGTTCGCAGTCAATCCTGCCTTTAAAGAACTCGCGACATGCTCAGGCCTCTTGTGACAGTTTGCTTGAATTCTACGCCAGACAATCAGAACCCGGTTATTTGCACCTGCCGGGCTGCTTGCCTCAATCGTCAACTAGCGAACGCAAACCGGCCATCGCATAAGCCGTGGCGATCAGACCATCGATATCCAGACCCAAGTCGGTCAATAACTCGCTTCGGTCACCATGCTCGATGAATCGGTCCGGAATCCCTAAACAGCGGATGTTGTCAGTGCGGACGCCGGCGGCGTTGGCCGCTTCGAGCACCGCCGAGCCAAAGCCGCCACATAATGCTCCTTCCTCGACCGTTATGACGAAACCAGTGTCCTCGATCGCGTGCAGGACTATCTCGGCATCAAGCGGTTTACAAAATCGGGCATTGATGACGCCAACTTCAAGACCCTCGGTCCGTAACTGTTCGGCCGCGGCAACGCACACTGAAAACAAAGTCCCGTAGGCGATGAACATCCCGTCCGCGCCCCACTTGTAAACTTCAGCACGACCCAGTTTCAACGGTGCCACGGTCCGCTCCACGATGTTCACGCTCGTCTTCGGATATCTCAACGACGCCGGACCCTTATAGGTAATTGCAAAGTCGAGCATCGGTTCGACGTCGCGTTCATCACCAGGAGCCATTACGACCATGTTCGGGAACACGCGCATGTACGCAGTGTCGAAGACGCCGTGGTGGGTAGGGCCGTCGGGACCACAAAGTCCCGCACGATCCAGACAGAACGTAACCGGCAAGTTTTGCAACGCCACTTCCTGGAAGATTTGGTCGAAGCTGCGCTGCAGAAACGTGCTATAAATGTTGACAATCGGCCGGATTCCAGACTTCGCCATGCCAGCCGCAAATGCGACTGCATGGCCTTCGCAGATTCCTGTGTCAAAGAAGCGGTCCGGAAAATCATCTCGGATTTTTGCCAGTTTGTTGCCGGCGCACATGGCAGCCGTCAGAACAACCACTCGCTCGTTCTGCTCCATAGCGTTGTAAATTGTTTCGCTGACTGCATTCGAATATGCCCTGGAAGAGCTGGTGTGAATCGCAACGATTTCGTTCTCTTCGTTTCGCTGGAAGGGAGCTGGTGTATGAAACGTCACAGGGTCTTCCTGAGCCGGCTTGAATCCGTGTCCTTTTTCCGTAAATACGTGCAATAACACTGGTCCCTGCATGTCCTTAACCATTTGCAAATAGTCACGAAGTGCAACAATGTCGTGGCCTTCCACTGGACCGATGTAACGAAATCCCATTTCTTCGAACAGCATCCCACCGTGCAAAAGGCCTTTGAGAGCATCTTTGCACTGCGCAAGCGCCTGCTCAACCGACTCGCCAACGACCGAAAACTTGTTCAAGAACCACGAAACATCTCGTTTCAAACCATTGTAGAAGGGAGCGATCCGAGCCTTGTCCAGGTATTGGGCCAAACCGCCGACTCGGGGACAAATTCCCATCTTGTTGTCATTAAGAATGACAAGCAGATCTTTTTTCAGGCCCACAGCGTTGTTCATGGCTTCGAAGACAATCCCTGAAGGCAGTGCGCCGTCGCCGAGAACGGCGACCGCCCGGCGCTGGCCGTCGATCAATAGGTCATCAGCGGTTCGCATCCCTAAGATACACGAAACACTGGCACCAGCGTGGCCGGTCATGAATAAGTCGTAAGCACTCTCTTCAGGATTGGGATAACCCATCAACCCACCTTTCTGCCGGATCGTACGAAACTCGTCAAGCCGGCCGGTCACCATCTTGTGCGGATAAATCTGGTGACCCGTATCCCAGATGAGTCGGTCTTTCGAAAAGTCAAAGACTTGATGCAACGCAATGCATAGTTCAACGACTCCCAGATTACTGGCGAAATGCGCTGTGCGATCTGAAACCACATTGCAAAGAACTTCTCGCATTTCCGCCGCAAGCTGGAGAAGTTGTTCATCAGATAGAATTCGCAAATCCTTCGGCGAACGAATCTGTGAGATCAGTTCCAGTTTCATTAATGGTCTCTCTCTAATACAAAATGAGCCAACGCTTTCAGCCGTCGGCCTCGATCACTCAACATTTCGATCGATTGACATGCTTCCACAATCAACTCGTGAGCTTTCTCACGACTTCCCATTTCACCCAACAGCGCGGGATAAGTCAATTTTCCCTGTTTCGAATCCTTACGAACCTGTTTTCCAACTCTTTCTTGATTGCCAACAAGGTCTAAGAGATCATCCGTAATTTGGAAGGCTAATCCAACGCACTTTCCGTAACTACTGATTGCGTCAAGTGTATCTTCGCCCGCCCCGGCAATTCGGGCTCCCATTGTTAGAGCACATTGGAATAACGCACCCGTTTTTCGACGATGAATTGCTTCCAGTCGATCCACGGATGTCGATCCGTTGGGGCTGGGTGAATCAGTCGCTTGGATACGTCCTTCAGCCTCTAAATCGGCAAATTGGCCACCCACCATACCAGTGACTCCGGCAGCTGTCGCTAGGTCAACACAACATGCGGCCGCTACGTTAGGTGGTTTGACTTCACTGGCGACGATTTCGAAAGCAAGTGTCAGCAATCCATCACCCGACAGAATGGCCGGTGCTTCACCAAAAACAATGTGGTTTGTTGGACGTCCGCGACGCAGGTGATCGTTGTCCATAGCGGGCAAGTCGTCGTGAATCAGCGAATACGTATGAACCATCTCGATGGCGCATGCTGCCGGCATCGCCGATTCGAGATCACCTCCACATGCTTCACAGCCGAGCAGCACCAAAACCGGACGCAAACGCTTACCTCCGGCGCGAAGACTGTAGGTGATAGACTCTCGTAATTTTTCTGGGCACTCGGATCCTAGTTGAGAATACCGCTTCAGACCAGTATTGACGCGGGTCAGCAAATCCTGCCAAGAATGTTCCAGCAGTGTGACCGACTCAGACATGCTCTATAACCAATTACAGTCGTTGTCCGACTAATTCTCCGGAAGAAAATGGCGAACCATGTGAGACTCATAACACCCAATGATGTCAAGTCCGTACGACTGTCTCTTTGAGTACGCGTATTCTATCGATCTCATTGGGTAGCGGAAATAGCGAAGTTCGTCCCCCATTGCACTCGAATATTGCGGCCGTCGCCTGCAATGGCATACCATTTGTCGATCAGATCGCAGCGGTCGCTAAAGCCAGGGCAACGCGGCACGCCTGCAAATAACTCTGCACGTGTAGTGTTTCGTCTACCGTATGGACGTTGCGTTGGCCACAGCCTAATGTAACCGTTGGCAAGCCATGAGCCGTTAACGAATTCGCATCCAGTCCACCGTTACAGATGCGTGTCTCGGACTGCATTCCAGCAGCTTCGACAGCGGCCAGGGCTGTCTTCACGCATGGTTCGTCAACGGTCAGTTCAAACGATTCGTATTTTAGTTCAGCTTTAAAATTCACCGCTCCCGTTTTTCCATCCTCGCTTAAGACATTCTTCACACCGTAAACGAAGGCTTTGTGAAATTCGTCGACGATTCGCTTCCGAAACTTTGGATCATGGCTGCGCGCCTCGGCTTGCAGCAGCAACTTTGATGTGACCACGTTCGTGGCATCGCCACCTGAAATGACTCCAATGTTACTTGTGCCGGAATGCCGACCTTTGACAATTGATCCGTGCCAGCCATTTTTGGCCAACCGGGCGATGGCCAGTCCAGCGATGGCAATCGCGCTGACACCCAATTCAGGGTGCGCGCCGGCATGACTGGCAACACCTGAAACTCTGATTTCCATGTTGTAATCGCCGGTAGCACCGATCACGGCGATGTTCGGCGATCCGCCATCCCAGTTGAAGCAGAGTTTTGGATTCCCCAGCTTGCTCAAACTAGCGTACCGTGTTCCGATTAGGCCAATCTCTTCTTGAACAGGCCAAAATAGAGTAAGCGGAGGATGGGGCAATCTGTTACGCACAATTTCACAGACCGTGTTCAAGACGATGCTTGTACCAGCCCGGTTGTCGCCTCCCAACGCTGTGCTGGTGACGGCCGAGTGAATGAACGCCCCTTTGTGAACAGGTCGCGAACCGACACACAGTGGAATAGTATCGACGTGGGCCATCAGAAGCCGACGCGGGCCGCGCTTTGTTCCGGGCAGCTTTACGACCAGATTGCCGACTTCGCCGCCAATCGGACTCCTGCGGTTCGCACTGTCGATGTAAATGGCCGATTCCGGTATTCCGACCTGTCGCAGTTCTCGTTTGATCGCATCAATGATTCGGCCCTCCTCGCCACTCTTTCCGGAAATGCCCATCATTTGGATTACCAGATCGATGGCTTTCGTAGTGTTGATCTTCACAGTACTCATGATTGGTCAACTTCGATCTGACGCGTTGTCACGTCGCTATCCTGTTATCCGACGCGATTTCATCGGCGCGGTCAGATTACATCTAGGGTCGCAGGCACAGTGCATACATATGGTCGACTTTCACTAACGACAGTTGGTGCCGCAATAGATGCTATACGTCGAAGATCGTGAAGTGAACGCTTCCGCTAAGCCAACAATATAACTAATTAATACTTTGATCATAACTATAGTGTCATCTGTACAGTCGCAAGTTAAACGAACTAAAGCTAACCATGACGCCTAGTCTTTAGTTTCTAATTTCGGAATTTGCGCACAGCAATCGAATGACATCATTCCTCGAGCGACCGATTATCAAATCATCTTGTTCGAATCGCGCAAGTCGGCTACGATTCGCCGCTTCCGACATACGTGCCGGCTTCGGAATTCTAACGGAATACAAGGATGATTTTTCGTTTCAGATTTTTAAAGCCGCCTGCCTATGCATTAATTGCGCTGGTCCTATTGACTTTCGCGATGGAAGTTGGCGTGCGCGCTTACGACTCGGTAGCCGGTCTCGCCTCAACACAATCGTTCGGCAAAGGAGTACTTGTCGTCGAATCCTGGCTGACCCATCACCGATTGATACCACTGCAAACTTTTGACGGGCAAAACCCCGACACCAAGACAGCTGTGAAGATCGTCACAAATAGTTTCGGCCTTCGGGGACCTGAGCCGGCTGTGCCAAAACCACCTGGAATTTTCCGTATCATCTGTCTCGGTGATGAAACTGTGTTGGGCGCTGAAGTCACCGAGACAAAAACTTTTTGCGTGCGACTCCGTCAATTGTTAGAAGAACGAACACGGCTGCAAGTCGAAGTCATCAATGCCGGCGTTCCCGGTTATTGTCCACTGCTTTCATACTTACAGGTCAAACATGAATTACTTGCATTGCAGCCCGACGTCTTGATTCTTAACTTTGATATGTCTGACGTTGCCGAGGACTATAAGTACCGACGACACACTTTTGTCAACGCAGCGAATGTGCCCCTGAGCTGCCCTAATCCAGCTCTTGGTAGTCGTGCGGCGACTGGAAGACGACGACCGGCGGATCAGTTCGCTATCGTGCAGTGGGGGAAGTCTCGATTGGGTTGGTTGTGGCAGGATAACATCGAGGCAGATCAGGAACGCGACATCGCCAGTCATCGAGGAAAATACTTGTGGCTCGAACATAGTCCGACAGAATGGTCGGTTCACATTAGACAAACGCTGTCATCAATCGAACATCTGAAGAAGATTGGCGATGGAATCCACGCATGGACCATCGTCGCCACATACCCAACACCGTGGCAGGTCTCCGCTGCAGCCAGTAACGGTCCGGGAGTCCGCAAGGCAGCCGGCGTGAATGCCGAAGCCGTGTTTTCGGGTACGATGCCGTTCGACGTTCTAGCCGACTACACCGCGCGGCATGCCATCCTATTTTGCAATACCTCACAGCTGTTCCGTAATGCACCAAATGCTGAAAACCTTTTTCTGCGAAACGTATCGCGGTTTTCAGCCCAAGGCCATGAACTCTACGCACGTAAATTAGCGGTGTTCTTAGTTAACAACATTCCCGGCATTTGGACGAATGGCTCCAGCAATTCCTGGGGAAACTTGGTACAACCGCATCAAACACGCCCGGAGTCACGTTAGGTCGGATTTGATGTACCTTGCAGACTTCCGTCCAAGCTGCGTTGACACAGTTTTTCACTTTCTGGATACTTCGCGCTGCTGCGGAATACGGAGTACAGGCCAATATCTCACCAGCAACCGCGCAAATATGTGCCATTTGCATTTTCTTCAAATCAATGTTGAGCATTCCGGGTTCACAGCCGATGGTTGACTTGGAAAATTATGCAAATGAACTGGCCACAAAGGCCTGCAATAGCTCCTCCGCACTGGCCATCGCGACCGGTGATCAAAAGAACGAGTGGCTTCGACGTTCGGCCGAGATGATCCGTGAAAGAATGGATGCATTGATTCAAGCAAATTCACACGACCTGGAAAAGGCCTCCGACTACGCATTGACTTCGGCGGCAATCGACCGGCTGCGATTGACCAAATCGCGGCTTGATGGCACTGCCCAGGCTATGGAACAGGTGAGCGTCTTACCCGACCCTGTCGGCGAACTTACTGAGAGCAACATTCGTCCAAACGGCCTGGTTGTTACACGGGTTCGAGTTCCGTTAGGTATTGTATTTTTTATCTATGAATCACGGCCCACCGTCACCGTCGATGCGGCCGCGATCTGTGTGAAGAGCGGCAATGCGGTGATCCTGCGAGGCGGGAAAGAAGCATTTCATAGCAATCAGGCGCTTTACAAACTGCTTCGAGAGGGCTTGGAGGATGTTGGTCTACCATCTGCCGCCGTTCAACTGGTTGAGACGACCGACCGCGCCGCCGTGGGTCATTTTTTGAAGTTACACGACAAAATCGACCTCACGATCCCACGTGGGGGAAAATCATTGATCGAACGAGTCGCAGCAGAAGCCACTATGCCGGTCATCAAACATTTCGACGGAAATTGCCATGTTTACGTCGACCGAGGGGCTGATCTGGACATGGCAAAAGCGATCATCGTAAACAGTAAATGCCAACGACCCGGAGTTTGTAACGCCGCAGAGTCGTTGTTGGTACATCACGAAATTGCGGAAGGATTTCTGCCTGTAATGGCATCTGCGCTGAAGTTGCAAGACGTTGAACTCCGCTGCTGCCCCCGCTCGCGCGCGTTTGTCCCCGACTGTACGCCTGCTGTAGACGATGATTTCAGAACGGAATACCTGGATCTCATCCTCGCGGTGAAGACTGTTGACAGCCTCGACGAAGCCATCCGCCATATTAACGAGTATGGCTCGCATCACACGGATGCGATCGTCACGAACGACTTGGTGGCGTCAGAACGGTTCACGGCTGAGGTCGATTCGGCGGCGGTACATGTGAATGCTAGCACTAGATTTCATGACGGTGGAGAATACGGCATGGGCGCAGAAATCGGTATAAGTACCGACAAATTTCACGCACGAGGACCATGCGGATTACGAGAATTGACGAGTTACAAATACGTGGTTCACGGATCGGGACAATTAAAGAACTAAGGATCGTAATTGAACAAGAGCGAGGCCAAGAATGGCGGACGTTTTGAGTCAGTCGGAAGTTGAGTCATTGCTTGCCGCATTGGATCCCAGTGTCCAGGCGTTATCGCCAGTGCCAACGACCGTCGCCCAAGATGAGCTACACGCCCAAATCAGCACATGCGACTTCAAACGCCCTGAACGAGTCAGCAAGGAGCTAGTTCGCACGTTTCACGCACTACACGAAAGATTCGGCTGCGAGTTCGGTGCCGGCCTGAGCGCCATGCTACGCTCACTTGTCGAGGTTAAACTGATCAACATCGATCAGTTAACCTACAGCGAGTTCGTTTGCAGTCTGGAAAACCCGACTTGTTTCAATTTGTTAAAATCGGAGGGGCTGAACGGTCACATCATTCTGGATCTGAATCCTTCGCTTGTCTTTCCAATTGTCGATCGATTGATGGGCGGTGGGCGCGAACCGATGCACAATGTACCCAATCGCCCGCTAACCGAAATCGAAATCAGACTAGCCTTGCGGATCACTGAACTGGCCATCAAAGCGCTCGGAAAAGCATGGAGCAACATCTGTACGCTGGAACTTGTCGTCAGCCAGGTGGAAAGCAATCCACAATTGATCCAGATCGTTCCTCCTAACGAAGTGGTCGTGTTAAGCAGCTTTGAAATTACGATGGGCGAAGTGTGTGGCAT
>CAUZSN010000041.1:0-21171 GCA_963582345.1 Planctomycetota bacterium
CGTTTGTCAGGTCTTAGACGATGGCGACTTGTTCCATCGAATTCCAAAACGCCTAAAAGTATGGATGAGTCACGGAGACCAGATTCAATCACTCGGCAACGAGTTTGTTGTGCTTGCGGCTACCGACACCTGTCCCTACGCCGCAGTCAAGCATCGCACACAACCGGTCTACGGTCTTCAGTTCCATCCCGAAGTTTCGCACACGGAATATGGCAGTCAACTGCTACATAATTTTGTTAGGGACGTGTGCGGATGCCGTGGCATGTGGAAAATTAGTTCCCTGATCGAACAGGAGACCCAATCGATTCGGCAGCGCGTCGGCGACAAACAAGTGATTTGTGGAGTATCAGGTGGCATTGATTCATCAGTAGTGGCCGCTTTGGTTAGTCAAGCTATTGGGCCGCAGATATCGTGTATCTTCGTTGATAATGGATTGATTCGTAAAGGAGAATCAGAAGAGGTCGCAAAACGGTTCGGGCAACATTTCAAGACCGACTTGCACGTTGTTGATGCGCGCCAAAGATTTCTGGATGAGCTGAAAGGAGTCGTCGATCCACAAGAAAAGCGGAAAATTATTGGCCGAGTTTTCATCGACGTCTTCCGAGATGAGGCAAAGTCCATTCCCCACGCACATTTTTTGGCTCAGGGAACTCTGTATCCCGACGTCATTGAATCAGGAGCTAATCCCGACGGTCCGGCAGCAACAATCAAAACACATCACAATGTCGGTGGCTTGCCGGACGATTTGGAATTTGAACTAATCGAGCCATTGAGAGACCTGTTCAAAGATGAAGTACGACGGATGGCGCTTAATTTGGGATTACCCAATGATTTCATTTTCCGGCATCCGTTTCCAGGACCTGGACTGGCCGTGCGCTGTCTTGGTGAAGTGACTGAGGAACGCTTACAGACGTTGCGTGAAGCCGACGCGATCGTCATCGACGAACTGCGCCATGCCGGACTGTATCGCGATATCCAGCAGGCATTTGCCGTGTTATTGCCCATACAGACTGTAGGCGTCATGGGTGACGAACGGACTTATGAAGATACGATCGCCGTTCGGGCAGTCGAGACCGATGACTTTATGACAGCCGACTGGTACCGGTTGCCGTACGACGTAATGCAGAGAATTTCAACGCGATTGACCAACACGCTTCGCGGTGTCAATCGAGTTGTCTATGATATTAGCTCAAAGCCGCCAAGTACGATTGAGTGGGAGTAGCAGTTTTAGACGATCAACACTGGTGTTCCGCATTTCTAACTTAAAAACGCTATTCCACGTACGAAAACTGTTGATACGATGGAAAGCAAGGACCATTCGCGATGCCTTGATTGTGCTCGGCCAACTCTGTACTGACTTGCTTCGCACTGCCTTATTCCTATGAGTTCGATCCTCGGAATATCCGCCTTTTATCACGACTCGGCCGCCGCATTGATTGTCGACGGCAAGATTGTAGCCGCTGCGCAGGAAGAACGATTCACACGAAAGAAACACGATGCCGAGTTCCCGATTCATGCCGTCAACTACTGTTTGCAGGAGGCCGGACTGACTCCGGAACAGCTTGATTACGTCGGTTTCTACGATAAACCGATGCTCAAATTCGAACGACTGTTAGAAACCTACCTGGCTTACGCGCCCGTGGGGTTCAGTTCGTTCGTCAAAGCGATGCCGGTTTGGCTGAAGAAAAAGTTGTACCTGCCTCGCGAAATGAACCGCGGGCTGATTCACGGTTATCGAAAAAGATACGTCTTCGCTGAACACCATGAGTCACACGCCGCTAGCGCGTTCTTTCCGTCGCCATTCGAAGAAGCCGCAATTCTGACCGTTGATGGCGTGGGCGAATGGGCGACGGCTAGCTTTGGTAGCGGGCAGGGTAATCAGATCTCGCTGACACGCGAACTACATTATCCACATTCGCTTGGTTTGCTGTATTCCGCGTTTACCTATTACTGCGGATTTCGAGTCAATTCGGGCGAATACAAGCTGATGGGCTTGGCTCCCTACGGCGAACCAAAGTATGTCAATTTGATCCTTGAGCGGCTGATCGATCTGAAGCAAGATGGCTCGTTCCGGATGGACATGTCGTACTTCAATTACTGCCAGGGATTGACAATGACGTCGCGTAAGTTTGAGCACCTATTCGGCGGACCGCCACGAAATCCCGAATCGTCGTTGACCGAACGCGACATGGACATCGCCGCATCGGTTCAGCAGGTCACAGAAGAGATTATGATGCGCATTGTGCGGTATGTGCACGCACAAACAGGTATGAACAAACTGTGCTTGGCGGGCGGCGTGGCTTTGAACTGCGTCGCCAATGGCCGAATTTTGCGGGAAGGGCCGTTTGATGACATATGGATTCAACCGGCAGCCGGCGATGCCGGCGGCGCGTTGGGCGTCGCGCTGTTCATTTGGCATCAAATGCTTAACAAACCTCGCACGATCAATCCAATGGACAGCCAACTGGGATCGAATTTGGGACCACGTTTTTCAGAAGACGATATTCGACAGTTTCTAGACCAGACAGGCGCTAAGTATCACCAATTCGATGACGATGACGAACTCTGCGATTACGTGTCTAGTTTGATTGCGAACGAGAAAGTCGTTGGTTGGATGCAAGGCCGCATGGAGTTCGGACCGAGAGCTTTGGGAAGCCGCAGTATCCTGGGTGATGCCCGCAGCCGTCAAATGCAGTCAGTCATGAATCTAAAAATTAAGTTCCGTGAATCGTTTCGCCCGTTTGCGCCATCGGTCCTAGAAGAACGCGTAGATGAGTACTTCGAAACTCCCCCGCATCAATCCAGTCCCTATATGTTGTTGGTCGCCGCCATCCGGAAAGAAAAACGGTCTAAACTGAACGGAGAAGATGCAGTTCAAAAAGGTATTGCTAAACTCAAGGTGACTCGATCTGAAGTGCCGGCGATTACGCACGTTGATTATTCGGCTCGACTGCAAACCGTCGATTCGCATCGACACGGTCGGTACTACAAGCTGTTGAAGAAATTTGAAGAAAAAACCGGTTCGCCTGTGATGATCAATACTAGTTTCAACGTACGAGGGGAGCCAATCGTGTGCACGCCCGAGCACGCTCATCGATGCTTTATGGCCACCAACATGGATGCCCTCGTCTTGGAGCGACTTGTGCTTATAAAACAAGAACAACCGAACGCTCAAGAACATGAAACTGACAAGTATCTGGCAGAGTTTCAATTGGACTAAAGTGTAAACAGGACAGTAGCCATGACGATGGTCGAGATTAATTGGCATCCCAGCCGAAAAGAGCTGCGAGTGTTTGCTGTCCTATTGATCGTATTCTTCGCGATTGTGGCAGCTGTGATTTACCAGAAAACCTCTTCAGTGCCCGCGTCAATCACGATCGTCGTTGTCGCATCCATAATTGGTTTGTTAGGCTGGTGCGTACCGAATTTTATGCGAGTCGTCTACGTGACCTGGATGCTAGCCGTGTTCCCAATCGGCTTCGTTATATCACACGTGATCCTGGCCGTCGTCTTCTACTTGGTACTCACTCCGATTGGCTGTATCATGAGACTATGTGGTCGCGATCCCATGCAGCGACAATTTGACTCGTCTGCGAGCAGCTACTGGGTTGCACGGCATCAAGAAAACAGACCGAGTCGATATTTTCGACAATTTTAGAACCGTAAGACAAATCAATGACCAAAGACTTGAAGACGCAAACTGATGAAACGGTTGCCGATTTTGAACGTCAGGCTGAAGAAGCGACACCGGGGCTGATAGCCGATTTCTGGGACTTCTTGCTCCACAATAAGAAATGGTGGCTGACCCCGATTATTATTGTGATTCTGTTAGTAAGCGGTTTGGTTTGGCTGACTGGTTCAGCGGTCGCTCCATTCATTTACCCGATGTTTTGATCAACTCCGCCGGGTCGCGGCATCTGTGGTTGTGCAGGCGAATTCGAGCCGTGCCGAAGTTTTTCCATCTACCGACACTTTCCCGGTAAGAAAGTAGGCGTTCGCCAGCTGTTCGGTCAGCACAACTTCAATGTCTAACGTGTCTCCCGGCCGAACCATGTGACGGAACTTTGTGTTGTTCTGACGAGTCACAACAGGAATCTTGCCGGCCGCGATAACACCAAGTTTCGACAATAGAATCGCACCTGCCTGAAACGCCGCTTCACATTGCAAAACGCCTGGCAGCACGGGAAAATTGGGATAATGTCCGACAAACACTCCAAGTGCAGGATCAAGGAACTTACGTACGCGAATGCCAATTTCTGAAAGTTCAATGACTTCGTCAACCCACAGAAATGGATCGCGATGCGGAATACATTGCTCGATCTCTTCCCGGTTCAATGGAAGCTCCTTTTTTCTCATTTCGGCTATACAGTTACCGAGGCCGGTGTGAGGAGCTTGTCAACGTCGTTGGCGACAATGACTCCGTAATTTACAGCGCCCAGCCAGCCAGACATAATAATGCCGACCGAGCCGGCGTGGAACAATCCTTCGATTTGTTTGGATATCTCTTTGCTCACCTGCAGCCCTTCGAACTTCGTTCCGAACGAAGCACCTCGCCAATGCCGAGTGTAGTGCTGGAATGTGCGCGGAGTTGAAGCTTCCACGTGATCAATCTTTTTACGAATATCGGAAATGTATCGCTCCAGACATTCAAGCGTTGTTTCGATCAAGTCCTGTTTCGATTCTTGGTATTCCTCTTCCGACAAATCAGCCCAATCCTGATACTTGGCGTTTGTCGATGACACGATGACATGGCGATCGCTGCCGGGCCGTGTTCTGGGGTAATAAAATGAAAACGTTCGACTACTTACGTTGCGACTGAGCATTGCGTCAATATCGAACCCCGTATGTTCAGAATGGAACAACAGGTCGCCGACGTCGTCGAATCCAACACCCGGTTTCAAGGCAATGTAGACCTGGCAACTACTGTTATTCAACCGGATCGCACGAGCTTCTTCGATGAAATCTCGACAGAAATTCTCTTCGCCGACCAGATCGAAGATTGTGAGCTTCAAATTAGCGTTTGATACAATCGCTCGACACCCAATGTGACGGCCATTGACGACAACACCTTGCACCTTCCGATCCGGAGTCACTTCGATCTTTTCCACAAGACATCGAATGCGCGCGTCGACACCATTCTTCTGCATTTCAGCTTTCATTTGTCCAACTAGCTTGTCGGTGCCGCCTTCAAAGGTATAGACGCCTTTGCTCATGAAATTCGAGAAGACGATCCCGTAAGTGATGGCCGGGTCTTCCAAAGTAGATCCGTTTGCATAGGTGATCGGCTCCATCAGCAGCCGCACAACATCGTCGCGGCCTGGAAAGAATTCCTCGAATAGTTCCCCAATGGTTTTCGTTTGATCGTCATAAAAATTCATCCGTCGAGAGGTGTCAAAGAAGGCCGTCACCACCCGTGGCTCGATTCCGAACTGCTCGATCAGGATCCGAGTGAAATCATCTCGGTCGAATGTCGTCCGCAGTGAGAATTGCGGGTTTTCAAATCGGATGCCTTTTAACTGGACGATCGAATCAGCGATTTCCTGTGTCCAATATTTTCGACAGCTCTTAATCATGCCGATCGGAAATCCGTGCAACGAGATGTCGAATATATGCCCATTGCGACGTTTGAACCACGTCGCCATGCCGCCCAACTGGTAGTGATGCTCGAGCAACAGTACTGAGTATCCGGCCCTGGCCAAAACATTTGCCGAAGTCAGTCCGGCCAGACCGCTGCCAATGACGACCACGTCATAGAAGTCGTGAGCAGCCTTGAGAAAATCTTTTGGCATAGCAACCGAATGCGAAACTTCAGGACCGTCGCACCGCTCCGACCCTGCCAACTAGGAGATGTTTTTCCTCACATGCTCTAGTTTATTGTGCCAAACGCCCAAAACCAACTAAGCTCTGATACGAACACCAATTCGGCCCTATTTGCCATTTGGGGAAGTCTTGTACCTAAACACAATCTAGATGCATTGATCGTCCGTTTCTCAAGCGTTATAGCATTGATTGGATCATTAATTTAATTGCACAACGACGATTTACACAACTTTGTGCCGTTGCGGAAAATGTAAAGTAAATTCAAAACTAAAAATTTGACAGGGGGCCCTCCGGAAAGCGTCATAGTGATTGATGACAGCGACCGCAAAGTGGAATCACAAACTGACCGTGAGTAGTTGATCGAGAAATTCTCGCACGACAGATTGCTGGGAAGCATCCCAAATTGGCTGACGAGCTGCGCCAGTTGTGGGTGATGACAATGATCGCATAAAATTTCCGCAACTTCTCCAAAAAACTATCGCCATTGACAGACGAAACGGTGCCAAGCACTGACCTGACCGTGCCGCAGAAAATCGGAAATTAAGAGCCTTTGGAAGGAATTAGACGTGGCGACATAGGTGTGGCCTACAAGGCTCGACAGATTGACACCGGCGAAACCGTATCTTTGAAGATGGTCCTGCATGGCGATTGCCGTTTTGTAGTATGCGACTCGGAACGCTCCCGGAGTTCCCAATCACAGCATTGCCCGGTTCGGCGCCGTGTCGGCCAGTTGTGTCTTCTGGTCTGGGATTAAATATTACCAACAACAGTACCAGCAGTATGAAGCAGCTCGTCGAGTGACTGCTCACGATTAATTCGACTTCAGAATCAGTTGAACATTGAGTCCCAGCACTCTAGTCTTGATGAACGTTTTCCCGTCCACACGGTCACCTGCCGATACAACGTTCCATCCACACCGTTCTCCGAAGAAATGTTGAACAAGATCCGCTACCGGCTTTTGCAGGTCCGCAATTCCGACGACCCAATGCATCAGAACGAAATTGCAGCGTTCGTACGAGTCCTCGAAACGACGCCAGACCGCATCAAAATCTTCAATCTATTGTCGGATCAGCCTTCCGAGAAAATCTTTGACGAAACCGACATGTTTCTACTAGGTGGCAGCGGTCATTATTCGGCCGCTAGCGATGCGGAGTGGCTAAATCGAGCTTTAGAGCTGCTGCGGGAAATCCACC
Source organism: Planctomycetota bacterium (assembly GCA_963582345.1). Taxonomy (GTDB): domain Bacteria; phylum Planctomycetota; class Planctomycetia; order Planctomycetales; family Planctomycetaceae; genus CAUZSN01. The sequence continues at coordinate 7,014 of CAUZSN010000041.1, forward strand.
GTTCCGGCATCCCAACGTTTGCCTCGTGCTGGGGGTTTCAGGCCATGGCCCGTGCGATGGGAGGCCATGTAGTCAATGACTTAAAACGCGCTGAAGTCGGCACACATCGATTATTTCTGACGGATGCTGGCCGTTGTGACCCGGTCTTTGGCCCGATGGGAAACTCGTTTTTCGGTCAAATGGGTCATGAGGATCGAGTGCTCGAACTGCCTCCAGACACGACGCTACTGGCTTTTACGGAATTAGTCGACAACCAGGCCTATCGGTTCGATGGCCGCCCAATTTACTGCACGCAATTCCATCCTGAACTGAATCAAAACGATTTGATTCAGCGCGTCAGAACATATCCAGAATACATTGAACGACTTGCTCAAATGCCACCGGACGATTTCTGCAGAACAGTTCAAGACACAACGGGAACAGAAAGTTTGTTAAAACGATTTGTTACCATCTATTTAAAAACTTGAGTGGTGAGAATCGTCGTCTAAGAGTTAGAGGTTTCGAGTTAAGACTGGTCACAGATTGGTATGGCACGGCGATGCACATTGCCATCATCACGGCGGGCGGCGCCGGAATGTTTTGTGGGTCGTGCATGCACGACAACACTTGGGCGCGTGCACTTCGTGAACAAGGCGCTGAAATTAGTCTGATTCCCGTATACACACCAATCCGAGTTGATGAACAAAACGTCAGCTTACCACAAGTCTATTTCGGCGGGATTAATGTTTACCTGGAGTATCATTCACGTCTATGGCGTTCAGTCCCCCGCAGCTTCACTCGGTGGTTGGATCATCCATGGGTAATTGATCTAGCGTCGCGATTCGGACTCAGCAACAATGCACACCTCTTGGGCGGCATGACTTTGTCGATGCTCGAAGGCGAATCAGGGCCGCATAAGTACAAGGTTCAGGAGCTTGTCGAATTACTAAGTAATCAATTAAGGCCCGATATTGTCTGTTTCAGCAACGTGCTCTTGGTAGGAGCATTGCGGTTGCTAAAAGAAAATTATGATGGCAAGATATTGTGCACTCTGCAAGGTGACGACATTTTTCTGGAGTCAATGACTGAACCATTCCGCAGCCGCGCAATTGAAACGATTAGCGAGCGAGCCCAACAATTCGATGGCTTTCTAGTTCACACCCGCTACTACCACAATTTGATGTCTCAGTATTTACAGCTGCCGTCCGAGAAATTCCACCTGCTCCCACTGGGAATCGAACTGGACGGCCACGTTGGTCAACCAACTTTCCGAAAAAACAATCGGTTCACCATCGGATACTTTGCACGCATTTGCCCCGAAAAAGGACTGCACCACCTGATTCTGGCTTTTCGTATTCTGCACAACAGGCGCCCAAACACGCTTTTGAAAGTTGGAGGTTATTTGGGCATACGTGATCGCCAATACTTTACGCAGGTCCAGAAGGAGGCGAAACATTTGGGTTCGGCCTTCCAACACATCGGCAGCCCGGCCAGCCACAGCGAAAAAATTTCCTTCTTGAATTCATTGGATGTTCTGTCGGTCCCGACCGTCTATCAGGAACCGAAAGGCTTATATGTGCTGGAAGCGATGGCGAATGGAGTCCCAGTCGTTCAGCCAAGTCATGGTGCGTTTCCAGAATTAATCAAAGCCACGGGTGGTGGACTTCTGGTCGAACCAGGCAACGCCGACGAATTGGCGGATGTACTGGAAACATTGATGGATGCACCGCAGCACCGGACCGCTCTGGCAGAAGCGGGCCATGCAAACGTCCGCAAGCTTTTCGGAAAAAAACTGATGGCCGAAAGAACACTTGCGATTTTCGAAGCTGAGTTGAGACGTTCATAGTACCGTTTTCTAGACCCAAAAAACGATGATTGTGTTGTGTATACTTGAAAGAAGGATACCTCTTTTGAACAATTGCAGCGTGTGATTTCCGACGCCTTTAGTGCAGTGTAAACCGGCACCACCGATTTATGCCAGATTGTGATTTCTCTGATGTCTGATCTTCATGTATTAACGCGCAAACTATTTCGCAAGAACGATTCGAAGATCGTCCTGTTTGTCGCCGATGGATTGGGTGGCTTGCCGCTCGAGCCGGGCGGAAAGACTGAACTGGAATCCGCACATACACCAAACCTGGACGCATTGACATTCACGGGTACGCTAGGCCTGAGCGTTCCGGTGCTGCCAGGTATCACGCCCGGCAGCGGGCCAGGCCATTTAGGTTTATTCGGTTATGATCCATTGAAGTACAACATCGGCCGGGGTGTGCTGGAGGCACTAGGCATCGACTTTGAACTTGGACCGCAAGATGTCGCCATTCGCGGAAATTTTTGCACAGTTGACGAGAACGGCAACATTACTGATCGCCGAGCCGGTCGGATCGCCAGCGAGATCGGAGCGAAATTGTGCGAGAAGCTGGATTCGATCGAAATCCCCGACGTCGAAGTGTTCGTTCGTCCGGTGCGTGAGCACCGCTTGGTCATCGTATTCCGCGCTGAAGGACTGCGTGGAGAAGTCGATGACACCGATCCACAACAAACTGGCGTCCCACCACTCGATCCGATTGCACGCGATAAAGATTCGAACCCCACTGCAAACATCTGCAAACAGTTCCTAAAACAGGCGGCCGAACTGCTAAAGGTCGATCATCCTGCGAATCTGCTGATGATGCGAGGAATAGCCAAACGACCTGAGATTCCGACCTGCGGTGATCTTTATGGCTTACGTGCTGCAGCAATCGCAGTGTATCCCATGTATCGAGGATTGGCTCGGCTTGTCGGGATGCACGTGCTGGATGCTGGCTCAACAATGGACGATCAGATTGGCCAGCTGGAAGAAGTGTGGAACGACTATGATTTCTTTTTCATCCACTTCAAGTACACCGATGCAACAGGCGAAGACGGCGACTTCGAAGCGAAAGTGGCTCGGATAGAAGAAATCGATGCAGTGATGCCGCGAATCACCTCGTTAAAACCCGACGTATTGATCGTCACCGGCGATCACAGCACGCCTAGTAAGCTGCGTTCTCACAGTTGGCATCCCGTGCCCGTGCTGTTGGTAGCTGACTCGTGCCGGCCGGATCAGTGCAGCAGTTTCGGCGAAAACCAATGTCTGAATGGTGGGTTGGGTCAGTTCAAGTCCAAATACCTGATGTCGTTCGCCCTCGCACACTCAGGACGTTTCGAAAAATTCGGCGCATAGCACGGCCATCTTACTGCACGAGATGGTTGCGTGACCGTATACGGATTGGTCGCAGGCATAGACCTGTCACTGGCCGTCTGCCCGTTTATTCTACGGGGCGTCACATTAGCCGGCATCAATTCAGCCTAACGTCAGCAGCCGAACTGTCGTCCGTGTAACAAGTGATTGAGCAAACTGCGGGCGATCTGGCCGGGGTGCTCGGCGTTGCAAATAACACTGCAAACAGCCACGTGGGTAGCGCCGACGGAGTGGACCTGATCAACATTAGCGGTATCGATGCCGCCAATCGCGAACCAAGGCAGAGCGATTTCAGCAGCCACTTGTCGCACAAAATCTCTATCCACCCGCTCGCCGATTTCTTTTGTCATCGATGGAAAAACTGGTCCAACACCGATGTAGTCGGCTCCGTCCAACACCGCCTTCCGTGCCTGTTCGATCGTGTGTGTCGAAATACCGATCAGACCATTGGGCCCCACAATTCGTCGGACTTGGCGCACGGTGAGCTCATCCTGACCGATGTGGACGCCATCGGCTTCCGTTAACACGGCCAAGTCGGGACGGTCGTTCATGATATAAAGCGCACCTCCCTCGCGAGTCCACTGGCGCACTCGCTTGGCTCGATCGATCAACCTCCGATCCGACAATGATTTTTCGCGCAATTGGATCACTCCGACTCCAGCTGCCAAAGACTCGCAGACCACCTGTTCGAAATCTTGACGACACAACGATTCCGTTACCAGCAGATACAGGTTGCGACCCTCAAATTGTCTCCGATTCACGAGTGTCGACAACAGACCTTTTTCCAATGTGTAGAGCTGATATCGCAATTGTTTCAGCCTATCGGCCCAAGCTGCGTTACCATCTGAACAATCGACCGGATGTGGTGATACGAATTTGACAAATTCCTCCAAAGTCCGCGTGGCTTCCTGAACCCGCTTAAAGTTGGCGAGCACGACGTCAGATAGTGATGACCTGGTTGTTTCCGTAGGGACGCTGATCTCAGTGCCAACGTCTTCTTCCGTATCTCGCGCCTTCAACAGCGCCGTGGCACCAAGTGGTTTCAGGATATCGGTCAACATATGCCGACAATTCTTTAACACATCAGTCAGGTGCGCATCATCAACAGCAAATCGTGAAAAATCTTCAAGAACTCGCAATCCTTCACGGGCTCGATTTGCGGCTGCATCGATTATGCGAAAACAATCCGTCTGATTTGTTCCCGTTTGTTTGTTCCAATTGATCGTGAAATCAACTTCGAGTGGTCCGTTGCGGAATGTCGATTCTTGATCGCCGAGGACGTCGGTCCCCAATCCATGCTGCTGTAAGGTGTCGGCTGCGGCTGAGTCAACCGCAGCCAGGCCCCACAGCAGATGTTCCGTACTGAGTTCTGAATAGCGACCATCCAAAGTGGTTTGCTGGCCGGCTTGAAGAAGCACGTCTTCCAATGCGTCACTGAATTGTGCTGGCTTGCGTCCAATCAGCTCATCAGAAGCTAGCACAGTACCGCTCGGTCGCGATACATCAGGTAATGCCGTCGACGCCGAATCGCTGTCCAAAGGACGCAATATTTGTAACGAGCTGCAAGAAATCCCTTTTTGGGCCAGGATTTCGGCCGCCTGTGACTCTTCCAAAGTCAGTGCCCAAAGAAGATGTAACGGCTCGACTTCACTGGCCAAATGATCATTCGCAAGTTCGCACGCCATTCGAAGCGCTCGTTTCGCACCTTCTGTGAAAAATTGTTCATTCATTCGATTGCCAACAGTCTGATCAACGTTTGCGTGAGAAGGATTCAGTTTTGTCAGAGATCTGTCAAATTGCTGATCGATCCCTCGCAAGAATTGTGCTCCTGAGTGTCCCCTTCGGAAATTAGAGTATTGCGAGATTCCAATACACAAATATGCTTACAGCCTTGCCCGGGTCGGGTTATCTTGCCACACTCACGACCGCTCACTAAAATTTGAAGTATTGTTCCGTGAGAATATGTCAACTATTCCGATTATCACGAATGAATCGGATTTCGTCGACTGTCCTGAACCGGATGGTGATAAGTCATTGAGCAGTTGAACCGTGGTGCACCTTTTCACTGGCGGGAGATTGTCGTAACCCGATCTTGGCCAACCCGGCACTTCAATGCAACCGGTGAAAGCGCTAAGGTCCAAAGGTCGAGTTCGGATGCATCATTGAAAAATTCCATCACTGTTCTGGGTGCGATGTATTGTTGTAAATCACAGATATCAACCTCGAACCGAGCCGAATCAATAGAGCGTTAGACAACTTTTCAGTCGGTTCTTGACGCGACGACTTGTCACGACCGCAAACGTCAGTCGGAAAAATGGAATTATAGGGAGAAACTTGGATGTACGAGCGATTCACCGACCGGGCCCGGAAAGTGATGCAGTTAGCCAATCAAGAGGCTCAACGCTTCAACCACGAGTACATCGGCACCGAGCATGTATTGCTAGGGCTCGTCAAAGAAGGTTCGGGCGTCGCCGCCAACGTTTTGAAGAACCTGGACGTCGACTTGAGAAAGATCCGTCTGGAGGTTGAGAAGATAGTTCAGTCGGGCCCCGACATGGTCACAATGGGCAAGCTACCGCAAACTCCACGGGCAAAAAAGGTGATCGAGTATGCAATGGAGGAAGCCCGTAACCTAAATCATAATTATGTTGGCACCGAACATCTGTTGCTGGGCCTGTTGCGCGAACAGGAGGGCGTGGCCGCTCAAGTCTTGATGAATCTGGGACTGAAGCTGGAAGATGTTCGGGAAGAAGTGCTAAATCTTCTGGGTCACGGCCTAGAAGGTGAGGAATCGGGTGAGCGCGCTAGCGAAGCGCCGTCGAAATCTGGTAAGAGCAAGACGCCAGCACTGGATAGTTTTGGCCGCGACCTGACGGAACTCGCCCGTCAAAACAAGCTCGATCCGGTAATCGGCCGTGAAGACGAAATCGAACGCGTCACTCAGATTCTGTCTCGCCGGCAAAAAAACAACCCAGTCCTGTTGGGTGAAGCGGGTGTTGGCAAGACGGCGATTGTTGAAGGGTTCGCTCAAATGGTGATTGAGGGCAACGTTCCAGAATTGCTGCGTGAGAGAAGGATTGTTGTATTGGACCTGGCCATGATGGTCGCCGGCACGAAATACCGTGGCCAATTTGAAGAACGCATTAAAGCAGTTATGAACGAAGTTCGCCGCGCCAAGAACACGATTCTGTTCATCGATGAATTGCATACGCTCGTCGGTGCCGGTGGTGCTGAAGGTGCGATTGATGCCTCGAACGTGTTAAAGCCGGCACTTAGTCGCGGTGAGTTGCAGTGTATTGGCGCCACCACTCTGGACGAATACCGCAAATACATTGAAAAAGACGGCGCTCTGGAACGCCGCTTCCAGACGGTCATGGTCGAGCCGCCTAGCCCGGCGGAAACTCAAGCCATCCTGCGTGGATTGAGAGCTCGATACGAGGAACACCACAAAGTCCAGATCACCGATGACGCACTGGAGAAAGCTGTTGAACTATCGTCGCGGTATATCACGGGCCGTTGCTTACCGGACAAGGCCATCGACGTCATCGACGAATCGGGCGCCCGTATCCGTCTGAAGTCAATGGTACGGCCTCCGGATCTAAAGGAACTGGAAGACGATTCCGAGCGACTGAATCAACAGAAGGAAGAAGCAGTCGCCAATCAGGACTTCGAAAAGGCGGCCAACTTACGCGACCAGGCTGACAAACTGAAAAAGAAGAAGGAGCAGCTCACACACGAATGGCGAGAAAAATCGAAAGTAAGTGATGAAGTCGTCGATGCCGAAGTCATTGCGGAAGTCGTGGCAAAGATGACTGGCATCCCCCTGATGCGGCTATCCAGTGAAGACGCAGTGCGCCTATTGCAAATGGAGGAAGACCTGCACAAACGAGTCATTAGTCAGAATGAAGCGATCCAACAGGTGTCCAAAGCAGTGCGACGCAGCCGCAGCGGTTTGAAGGATCCCCAACGGCCAACTGGAGTGTTTTTATTCTCCGGCCCGACCGGAGTCGGTAAAACGCTCTTGGCAAAGTCATTGGCCGAATTTATGTTTGGTGACGACGATGCACTGATCCAAATCGACATGAGCGAATACATGGAGAAACACAATGTCAGCCGTTTGATCGGTGCTCCGCCAGGTTACGTTGGTTACGAGGAGGGCGGCCAGTTGACCGAGAAGATTCGCCGACGTCCATACGCGGTCGTCCTGTTGGACGAAATTGAAAAGTCGCATCCGGATGTATTCAATATGCTGCTGCAAATCATGGAAGAAGGTCACCTAACCGACAGCTTTGGCCGGAAAGTCGACTTTAAAAACGTGATCCTGATCATGACGACGAACATCGGTGCCCAGACGATCGCCCACGGAAGCGGATTTGGCTTTGGCAAGCGCAACTCTGTTACCGACTACGAAACAATGAAAAAGAACCTGATGGAGGAAATCGAGCGAGAATTTAAGCCGGAATTTCTAGGTCGACTGGACGAAGTAGTCGTCTTCCACAAACTCACGGAAGACAACCTGAAGCGAATCGTTGAAATCGAACTGGCTAAAGTACGCGAACGTCTAAATGAACGTGGTCTGACTTTGGTGCTGACTGATGAGACAAAGGATTTCATCATCAGCAAGGGCAACGATAATGGCGGTCTTGACTACGGCGCACGACCGCTACGGCGGTCCGTAGAACGGTACATCGAGGATCCGTTGTCAGAAGAATTGCTGCGAGGCGCCTTCGAAGACAAGAATCGAATCACAGTTAGTGTCGAGAATGTCGGCGACGATAAACGGCTGGAATTCCAAGGCTCCTCAAATAGCTCGGAGGAAGAGTTAGCCGCTGTCGGATCAACATCCAAAGGTAATTCTTCTGACCAGACCCCTGAATCTGGCTAATAGCAAAACTATCACCAATCAAGACAGACTTACTTCGAAAGCCCTGACCATCAGTCAGGGCTTTTTTCATGACGAACCGATCCCGTCTCATCTCATTACAATCAACAATATTTCCAAAATCGTCATGATCCCGCGCACCTTGGAACCCGAAGTGATGGATTCGCTTCTAGAGGCCATAGACTACAACTCAATGGACCACAGCGAAGTCAATCGGGCGTTTGTTGATAATCTTTTGCTATTTTGCGAATCTGTTAAAATCGATCGAAAGCTAACCGATTGCGGCATGCCGTCAAACGTCCTAGACGTCGGAACGGGAACGGCCCTGATCCCCATCGAATTGTTTCAACGACAGATTCGTTGTCGAGTCACGGCGATCGATTTGGCTCAGAATATGTTGAAAGTCGCCAGGGAAAATGTTGTGGCCGCTAGTTTGAGCGATGAAATTCATCTTCAGCAAGTCGATGCTAAGAACCTACCCTATCAAGATGGCCAGTTTGATGTCGTCATGTCGAACAGCATAGTGCACCACATTGCCGATCCAAAACAGGTTCTTGCCGAAATGATTCGAGTCGTGTGCCCGAACGGCTGCCTGTTCGTTCGTGACCTGTTGCGTCCCAACGACTTAGGGACGCTGAACGAATTGGTGTACACCTACGCCCAGGACGCTAACGACCATCAGCAACAAATGTTTCGCGACTCGCTACATGCTGCTTTGACAGTCGACGAAGTTAGGGAAATTCTCGAACAATTGGACATTTCCCAAAATTGGATCGTACAAACTAACGACCGTCATTGGACCATTGTTGGCACATGCGCATCCGATACAACGTCAACCATTTCTTTCGATGGTCCGGCTCGTTAATGTTTTGCAGATTAGCAATTCATCGAGTTCCCTTTAAGCGCAGAAGTCAACGTAAATTTCTTAAGATATAGATCGAGTAATGGCGATTTATTCTATGCGAATTCAACATTTTATCCGTTTTACTAATCTTGTAATTGCCTTCGCGAGCCTGCGTTTTCGACATCGAGCCGACTTCACTCAAAAATGGATATTTGAAGATCAGCAGATGAGCGAGGTTTTCGCACGCTCGTTGTTCAGCGATTCTTCTTGGAAGCTAGCACCAATTGGGAGCAACGCATGTCCCTTTCTGAAATCAAGGACCATGGACAGATTGAGTCAGTTAGATCACGTTTGGGAAAATCGCTAGTTCAAATTCATGTCTGTTTGGAACAGACCCGTCAGAAGGAACAAAATGTAGACAACCTTTTCTTGGCTTGGCAAGAAAAATGGTCTAGCCGCCGTGACCAAATTGCCCAGCGATTGGCGTTGATCGAATCACAACTGGATGAGCTGGCTCTGAAAGAGGACCGAACCCCTCGATTTTCGGTTATCGGTATGCCACATGACGCACACGAGCAGTCAGTAGTACATGACTCGCAAAAAATGACATCTCTGAGCCCCTGATTAAGGCCGCTCATCCATGGCGCGACTGATTTCGCTGACGATTCTGTCGTCCTTAATCGTTTTTCTCGGAATCACGTTCTTCCGGGTGATTGCGCCATTCCTGCTACCGTTATTTCTTGCGGGCGTGGTCACGGTCCTGTGCCAACCAATTCACCGGTATTTCCTGTGCCGCACCAACAATCGCGCGCGGGTGTCTGCTGGATTGACGACGGCTACGGTGCTGGCCATGTTTCTGGTCCCATTGCTGTTTGGCATCTTTATTGGTTCAGTGCAACTTTACTTACTGACGCAGGAAACGATCGAAAGCGGTCGCTTATCTCAAGCCGTCACCAAGATGCAACAACAACTCGAAACGCAAGAACTATTGCACAACGTCGAAGTGTTCCTGCTGCATTTTGAGGGTTTTCTTCCGAAAGATTTCGATCAAAAACAAGCTGTCAATCAGTTCGCCCAATTGTTGGAGAATGTTCGCGAGCAACTGAAAACCGTGGCAGAACGCAGTTTGGGTACGACGGCACGACAAAGTCTGGGCATCGCGGGAAAGACGCTGGATAAAACGTTCGGAATATTGGGTGCGGCTGTTTCCCACCTTGTTGCCCTGTTGATGTTCACGATTGCACTGTATTACTTTCTGGCTGATGGCCCGGCACTCTTGTCTGCGGCAGAGGAACTGATTCCCGTCCACAGCGGCTATCAGCGCGAATTACTCCAGCAATTCGACAAAGTCGTCCGAGCAGTTGTGCTAGCGACGTTCTTAGCGGCTATTGGACAAGGACTCGCAACGTCAATGGCTCTGTATTCCGTCGGCTGGCACGTAGAATCTGATTTTTTGCGCAATTTTTTCTTCTTCTTCGTCATCAGTACATTCGCGTCATTAATTCCGTTATCTGGGACATGGTTGGTCTGGGCTCCGTGTGCGTTCTGGCTAGTTTATCAGGGTCATTGGGGCTCAGCCTTTGTCCTGACGCTGTTCGGCGCGGTGGTCATCGGCATGATGGACAACATAATTCGCACTTACATCTTGCAAAGCGACGCCAAGCTTCACCCACTGCTGGCATTCGTCAGCGTATTGGGAGGTTTACAGGTTATGGGACTTTGGGGAGTCTTTATTGGTCCGATCGTCGCCTGTTGCCTGCATGCGTTAATTCAGATATTCAATACTGAACTGAAAGAATTCTCGAAAGACCGCTTAGCTCGGCCGGCGGCATTCGGCAGTCCACAGGAAAAACAGGCCGACATCCATTCCGATGTTGAAGTCAAGTCAGTTGACACAATACCGCCCGACGGTGCGTCGCGACAAACGACAGACGCTTCATCAGCCAACCAGGACAAACCACGTTGATTCAAAAGGCAAAGATAACGTAGGCATCTAAGACGCAAAAACCCACATCCTGAAATTGATTGATCTGGCATTAATGAATTGTCCTGTTTTCCTTCATGTCGGAAAGTGCATCGACAATGAGCCGGCTTACGATTTCGTCCACCCAGCCCCGTGCGACGACATAGCGAATGTCGGTCCGTTCTTCATGTGAGGAACCGATTCGTTAATTTAAATCCTCCAGCTCCTCGACATCGAAGGTTTGATCAGCTCACTTCAGCACGGCGACGTTGATATCAAACAAGGTCCCCGCTACTTGGTGTAATCCCATCACCGCGTAACGATCCGTCAATCAGGAAAAGAGCAGTCATCGGCGCATGAAGCGGGAAGTTAAATCACAAACCCATCTTCAACACGATTGCCTTTAGCTCCGATGCAATCAATTGATGCCCCTCAGCGTTAGGATGACATTGGTCTAAAAACAGGTTGTTTCCCGGAATGCCATCCAGAGAGTTGGCCATGAACAGTGCCTCGACATCCAACAAACGGATATCCCGCTCGGCAGCGATTCGCCGAACACATTCATTGAATGATGTCAATGTGCGATGCGGGAACCCGTCAGTGTTTCTTGCCCGAATATAGCTTTGTTTGGCCTCTACCTTTCGGCCCAACGCGTCTAAACACTTGGCGGACACGTAATGGAAAGCGGCGGCTCGCGGAGAACGACTTAACACTTTTGTTTTGGCAATCGCCAATGCGTCCTCGTAACGCTGATCGTCGAATAGTTCCGATACCTCGTCCAGCAGGCGTTCCAACCCCTTACGAGAAACACCCACTCCCGGCTCCGTGATAAACGGCTCCCAATCGCGGAGATTGGACGCGCTGGTGCAAAGCACTAACGGCGTGTGGTGGGCGCGGCACAAATCCACGATACGGTTCAAGTTACGTGAGTAATGCTCCAAGGTGCGCTGATACTCGTTGTCATCCCTCACAATGTAGCGTTCATCCACATAATCAGCGGCCAAGACCATCTCTTTCTCTTTCTGCTGAGCATCAATGACGCCCGCGTACCGGCCCGATAACATTCGTTCGCTTGCTTCGTTTAGCAGATGGGCCAAACGGAGCCCACGCCACAGACGCATCACGATACCGCTGTTGATCAAATCCGCGTAGTGACGGGGCTCAAGAAACTCGTTATGGCCGCACATCACGACCATCAAATCGGGAGAAAACTCAAGACATTCCTCGACGAGCCCAACCAAACGATAACTGGCATATTGAATTCCGCCGCAGTTGACGACTTCGATTTTTTTTTGCCAATCTCGTTCCAATTCGTGAGCCAGTACGTAGCAATAGGATTGGTGCTTTGGCGATTTCAGAGAAAAACCGAATGTGGTAGAGCCGCCAAAGAAAAAAAAACGTTTTACACCCCACGGTTTGGAAATAGAAAACGTCTGATAGTGAAAATACCTCATTCGCGTGCGACGCGTCGAGAGAGTAGACCCATGCTGTTCAAACAGCGGTCGATGCAGGACGAAACTCTCGTAGGGATCGTTAGTCGGACTGCGATAATCAAAGACTCGCAGGAGAACCTCCATGGTCGTCACCAGCAGAGCCACGGGCACCAAGGAAAACAGTGCCTTTTTTCGCCACGTCAATTTCGTTCGAGGCGGAGTGATTCTTTTGGAGTCCTCGGATGACGATGATGCAGGGCGTTCACTTTTGGACAAATCATGGCTCCAAACACAACTGCACGCCGTATCGCGACAAAAACGATTAACACCGAGCCGCAGCGGCCTGCGAAACTGTCATCCAGCCATAAATCATTCATCTAGTTCCAGTCGAACCGTTGAAAGTATAGCTAATCCAGCTACGGGCTTTAAGTCTGCGTTTTTTCTGCTGCTCGCACCGGAAATCAATGAGGATGATTTGCCGGAGTCGCGATGACTAGCGACGCCTGTTGAGTTGACTGACCAAGAGCGCCCGTTGATATTCGCGGATTGGAACACGATACATGGTCTTGTCGTCGAGCATCATTTCCCAATGGCGGATGTCGCCGCGGTCTTTTCGATCTAAGTTCCAGTGAATCTTGTGTTCGGCCCGCAAATGCAGAGATTGCTCAAGATCAACCTGCAAATCGACTTGGATGGGAAGTCTTTTTCCCTGCCGCAGAACATCATTCAGTGCCAACCGAGGTGCCGGAGCCAATGCCTGCGGATTGAGAACATAATTTAGTCGGGCCGTCCAGTCAGCATAATTCAAGTAAATCCGAACAGCTTCATCGAACAGCTCGTGGTCAACGGACTTCGTTGATTCAGCCGTGACACATCCAGCAACATAGCGGAAATGCGTGCTGTTCAAAGTTAACTGATCGAGCGCGGGATCGTAGTCAGCGTTGAATATCGGATCCAATTGGAAGCGAAGCGACTGAATTGACTTCAACGATGTGGTGTCACCTTTCTTCTCTAGCGCGACAATATACGTCTTCATTTGGGATCCGGCACGTTCGATGTACTGTTCAATTTCATCGAAGGTCAAAGTACTGATCATCCTCGTTGTACCGTTCATAATCGTAAAACGGCGACGAATCGGCTCGAAAATAATGACTTCGCCCACAGAACCCAAATAGTCGTACGCTTTGCCAGCACGAAACAGCGATAGACTGCGGGCAACGATCGGTGGAGCGGCACGCTTTTGCGTCTTACTGTAAACCTCGGCACCCACGTCGGACACCCGTGTATAGACCCGAAATTCTTGAGCAACGCCGATGTGGGCAATTAGCACCAACCCAGTGGCCATCATAACAGAAAAACGGATTGTCCCCGACATCAGAGGGCTCCGTATCACATCGTACGATCTAATTGATCAGGTCCAGAGTGATGGGGTCTTCACACATCCCCCGAATTACATTACGGCGAACAGAGTTGAAGGGAAGGGATATCGAAGACTAAGAGGAGAGAGAATTGCAGTCGGGAGAATACTGAGATTGGTTGGCTGATGCAACGGGAAAAGTGAAGAGTTAACGAAAAAACGGAAAACCTACAAAGCGGAGTTGTTTTTGGTGCACATTCCGCAGCCGAAGATCTCATTCGAGTTCAACATTGTGTGAATAGATATCTGACAGCAACTTCTTCTTTCGAGTCCGACACACCAAAACTCCAATCAACACCACTAGCAGGACAACTAGCAGACTACGGTTTCTTGGTTTAGAGAACAAAGATGTAAAGTAATGGTCGAAAGTCACCTGAATTTCCGGAACTTCAGCGACCGGCCGCGCCCACCGTCCTG
>CAUZSN010000042.1:0-21068 GCA_963582345.1 Planctomycetota bacterium
AAAGAAATGCCTCCGACACATCATCTTTCTGCGCAACCGTTTTCTTGAAATCCGTCCTCAAGAGATCGGCAATGGCGCTGGTTATGACGCGATGAAGGGTTGTTTCCAATTGTTGTTAGTTGTCGTCGTTGCGTTCATTTTCCTGACGCCATTGACAGTTTGCGCTCAGCAGTCGTCGACGCACAAAACGACTGCTGAATCCAAGACACCGAACGACGCACTGGATTCCAGCGAAGTTATAGAGAGCGTTCTTGTCTCGGATGAACCGCTTCCGTCGCTGAAAGATGAATTACGTTGGCACGGCGGTTCGTATCTATACGAACCCGCAGGCGACCAATGGTACGGTCCGGAAGACGACGAGGTGCAACACTCCCCAGTTCTGCGGCTTCCGGAATGCTGGAGCAAACCTCGTCCGATAACTGCATTTCAACAATTTCTGGAATCCGATCCCATTCATCCGTGGCAAGGACTGAAATGGTTCGGTGAGGAGGGATTTCAGTGGGAACCGCGTTTCGTCGGCTACGGCAGCTATGAGGTCTTCGGCATTGTGTTGGCAGAAGGCGATCGGCGACAGGACGGAGTAGGCCATCAACTGTTCATCGAATTGGATCTCAGGATCACTGGAACCGAGCGAGCTCATGTGCAGTTTCGTCCGTTAGGTCGCAAGAACAGCGGTGGATCGTTTTATCAACTCAGCGACCCAGCCGGCTACCAGGACAAATCGACCTTGATCCCAGACCGCTGGTGGATCGAGGGTGAAGTGTTCAGTATCTTCAGCAGCCTGTTCGACGATGAGTTCATGCCGCGTGACATTCATGTTGTCGCGGGAAAATTTCCTTTCGCGTTACATAACTTTCTACTAATCAATGACGACATGACCGGCGTAGCCGTCAACAAGAATACATTACTAATCCCGCCGTTCAGCAATTTAAACGTGCTAGGATTCTACGCATTCGACGACGTTGATGCCTTTCCAGGGACTTCGGCCGATGTCGCTGGAATGCATGTGACGGCTGATTTGCGTCACGCCCGATTCGACGTGACTTACGCACATTTGCAGAACTCGCGTGATTCTGGCCGTGACGCCACCTACTCAGCCATCAGCGCGACGCAAATGTTTGGACCACTGACTCTAACCGGACGTGCACTCTTCAAATGGGATGACGAAGACGGTCGCGGTGACGGTCAATTGTACGTTGTGGAAAGTACCTTTACCCGTAGATTCTCTGATGAGGTTCATAGTAGCACGACAGTTGAATATGCCGTGCTCTATGCCAACGTCTTCAAGGCAACCAGCGGTTGAAATTCCATCAGTGGCGGAAACTTTGACCGTCTGCGCAACACGTTTGTTCTGGATCCACTGATCTCAATCGCTCGAACCCGTGCCCCCGATGACACGATCGGTATTTCATTGGGGGCTCAATTGTTCCGCCGCCATGAAGACGAATCGATAATCCCCGAAGTGGCCTACGAAGCCCCTAACGGAACCCCAATCTGGGGCATCGGACTACAATACCTGCGCAAGATCGGGGCGCGTACATACTTACAAGCCGGTGCAGTGCTGACGCGATCCAACGACACCAGCCTGGAACGCGAAGGTTTGTTCCTATCAACGGTTATTCTGTTCTAGCACGTGCCTTTTATCACACGTAGTTGAGCATCATAACTTTGTAGCCGATCAGCGCGCCAAAAAAACTGGCACGTGAGAACTTGGACCGGCAAGAACATGTGACGAATTTCGATCAGGCCGAAAAACTGCTGCCGCATCCGCAAGACTTGACGGCATTCGGATTATTGAACGTGAAACCACGTTTCTCAATTCCATCGTAGAAGTCGACGGTGGTGCCCTCCAAGAAAAGCGCGCTTTTCTTGTCGACAGCAATAGTAATACCGTGCTGCTCAGAAAGTTCATCGCTGCCTTCATCGGTCTTGTCGTCGAAGCCCAGACGGTACTCAAAGCCGCTGCAGCCGCCTCCGGCAACGCCGACGCGAAGCACTGTGTCTTCCGATAACTTTTGCTCCGTCAAAACTCGTTTCATCTCCGTAACGGCCTTTTCAGTAATCGTGACTGACATTGGCTCAAATGTCTCCAAATTCAAGACGTGACACTCTTAATGTAGGACTGTCTTCGACTCACAATGAAATCTGCGAGGTCAATTTTTAAAGTGAAAGTTTTTTTGAACACACAAGTATTTTATGCAACAGAACTTGCAACTAGAAGGCTTTCGTGTTGTCACGTTAGCTTGCTGCAACATGCAATCTAACCGCAGCCTTTGAAGTGTGATGGTTGCTTCAGTACATTGGTCGATTGCAATCGATCATTTTTCACAGAATCCCAGATAATCATTGCGGCAGCACGTTTGTATGGAACAGGAAATACGCGTTATTCGACTGAGCGAATTCACTCCCGGGCAGCTGGGTGACTGCTTCGCCCTACTGGTCGCCAAAGACCGCACCAAATCACGTGACGGAAAGCCTTATTACCGTGCTTCATTTCGAGAGAGCAGACGAACTGTCACGGCTATGATCTGGAGTGATTCTGCTTGGTTTTCTGAGTGTGAAACTCGATGGCAGATCGGCAAGTTCTACAAATTGCGATGCCGGTTCACAGAAAGCCAGTATGGTCCACAGATTGAATTGGACCGCATTCGTGAGGTTCAGGAAGCCGACCAAGCGGACGGCTTTGATGCATCCGACTTTTACACGAAAACGCGGTTCAACGTTGATGAAATGTTTGCAGAATTGCTCGAAATCGCCAATCGAGAGATCAGCAACGCTCCACTGCTGCGGCTAGTCATCGACCTGCTTAAAGAACACGTTGACGACATTAAGCAAATTGCGGCTGCAGCGCGGTATCATCATGCGTTCGCCGGCGGTTTTCTGGAACATACATTGTCGGTGACGCGTACGGCGGTCTACCTGGCAAACAAATACATTGATTACTATTCAAACATGCAACCCCCGTTATCAAAGTCCTTGGTCGCAGCTGGAGCCATGCTGCACGACATCGGCAAGGTGCAGGAAATGCAATTTCAGCCACAAGGTTCAACCTATACCGCACAAGGCCGGTTGATTGGCCACATTCTGTTAGGACGTGACATGATACGAGCGAAAGCCGAGTCGATCTCTGACATTGATCCCGAGATATTACTTCGCCTGGAGCACATCATCATCTCACATCAGAACTTGCCCGAATGGGGCTCGCCAATTGCGCCTCACACACCTGAAGCGCTGCTTGTTTATTTTTCAGACGACATGGACGCCAAGTTTCACGAGATGGTGATGGCCTTGGACGAAGGAACGGTCGACGAATTTACCAGCCGAAACAACCCACTGCGCCGCTCAATCTTTCGAGGTCTTCAGCGTCCAGAAACCGAGCGTTAACATGAAAGCTGAACCTCACAATTCAAGGCCTTAAGGATACCGTCATCTTCGTCTGGTAACACTTGGCCCTTGAGCTGTCTGACGAAACAGCCGTAGGACGGACATTCCAGGCTGTCATGACTCGGTTCACGACCTAATAGTTTGGATTAATGTGCATTTCGATAAAATCAATGAAAGACTGGTTTTGAAGGATGTCGCGGAGGAAGAAATCGAGTCAATCGTGAAAGACGTCCGCGAATTCTGCCAGGCCATTGACCGCCCGTGGGTGACGCTGATAAACGACCTAAGAACATCGGGACAACTGGCTGAGACCCTACGTTGTACCGATGGGAAAATTCAGACGAACGCCAATCGCGGTCGAAACCACTTTCTGCAAATAATGCCGGCCGTACTGGACAGGTGACTCGCTAGCAGCAGGTCCATCAGAATGACGAACACATCAGGAAAGTAAATCTAAGGGTAAGTCCTACCTGGTTACCGATCTGTTCGTGACAATCATCAAAGCACTCAGAATCGATTCAACACAGACGTTCACGACTTCATGTGGTAGTCCTACGTCTGCGACTGAAAACGGGACCGCCATTGCTGAGTTTCTTTGATTACGTGGCAAGGTCAATCGAACTAGCGCCGTCCAAGTGACGGTATCCTCTACCAATCGCGGCAACGCAGGCAGTCTTCGCCAACTGTAGCAATTCTGCGTTCGGCGACAAACAATCGGAGCCCGCCGGACGTATTTCTCTGCAGCAGTTGTAAAATGGCATACCTGTACTTGACCAGTCTCGATTCACCTGCTTAGCATGAAATGTTCGCTATACGGAAAAATTCAAGTCAGCCGCTAGCATATCATAATTTTTACATACTTGTGAAATTCGAGTTGACCAGTGATCACACCTGAAGATGATATTCCCCGCTCAGAAGCGGCGCCCGAGCAGGATGATCAAATCAAGGGAAATGATGTGGCCGACGAAACTGAATCTCGGCTAGAGCAGGCGCCCAACGACGGCCCAGCCCCTTCAACTGAGCAAACCGAAACGGCCAATCAGACGACCGAAGATGGTTTGCCCCCATGGGAGCCACTGACGCCTGAGCTTGTCGAAGACGAAGCCATTCGTGGTGACTTCATGCTGTCCTGGGCGGTCATTCTGTTAGCGTTTCTATTCGGCTTTACGCAAATCGGCGAGACCGAAGTCCTGGTCCACGTGAAAACAGGGAAATATATCGCGGAACAAGGTTGGCCTTGGCTACCACCATCGCACGACGTCTTCTCTTTCACCGCCACGGAAACACCATGGGTCAATCTGTCGTGGCTGTTCGACCTCTTGTTAGCTGGTGTGTACTCGATCCAGGGGCCTGTTGGATTAACAGTCCTGACCGCGATTATGACTGCCATAACGTTTTATTTCATCGTACACATCAATCGTCCAGACATTTCGACATGGTGGGGTTCTATTTGCGCCGGCTTGACGCTGGTTGTCTGTTATCCCCAGTTCACCGCACGTCCGGATTTGGCAACGCTACTGGGTCTGACATTGACCTTGTGGTTTTTGCACAAATGGCGTGAATCGGGAGCGTCCAAACATTTATGGTCGTTGGTGCCGTTGTTTCTTGTGTGGAGTAATCTGGACAAGCGAATGTTTCTTGGCTTGATTCTAGTGCTCTTGTATGCCTTGGGGGAAACAGTCGGTTCGTTCGCAGATCGGCCGGGAGTACTTAATGCGGCACGGCGCAAACAACTATGGAAGGTTCTTGGAGCCTGTGTGGTCACAGCGTTACTGAACCCGTTTGGTTGGAATTCCCTGCTTGCCCCGATCAACTTGTACGCAACGGAATATCCGGTGCTGAGAGACTATCACGGGGCCAATCCTTCGGTCGATGCACTGAACGATTTCCCGATTATCGGAACGGTATTCTGGAACTCGCTCAACGTCCATGTCGTCGCTGGGCTTTTGGTGTTAGCGATTTCGGCAGTGACATTGATACTGAACCGATCTCAACTAAGTTTTGCTCATCTTTTCACCTGGATCGGATTCGTTGCTATGGCTCTGGCGGCCGTACATGAATTGGCGGCCGCCTGTGTTGTCGTCTGCGTGATCGGCTCGTTAAACGCACAGGATTGGTATCGGACCAACTTCCGCCAGACATATTCTGTGGAACTGAACGAGTTATTGTTCTCTCGCGGGGGTCGGGCGATCACCGTTTTGGCGTTATTCACATTGGCTTTTCTTGCAATTAGCGGCCGCTTGACAGGAGTGGATGGCCAACGTATGGGGCTCGGTTTCGATCGCGACTTGCGATCGGTCATTGATGGCTATCGCAAAGAGTTGATAGGTTCGTTTGACGACCGGCCATTCAACTTTCGCCTGGAACAGGGTGACGTCTTGATTTGGACTGGTCAGAAAGTTTTTGTTGACAATCGCGTTGCAATCTATGCAGGACGTGGCGAAGACGACTTGTTGAAACTGCATGATGAGACTCGACGCTCACTGCGCAGGAACACCAAGAGATCACTCCAGACCCAAAATTCGCAGCAAGTCTGGAAGTCGACGTTCGATCGCTTCGACATCACGCACGTCGTTCCACGACTGACGGGCGATAATCCCGACTATCGGACGTTTTGGGATTTGTTGTTGACTCCTGATGACTGGGTGTGCACCCACTTGGGTGCCGTGACAGCTGTCTTCTACATGTACCCGCGAGTTGAAGACCAGCGCCGGCTGACAAAGTACGATCCCGAACTGGAAAAATACGTTGAAGATCACCGATTAGATTTGGTCCAAGCAACATTCGGAACCGATTCTGCGGAGTCGACAAACGAAGGCGCACGCGATTGGCCACGTGCGCCGTCCTTTTATCAGAAATATCTCTCGTTGCCCAATCGGAACGTTCCCAATCCGGTCCGTGAAGCTCGCCACTGCCTGAAGACGATACAGAAACCTGAGCTTCGGCTCAGTACGGAGGCGATGGCATCGTTAGCGTATCGTGCGATTCTCAAGGCCAACCAAGGCTTGGCTCAAAATCCGGATAGTGCCGTGGCCTTTATTGTTCTAGGAGATGCCTACTCGATTCTTGAATTGTTAGAGACGGAAATCGCGCGCAACGGTTCAGTGGAATTCCAAAACCAATTGAGGCACTACCAGATCCTGCATGCGTTTCACCAGGCGCGTATTATCGAACCGAATAATCCTGCCGTTCACCTAAGATTAATTCCAGTATATTTGCAACTCAAAAGTATGGATTTGGCACTGCGCTCCGTCAACCGTTATGTCGAGTTGACCGCGAATCGATCAGACCTGTCGAATCAGGAGTTGGAAATGCGGCGTCGCCAAGTTCAAATGCAAGAGCAACTGAAGACAATGGTCGACGGCGCTGCGACGTTTGTCGAACAGGCGTTGGAGCAACCGAGAGCCAATCGATTGGAAGTTGCTCAGAGCTCTTATGAAAGAGGCTTTGTTCTACAATCGCTCGAAGTTATTAAGGAAGACCCCGTTTACCTCGCCCGAAACCCAGACGCCCAGTTGCTGCAGGGGATTCTGCTGATGCAAACCGGACGCCCGCAAGAGGCTACCCGTTTGTTTGAAGAGATTGAGCGTGCGGCAGCACGCAGTGGAGTCTCTGAATGGAAATCTGCTGCCGCCTTAGCATGGCTAGCGAACGGTAACCATGAGTACGATCACGCCATACATCTCTGGTCCAGCCTAATCGATGCCAGTGAGCGAGAACGGTTGACTGGGCTATTGACAACCTTGCCGCTCGCCCAGCCGCCAACATTCTTGTTCGGCAAGGGGCGTAACTTGTGGCCAGTTCAGCAAGTCATTTCGGTGCGGGAGGCCCAGCAATCAGCGGCTGACCTGATTGCCTCTCTCAAGTTCAATGTCGCGATTTGCAAGATCGAGACTGGTCAGAACAAAGAGGCCACGGAATTTCTTCAAGGTATCCTCAAAGACCACCCGGAAACCGCATTGCGGCCGCTGATTCGATTTTACACGTATCTGTTGACAGCCGATTGGATCGAAATGGAACCGCCTTCCAATCGCATCCCGCTCCACGACATCTTCCAGCCAGAACCAAATCAAATTTGAAGGGCTATTCGCGCCAATTCCGTCAGATATTGGTTCACTGATGATGTATTTCGGCTACAATCGCTTGCAAAAATCCCGTGGCCTTTGTGTAGATTCCCGACTGTTGACTTTCTCGCAAACCGGCTACGTTTAGGACGTTGATTTGGAACTCTTGAAGCCATTCCACAACGGTACTGACGATCGAAACGTTATCGAGATTGACGACTAAGCACGGTTTGTCCATGCGACGGGCCAGCGAATGCGTCAATGCCGTTCCACCCGTCAGCTCGCCGACAGACAAAATTAGCGTTCCAGCCGAATCTCGGACATTCCATTTGGTCCTGACACCGTAATCTCGGGATGGTGCTTCCTGCAACGGGTATTTCTCGTCAATCACACCATCTTCGGCAGTGCGACCTAGTGGGCACCAGCCCCCGCAAGGAAACGAAGCTGATAGAGCACTGTCTAATGCAGCTCGGTCCACTCCCGTTTGGCCACCGGAAACGATTTTCTCCATCAACAGGTTTCCTTGCGGTCATTCCGATAACTCTTGCCCGAAGGATAGCCGCATCTGGGGATCCGCCTCCTCTTCAAACTCTTTAAACAGCAAGCTCGGCTGGATATCCTGATTATTCTGGTACTTGTCGCTTTGGTACTTGGTAACCTCTCCGGAAATTGTGTGATAAAAAATCTGACAAATCGGGACATCCGGATAGATCCGCACGGGCTGGACGGCAAACATTTCAAGTGTCCAGTAGCCACAAAAGCCAACGTCGCCGAAACCGGCGGTGACGTCGACGAATAGTCCCAGTCGGCCCACAGACGAGCGACCTTCCAGCATGGGGACCAGATTCTGTGTCTCGGTCCGTTCTTTCGTGCGACCCAAATAAAGTTGGTGGGGGTTCAAGATGAAACCTTCGGGAGGAATGGTGTAGCGGCGAAAGCGATTGGGCCGCCGCATGTCGAGAACAATTTCTTCATAAACCAGCAGTTCGTTATGCAGGCAAAGATTGTAGCTGTTTGGATTGAGAAATCGTTCGTTGAAGGGATCAATTATGATGTCCCCACCTATCCGAGCATTGATCTCGCTGCCAGTCAGGATCATCAATATCGTACTTTGCTGGGGTGACCGGGACGGAAAACGTGACGTCTAACTCCCAGAGATTATAGCGTCCACTTTCACGTTTCAAAGGATGGCCGAGTTGTTTTCGGGCGTCAAAAGGTTTGCCGATCGAGTGGCGGCAGACCGACGCGCGGACACAACTTCAGCAACGGACACTCAATACATGTCGGACGCCGAGCGATACAAATCTTACGGCCGTGGTGAATCATTCGGTGTGAAAAAACCACCCATTCCTTCTTAGGAAGCACTTGCATCAGATCACGTTCAATGCGGTCGGGATTACTGCTCTCTGTCAATCCTAGAAGCCGGCTGATACGCTTGACGTGCGTGTCAACAACCACTCCGCTGGCAATCCCGTACATTGTCCCCAACACGACATTGGCTGTCTTCCGCCCGACACCTGACAGCGTAACCATCTGGTCGATATCTCGAGGCAGTTCGCCGTCGAATTCCTCGACCACACGTTGAGCCATGGCACGCAGATTCGTGGCCTTGGCACGAAAAAAACCCGTCGACTTGATGATTCGTTCCACGTCCTTTTGTTTCGCAACCGCCAGTTTGGACACAGTGGGAAATTTTTTAAAGACCGCCGGAGTGACCATGTTCACCCGCTTGTCGGTGCATTGGGCGGAAAGGATGGTGGCAACCAAGAGCTGGTAATCCGATTTGTGATGCAGTGCACATGTCGCTTCAGGGTATGCACGCTGCAAACCCTGTACAATTTTTCGGGCATGTTTCTTTTTGGCATCAGGCGAGTTGGCGTAATCCGAATTGGCCATGGTATTTTAGCGAGTTCCGGCGTCACTCATCATAGACACAGGGATTCCGAGCTATCTAAAATCGAACTTAACTCGACTACCACGATGATACGTCGCGTACACAGAATCGCAATCGTTTGCTAGAAACTGGTTGATACAAAGTACGCATTGTGATGCTGGCAATCATTGACAACCATCTCGTGATGACTTTGTGACTATTGGGAAGAAACGGATGTTGGACGGCTATCCTGAAAAATATTTAGAAGGACTAAGACTATTCAATGAAGAAGAATTCTATGACTGTCACGACGTTTTGGAAGAATTGTGGTCAGAAATAATCGGCGAGGAAAAGAAGTTCTATCAGGGACTGATTCAAGCTTCGGTTGCTCTGTTCCATTTCGGGAACGACAATCTAGGCGGAGCCAGAAAGCTATACGAATCAAGCCGAAAAAAACTGGAACAATATGGTGCACACTTTATGGGAATCAACGTTGAGAAATTTCTTGCAGAGATGAAACACTGTTTTCAGGAACTATTGGATGCCGAAGACATGTATCCGGCTGACGTTCAATTGCGGGATGATCGGGTTCCCAAAATCGAAATTCCAAACACGACTGTTTAGGCATGACCTCACAATTCAACATTGACGGTGAATTAGCGCGTTTCTCTGAGCGAGCGCCGCTGTTTCCTTTGCCAAACATAGTGTTCTTTCCTCACACTCTGTTACCGCTGCATATTTTTGAGCCTCGGTTTCGTAAGATGGTCGCTGACGTCATCGTCAGCGAGCGCCTAGTTGCCATGGCTCGGTTGAAACCAGGCTGGGAAAATATTTACGAAGAAAAAACGGCTGCCATTTTCAACACAGTCTGCGTAGGTCGAATTGAGGTTCAGGAACGGCTGCCCGACGAACGGTACAACTTAATCCTACGGGGAGTCGGGCGGGCAGAAATCCTCGAAGAGAAACAGGTTGACTTACCGTATCGCGTAGCCAAACTAAAACTGCTTGAGGACCATTATCCACAACATCCCGTCATCGATCGAAACCATCGACAACGGGAACTGCTGACCGCATTTTACGAACTGTATCCAGTAGTCAATTTGGGCCACGTAGTTCACGAGTCACTTGACACCGAGATACCGTTAGGACAGTTGTGTGATGTCTTGGCGCACTCGATGAAACTGGAGACGTCTGCCCAGGAAATTTTGGATGAGGTGAACGTCGACCTGCGAAGTGATTTATTGCTGCAACGCCTGCGAAAGCAAGCAGCTAACAAAAAGGGATCTCGAGCGACAGAATCATTCCCGCCGCGATTCAGTCTGAATTAAGGACGGCTCTGATTTCGGGCCGCGTAAGAATATGGTCGAACGCATCAAAGATCGGATGAATCGAGGTGAGCAGGTATGGGCGGCCGGAGTGGGGCGTTTGCTGCACCACGACTTGATTCAAATGCTCGGAATTCAGGGAGGTTTTCACGCGGTATGGTTCGATCACGAACACGTGGGATTTTCGATGGAACAGCTTGAAGTTGCCACCCTGGCTGCTCGCAGCCAGGGTCTTGACAACTTCGTGCGGATTGCCCCAACTGATTACGCATTGGTCACTCGATGTTTGGAGGCGGGCGGAGGCGGCATCATGGCTGCCCAAGTGAGTTCGGCGAGTCAAACCGAACAGATTGTACAGTGGGCGAAGTTCTATCCGCGTGGAACGCGCGGCTTGAATACCGGTGGCTGGGACGCTCAATTTGCTAATATCCCACCGGCCGAATTTACCGAAAAGGCAAACCAAGAATCGTTCCTAGCCATTCAAATCGAGACCGCACAGGCAGTCGACGAGTGCGATCAGATTGCGGCAATCAACGGAGTGGATTTGTTGTTCATTGGCCCGTCGGACCTGAGCCAGAGCCTAGGCGTTACAGGCGATTTTTGGAACCAGAAATGCCTGGACGCCATTGACCAAGTGGCCGTTGCCTGCCGTAATCATGGCAAGCATCTGGGAGCGGTCACGGTCAGCCCGAAATATACCGAGATGCTGATGGAAAAGGGGTGTTTACTCATTTCACTCACCAGCGATACTCGGATCGTCAACACGGGGATTCAGGCGTTGAAGGACCAATACGGTAAGTTCTTTGAGTAATTTGCGCACACTCGAAACACTCTTCAAGATGATCCAGTTTGGGACCGGCTGATCGTAGACAATGGTATCACGCTTCTGAATCAATGAAGTCTACCTTTTAGAAAAATCTGGACTTCGATACCATTCACTTCTAACTGCAACATGATCGCAAAATGAATCCAACGCCGAAACAAAAAGACGTTCATTGGTGGAGTAGTCCGCGCACGCTGCTGCGGACGATCCTGGTGCTCGATGATACTGCGCATTCAATTGCGCTCGGAACGGCCTTTGGGATGTTTATCGCCCTGACGCCGACTGTTGGTATTCAGATGATTTTGGTGATGCTGATTGCGTTCTTGACAAGGCCGTTTTTTACATTCGATCGCATGGCGAGCCTGATTACAGTTTATATCTCGAACCCAATTACACTCGTGCCCATTTACTGGTTGAATTACAAAGTCGGGGCACTGTTCATCGAGGGGCATGTGACGCGAAAGGAACTCACAAGAGCTTTGCGGTACAACAGTTTTGACGAATGGTGGAATGCAGTCGAAACACTGTTCGTTAATATTGGGGAACCACTGATCGTTGGTTCGTTGATTGTGGGGACAACCTGCGCTGCCCTGACCTATCCAGTCATTCGCTGGCTACTACGGAGCGCTGGAAGTGATACTCAAAGTGAGCAAAACACCGAATAGCAACCAGTCACATCGGTTATTGAATAACCGAAGCGGCGTAGCCGCAAGCAAATAGATCAGGTCCAGTTGCCTACATTGGCCCGTTCAATCATACTGAACCAATTATGGCCAATCTCAGGTTACGGGATTCGATTGCCGCGGAAGCGGCTCGGTTGATTTTGCGGGGCCAAGAAACAGAATACCCAACGGCCCGGAAACGCGCAGCGCGTTGGCTGTCTCGCAAGAAAATCGTGTACGATGACATGCCAACTAACGTTGAAATTGAAAATAAAATTTATGCGATTTCCGGTTTATTTGCGGACGGCTATATCCCTCGTAACTATCACCAACATGACTCGGTCGCCGAACACATATACCATCCCGACACGTTCTCCGCTCTGCGAATGCTACTGAAGCGTCTGGACAAAGTACCTCTTGATCCATCGAAGCATCCCGAAGGCAATGCACTTTATCACAGCTTGCAGGTCTTCGAATTAGGTCTTGCAGCGCAGCCGTACGATGAAGAGTTCTTGCTGGCATGCCTGCTGCACGATGTCGGTTTGGGAGTCGATCGCAAAAACTCGGTTCATGCTGCCATTGAGACGTTGAAGGGAATGGTCACTGACCGCACGTTGTTTCTGATAGAAAACAGGTCAGCAGCATTTGAGTTCCTACAGACCGGAAAGATCTCGAGATCGTTACGTCGGTCGGAACACTTCGAGGAATTGACACTGCTGGCCCGCTGCGATCGGGACGGCCGCGTCCCTGGAGCCAAGGTCGGAACGCTTGACGAGGCACTCGAATATATTGCCGGGCTGAGCGCTGCGTGGGACGATGCGTGACATATGCTCGCGAGCTTACGTACCAACTGGGTAATCCTGAAGACTTGCATTGAAGAACGGTTCGTTTATAGAGCCGACTTCGCATTCGGAACCTTGGTTCGATTTCTTCCGATCGTCACGCAAATTTTTCTGTGGGGAGCTATCTACGCGATCGGCACCGACAGCGTTCGTGGTGAAATGAACGGCTACACATATTCCAACATGGTAGCGTACTACCTGTTGGCGATGGTCGGCCGAGCATTTTCCAGTATGCCAGGATTGGCTGGCGGAATTGCTCGCGACATACGAGATGGGACAGTCAAGAAATACCTAACTCAACCGATCGACATGCTGGGCTATTTGTTTTGGCACCGAGTGGCGCACAAAGTAGTTTACTACTGTGTCGCAATCGGTCCCTTTGTCCTGGTATTCTACCTATGTCGCAACTATTTCAACGGCTGGCCGGACCCGTTAACGACTCTGGCATGTGCTGCATCCCTAATCATGGCGTTCATGATTGGGTTCTTGCTGGATGCCTTGATCGGATTAATCGCGTTCTGGTTTCTTGAAGTCAGCTCACTGCTGTTCATCTACATGATGATCACCTATTTCCTGTCCGGGCATATGATCCCGCTGGACTGGTTTGGGGAAATCGGTGATTGGATCGCCTATCTTCCCTTCAAGTATTTGGCCTACGTCCCAGCCGCAGTGATACTTCAGCGGGACGGTTATCGATTGGGCGAGGGACTCGAATTCGAGCTAAGCATTGAATTCTGCTGGATCGTCGTTCTGTTCGCCGCCAACCGAATCGCATTCGACCGCGGCACGCGCCGATATGGTGGATTCGGTGACTAACGGCGAAATGGTCCTCAATAGCGCTTACATCAGTTACCGTGCCGTTCGAACATTCGTAGATTCCCTTCGCACCGGACAGCATTCGGGCCTTCCGGAAGTCGTGTGCGGAATCTGTTTGAACTTGTTGAGCACAGGTGCGATAATCTTAGCTAGAACGTCTCAGCCGTGAAATTAATTAATTCGTCTGTGCCTTGAAAACTTCTGTTAGCAGCGCGAAGCAGTATATTGAAATTTGAGGTAGAGCCCAGGTGATGGAGAACTATGATGACAAAAGTTAAAACACGACTCGGCCTGATGGCTCTGTTCGCAATGGTCTCCGTGAGTGTGTTTACGTGGGTTGCGATGTCACACGATTCCACTCTCAACGCGGAAGATGCAACGTTGGCTCGGACTGGTCCACAACCCGTCGAGAAAGACATGCACGAATTCATGGAGTATGTCTTTGAACCAAGCTATAAGCGACTGAGAGCACATATCGCTGCCGAACCAGCCGACAAATCTGTCTGGAAAGCCATCAAGTCCGATTCACTGATCCTGGCAGAAAGTAGCAATCTGCTGTGGTTTCGCCAACCAAATGAAAATGCGACAGAATGGAACCGTTTAGCAATCGCGGTACGGCGTGTAGGAGGCCATCTCTATCAGGCGGCTCGGAAACAGAACTACGACGCAACCCGTCAAAACTACATAAAGATGCTGGAGCAATGTAACAGTTGCCACAACCAATTCGCCGGTGGAGAGCACCAATTGCAACCGTAAGGTTCTCGCGGTGAATGTTGCTGTCGAAATGCAACGGATATCTGAGGCAGAAACGACAAAGTCCACCACGTGGGTGGTACAAGTACGCAAATGCTGTGGCAGTGCCCACACCTAATTGAGCGCAATCTCTCCGACAAACAATACGGCTAGCAACGTGACCAGAACGTATACAACAAAGGTCACTGTGCAACCGGATCAGACCCAGGTTGTAGCAATTAAAAATGGCTGAAGAAGCTCGAACACTTCGATCTTCGACGCGCGCAATACTTGTTATGATCGATGCCAATGACGTGTAATTTCCTCTAGCGTCTTATTCTTTGTCTCTGGCAACAGAGTCAGACCAAAGATGAGAGCAAACACGGAAATCACCGAAAATACCCAAAACGCACCGGCAAGAGTGCCCAGCGCGCTCTCTTTGGAGATCCTGATAATTACAGGAAAAAATTGCATCACGGTGTAACCGCCGATCCACACAACGCTCGTCGTGACCGCGACGGCCTTGGCACGAATGCGCGTCGGATAGAGTTCTGACATCATCAACCATGGCAAACCGCCCAGACCGATGGCATGAGGAATCGCAATGCCAAAAAGCACCAACATGACCAACAGACCCCTAATGTCGAACTGATAAACAAGTCCAGCAAAGAATGTGGCGAAGATCATGGCAAACGCTGTCGTATTCCAGATAATGCGCCGCCCGACTCGATCCACAAGCCACATGGCAACGATTGTAAGGATGACGTCAAGAGCAAAGACTGGTATGGTCATCTGGATCGCTTCGCTAGTTATCGTGGTACCAGCTTCTTTAAAGAGCATCGGCAAATAAATACCGACGGCCGTCCAACCGGTCCAGTTATTAAAAAACGCTAGCAAGACACCTACCAGCAATGCCATGCGCATGCCGGGCTGCCACAACTCAGCAAAGCCACCACCACTTTCGGCTTCCAGTGATTCGCGAATCTCAGCCATTTCCTGTTCCGCCTGTTGCGGTCCGCTGATGCGCTTCATCACCGCTAGAGCTTCGTCATCTCTTCCTTTCTCAGCCAGCCAACGCGGGCTGTACGGAACAAACTTTAGCAAGACGACAAAGGCGATGATGGACACCATTTCCGAACCGAACATCCACCGCCAGTTCGTTACGTCTGAAATAGAACGCGCCACAAGCCATGCCACAATCACGGCGGCTACGGCTCCAATGCAAACGGCAAGCTGAAACATCAAGCCTAGGGCACCGCGCCATTTGGGTGGAGCAACCTCGATGATATACATCGGAGAAGCCACCGACGCGAGGCCGATGCCCAGACCTCCGATGGCGCGCATCAGGATGAATGTCCAAAACGTCTCAACAGGAAGAACTCTCTCAACATAGTCCGGTAATGCTGTGCCGATTGCGCTCACTCCGAATAGCAACGCAGCGAGCACGAGTGTCCGCCGTCTTCCCAACGCATCACAGAGAAACATGCCCAGAAATGGACCGACGATGCAGCCAATTGAGGCACTCGCTGTGACTAGGCCCTGAGCAAATTCTCTTTCCTGAAGATTGAAGTATTTAAACAGCGGGAGTTGGGCTCCTGAGATGATCACCAAATCGTAGCCGAAAAGAAACCCTCCTACGGCAGCAACGAAGCAGACGACGAGGACGTACGACATTTTTACTTCACTCGATATTTCGGTTTGGCTACGACTGTTAGTCATGATGGCATTTATCCCTTTACTGGCTGTTATTATGGTATTTGTTGCCAATAAACCGTATTTGCTTGAGTGACCACTCAAACGAAGATTATACCGGTCGCTGGAAGGACAAGCGACTCTCAAAATCTAATGAACATTCAAAACATCAACTCCGTCACAATGCTTCTGCTCGTTTCGGCATTAGAGGCTGCGGCTCCAGCCTGGACAGACTCTAGTTTTTTTGAGTCAAAAGTGCGCCCACTGTTGGTTGAGCGTTGTTACCCTTGTCACTCGGCGGTCAACGGCAAGTCCGCCAGCAGGTTGGCGTTTGACACCCAAGACGGCTGGCGTAAAGGCGGCGACCGCGGACCGGCACTCATGCCCGGAAAACCGGACAAAAGTTTTCTGATTCGCGCGGGCTGCTCGACGAAACAATCGTTGTCTGGGACAGCGAGTTTAGCCGCACACCAACGGCAGAGGGCAGCGACGGACGTGAACATCACCCTTTTGGTTTCACGATGTGGCTGGCAGACGGACATATGCACGGCGCTACAGACGAATTCAGCTGGTATGCCGTCCGAGACAAAGTTCACGTCCACGACCTGCACGCCACGATCCTACATCTGATGGGCCTCGATCACGAGCGTCTCACCTACCGTTATGGAGGTCGCGATTACCGTCTCACCGATGTCCACGGACAGGTGCCTCGTTTGACCGCGACACATTGACTAGCACCCCTATAATTCATTACTCCTTATGTCCTGAACATTGTGTCGTGCATACTCTGAGACGCGTCGAAACGCTTCACGCATCACCTCGTTGTCGACTTCGTGAATGTTGAATGATCTTCCGGCGGCGCGCAGCATCGTCAACGCCAAACGACCACCGAGATGTTGGCGAAACTCTTCCATGCCATCTAACAACAATTCGGTGTCGTGCACAGCCGCGTCGTCCAGCGTGAAGCCAAGGTCTATCAGACATCGCAGAACGCGTTCAGCGTCAACGCTGGGAAATCCGTGGGCCAACGACGAATAGACCGTGTCGATCGCCACGCCAATTGCAACTGCTTCGCCGTGCCGTAATTCGAAATCGCTCATCGCTTCCAACTTGTGTGCCGACCAGTGCCCGAAATCCAGTGGCCGGCCTTCTAGTACCTCAAATGCATCACCACCTCGCGTAATATGTGCTAAATGCAGATCGGCCGAACGACGTAGCACCGGCAAAACCGCCGTCATATCCCGTTGACGAATACGAGCCGTGGTGCTGCAGAGAAGATCGACTAGTGTAGGATCCTTGAGCAACCCAACCTTGAGCACTTCGGAAAACCCACAAATGAAATCGCGTCGGCTAAGCGTCGACAATAGCGATGCGTCATTGATCGTCGCCCAGGGCACGGCAAAAGTTCCCAACCAGTTTTTTTTAAAGAACAAGTTTACGCTATTTTTCACGCCGATGCCCGAATCGGCTTGGCTGAGCGTGGTCGTTGGCAACCGCACCAGCCGTAAACCTCGATGTGCGATGGCGACAGCAAAGCCGACGGCATCCAGCACGGCTCCACCTCCGATCACCACGACATAGCTGCGACGGTCGAGTTCGGCTGCATTGAAATTTTTTAACATTCCTTCCAGCAGATGAATGTCGTTCTTAATCTCTTCCCCGCCCACTGCAATGTGCACGCTGCCGACGCGCACGAGCCGGTCACCATGGCGCTCACAAAAGTGATTGATCTTATCCCGCATTTGCGGCTGGGATTCCATTACGTTGGAATCGACCCAAAACTGAACGCGTGCTGGTTGACCGCTGCATGGTTGCAATATGTCGGCCAGCACTTGATGATCGTCGTCTAGCACATCTTGGGTAAATCGAAGTCTATGCACAAACTCCACTGAGAAATGGGCGTCTATGTCATCGTTTGATTCGCAGTGGCTCATCGGAAGCTCCGTAAGTAGAGCGTGTCATCGGCCGAGGAACATGTTGTCAACATTCATCATTCCTTCTGATTACGTCAAGTGACCTCAGTGATCTCCAGAACCTGGCACGACTGCCTCCAATCCTCTCGGCCACTATCAGCATTCCCTCTGGTTGCTAGAGCTTCCGAATAACCTGCCCTGGACTGTGAAGCTTCTTTCTCTGTGTCATCGAGCGTCTCTTTGCCTCTCAGAGACGCTCTAGACTCTCCTAACGTGTAGATTCGAGGATAGCGACCACATACACCAGTCCCAATGTATATGACCGGACGCTTCAGTCCTCGCTAGTCATGATGAATAATGGCTGTCGTTCAAACGTTTCGTATTTCGGCCGCAATCGCTCGGGACTGTAGTGCTTCTGGACGTCAACGACTTTTTTTCGCCCCGCGATGGTCTCAATCGACACATTGTCGTAGCAACCATTTCTTAGACACACCAGCCGCCCCGAAGAACCCGATAGAATCAAATCCAACGCGAGATTCCCAAAAGCCATCGGCACAATAGAATCAATGGCATCCGGCTCACCACAGCGCACCAGGTAGCCAAGCCGCTGGCTCATAATATTAACGTGTTGACCTTTGTTGCACTTGAGCGAGACCTTCTTCAACTGGGTAGCGACTTGGTCACCAACTCCTCCTAGCTTTCGATGACCATACTGATCTTGCTCTTCACTCTCGAAGGACATCCCGTCCTTGTATGACAGCTTAGCCCCCTCCGACACCAGAACGACTGCGTAATTACTGGGGTTGTGCTCACGGTCAAAAGACAGCAATTCGGCAAGGTGTTCGATTCTGAAGGGAGCCTCTGGGATCACGCAGCGATCCGCGGCACCTGCCATCGTGGGTAAGAGCGCGGTGTAACCCGCATATCGCCCGAAAACCTCGATGACAAGAAACCGCTCGTGCGATCCCGCTGATGTACGAAGCATATGGGTCAATTCGATCGTGCGCGTAACGCAGGTACTGAAACCAATACAGTAGTCAGTGCCCGGAACGTCGTTGTCCATCGTCTTGGGAATCGCCACAATCTTAACACCCTCTTGATGTAACCGCTGAGCGTAGCTCAGCGTGTCGTCACCACCAATCGGAACGAGGCAATCGATGTTTAGGAAGTCTAAGTTTTTGAGCACTTCTGGAGTTATGTCGTTGAATTCATCGGCGTACTGGTCGCGCAGATAAGGCGGCACGATTATTTCTGGCAGATGACTGGGTCGCGTCCGTGACGTATGGATGAATGTTCCCCCTGTCCGACCAGCACGATTGACAAGATCTTCAGTCAATTCTTGTATGCACGCCGTGTTATCTGCGTCTTTGTCACGAATAAAATCGACAAGCCCGGCCCAGCCACGGCGAATCCCAATAACGCGGTAACCCTCACGAATCGCTCGCAACGTGACGGCGCGGATTGCTGGATTCAGCCCCGGAACATCGCCGCCACCAGTCAAAATGCCAATAGTTCCTTTCGGTGCGTTCATTTTGGTGTTCGATCAGTCGCGCTTGACAAGTTTTTCAGCTAAACTAATTTGCAGCCACTGTATGTGCACGATGCGTGCGTGACAAGCTGACGTTGATGTCGAATGCGCCTTGAACCACGTTGCCCAATGTCACGGTAAACAGCAAGCCAACGCCCTTGAGCTCGGTGATGTTCTCTCACAGTCACCACGGGCGGTGGGGCGAGTAGGAAAATCAGTGTTGTCCTGGGCACGCCCTTCAATGTCGAATTGTAGAGTTTTCTCGGAATTTTGAGCGTTCGGCTACTTGCTAACTGCGCACGACCGCAAGACAATTTCGGTCAAAAGGAGACGTTATTCTTTCAAGGAACTAAATCTGTTAGTAACTCAAAGGATGAGAATTGCCATGTATAGATTAACTTGCAGATTGGTAACCGTATTGGTGGCGGTTTGTTTTACTTGGCTGGAAGCCACGCGTGCCGATGAAATTTTTAATTTTGTACTCATCGATGTTGAGCGCCACTCCGAAACGCGGGAAGTTCGTGTGCTAGCGCCATTTGTGCGAGTCAAAGTTGGACCGACAGGAACGCGCGTGCTAGCGCCATTTGTCTGGTTAGAAACCGAACCAGCAGCAAATCGGTTGCGTGCTCCGTTCACCTGGTTTGGCAGCCGGCACTATCTCTACCCGTATCAGGAAATCCAAGTCAGTCTACCTCGACCCCCGACCGTCAGTACTGTGCAGATCCAGTTAAGTCCCAAAGTTCGGGTCTTAATTCCGCAGCAAAGACTTGCGATACAACCGAAGAGCATTTCGGTCCGTCCAGCGCCCGCGCGACTGCAAGTCCCCGAAACACCGTCCAAACAACAGCTTGGAAAATCTGCTGCGCCTCCATACACGACAGAATCATTCGTTGACAAAAAGTCTCCGGTAGTGACACGAGGGCTCTCATCCAACAATGTTCAAGAAATGCCACAATCTAAACAAATCAAATCGCCGTCCTATCTGATTATCCCACTTTCGGCATCGGATCCAGTGCCGAAGATTCGTGTTGCAATTCAACGGAGCAAGGGAATTGGACCGCAGCCTCGAGCATCGCACCTAATCCCGCCTGCACCGGCAGCGGAAGAAGAGCCGAAGAATAAGGCGATGTCAACAAACATGCCACAGCAGGAGATTCAACAAGTGTTGTCTTCGGCACCGCAGAACCCCTCCCCAAGCCACATTCCACGCGAACAGATGTATAAGCTCGAACCGATGTGGCACACGGAAGTTCCGCAATATTTCCAGGCAACTGCCGGCGTACACGTTTTTG
Source organism: Planctomycetota bacterium (assembly GCA_963582345.1). Taxonomy (GTDB): domain Bacteria; phylum Planctomycetota; class Planctomycetia; order Planctomycetales; family Planctomycetaceae; genus CAUZSN01. The sequence continues at coordinate 20,947 of CAUZSN010000042.1, forward strand.
CCTTCATTCACCCTTACACACGGCAGACCGTGTGTATACCAGTAGGTCTGCCCGAAGGACGCCCACAGATCAAGATCAAGAAAAACGAAGTTCAGTTTGACTATGGCCAACGTGAAGTGGAA